>JAGQIK010000006.1 GCA_020431405.1 Myxococcales bacterium
CTTCGCCACGACAACAACTGGGACAACCTGCCGGGGGCCAAGCCGCAGGCGATGGTCTACGCCGCGCTGGTCGCCAGCAAGACGCACTACTTCATCACCTACTCGGGCTACCACGCGCGCGATTGGGAGGCGATCTGCCTCGGGCTGACGACGGTCTGCCACGAGGGCGACATGGAGTCGGTGACGTTGGTGGTGCGGCGCGATAGCACGGGCAGCGGCTTTGGACAGCCGGTGCTGCTGATCACCGCGGCGCACGGGCGGCTGAGCGCG
Source organism: Myxococcales bacterium (assembly GCA_020431405.1). Lineage (GTDB taxonomy): Bacteria > Myxococcota_A > Polyangia > JAGQIK01. The sequence goes on from JAGQIK010000006.1 coordinate 271, forward strand.
TGGTCCAACACGGGCGACGGCGTCAACCAGAAGCAGAGCAAGGTCGATGGCGCCTACGATTTCGCCGACGCCAGCGGCGCCACGCGCAGCGCGACCTACGCCGATGCGACGCCGCACGTGCGCATCTACGTGCAGGAGCGCGGCCACGGCCCCATCGCTTGCCGCGCCGCCGAGAGCCCGCCGCTGCTCGGCTGGTTCGGCTTTCTCGAGGGCGTACGCTGCGAGCAGGGGGCGCCTTGGGACCCCGGCTTCTTCAAGGGCAGCGGCCTGACGATGCGCTTCGCGCGCGGCGCGGCCGATGCGTACGCGCCGAGCTTCGACGGGGCCAAGGCCTCGGCGCGCTACGACCTGATCTCGACGTTCGACAGTCTGTGGCAGTGGCGCGGCGACATCGGTGACCACAAGCTGCTGCGCCAGAGCGACGCGATGACCTACGCCGGCGCGCGCGGCGTGCCCTTCGCGCTGTCGCAGCCGATCGGCGCCCGCTTCGACGTCGATCAGTTCATCAATGACTCGAGCACCGGGCTACTGCCATGGGCCGACAAGATGACGGGCTCGCAGCAAGGCGACATGTTCCTCGACCCCGCGTACGCGTTCAACGAGGCGTTCGCCTTCTCGCACGCCTTCTCGCTCGAGTACGACTACCACCCGTACTTGCCCGCGGCGGTGAAGCCCTGAGCGGGCGCGTGGCTAGAGCCCGCTGATCCAGGCGCTCACGTCGGGCTTCGCGGTTTGGTCGTAGATGCTGACGCCGACGGGCGGCATGTCGCGCAGCCCGGCGGTGCCCCAGACGAAGGCGGCTTGATAGAGGCGGCTGTCGGCCGGCTTGCCGGGCACGATCAGCGGCTTGTTGGCCGGTAGATTGACCGTGCTGGCCTCGATCAGCGCGTAGTGCGCGTCGAACTTGAAGCCGCGGTTGTGGCAGTGGGCGCAGTTTCCGTGCAGCCAACCCTTGGCGGCGCGCGCGGTGGCCGAGCCGGGGATCGCAGCCGGCGAGGCGGGCAGCGCCGCGGAGAAGATGCCGCGCGCGGCGAGCGCGGCGAGCTGCGTTTGTGTCGCGCCGGAGAGCGTGCTGTTGAGGCGCAGCTCGTCGAAGCCGATGACCTGCACGAAGACATCGTTGGTCCCGACGCGCTGGACGTTGCTGTCGTGACAGCCCTTGCACTGGGTCTCGGTGGGGATCGCGTAGAGCACGGTGGGCTGCGTGGCGATGGCGACGACGGTCGGCGTGTTGCCGCCGAGCAGCGTCGCGTCGGTGCCGGCGGCGTTCCACTGGTAGGTGGCGAACTCGAACTTGTTGTTGGTGCGGCGCATCACGCGCGTCTCGACGGGCTGTCCCGGGTATTCGAAGTGCTTGAAGAACACGGTGCCGGGCGGGAACGTCCAGGCGCTGGTGGTGTTGTCGACCTTGCTGTTGGGCGGCAGATAGATCCAGCGGCGCTTGTCGGCGGCGTCGGTCCACAACGCGTAAGCCGGCGTGTAGGCGACGAGGCGCGAGTGCACGCGGGTGCGGTCGGTGGGATCGGGGAAGATGCCGAGCTGCTTGATGCTGGTGGGCAGCGGCATCGACGTGTCGTCGAGCCACGAAGGCGGCGCGAGCGTGTCGACGCTGGCGTCGGTGCTGCTGTCGGCCGTGGTGTC
>JAGQIK010000029.1 GCA_020431405.1 Myxococcales bacterium
CGCGTCCCGAGTAGAGCGTCGGGCCGAGCAGGCCCACCGTCGGCAGCCCGCTGGAGGGATCGAGGTCGACGCCCACGTGCTGGCGCGCGCCGCTCACGTCGACGGCGTCGCACAGCAGCCGGTCGGCGATCGCGAGCGCGAGCGTGCGCGGCTCGGCGGCGGGCCTCGAATCGCGGGTCGCGCCGCCGCCGCCGTCCGCGGCAAGCTTGGCGGGTGACGCGGATTCGGCGACGCCGGTTTCGGCCGGGGCGCCATGCAGCCGCTGGCGCGCCGCGCTCGCCGCGTGCAGCGAGGTCTCGATGAGCGCCGACTGCAGGTGCAGGTCGTCGGGTCCGAGCGCGCGCAGGCCGCGGTGCAGGGCCTGCCAGGGCGCCATCGGCAAGACGTCGCCGGCGATCTCGAGCGGTGCGTGCTGCTCGGCGCCGACGGCGTCGCGCGCGAAGAGGCCGGTGCCATCGGCGCGCGCGAGGAAGCGCGGCACGTCGCCGCGCCACAGCGCGCGGTGCTCGGCGCGCAACACGGGCAGCGCCCAGGGCGGCGCACCATCCTCGAGGGCCGCTGGCGCGAGCCGATCGAAGCTCAGACCGCGCACCACCGCATCGCGCAACAGCGTGGGGCGACGGCTGTGGCGCAGCAGCGTGTCGTAGGTCGTGGTGGGACGCAGCACCACGCGCGTCCAAGCGCTGCGCAGCGCGGCGAGCGGGCCGCCGTCCTCGCGCGCGAGCGTGTCGGCGTGGGCGGCGAGCGCATCGTAGGTGCAACGGAAGCCTTCGAGCACGCGCGCGCGCCGCTGTGCCGCCGCCTCGCGCGTGCTCGCGCGCGCACCGCCGTCTCGCAGGCGCGGCTGGCTGGCCTGCGAGACGATGCGCTCGGTTGGCACGATGCGCATCTCGTCGCTGTTGGGCGCGCCTTCGAAGCGGTACGCCGTACGCGCCCCGGCAGCTTCGCGCGCGCCGAGGCCGCTGTGGTCGCCGACAAAGCCACCCGGCTCGCGCGACGGCTGGGGCAGCAAGCCCGTGCGCAGCACCGAGCGGGCGAGGCGGATCGCGGCGTGATCGTCGGCGCTCGCCTCGTCTCCTGCGTCGGGGAGCGCCGGCGCGAGCAGCGTCTCGTGGTCGACGAGCAGCGGCTGATCGGCGGCGGCGATGAGGTTTTCGTGATGGTAGTCGACGCCCTGCAGCACGTGCACCAGCGCCAGCAGCGCGCCGCTTCGGCGCTCGAACTGGGCCAGCGCCGCCTCGTCGGGGCACGGCGCGGGCGCGACGCGCTCGACGTAGCCGTACCCGTCGCGCTCGAGCACGCGCAGTGCGCGCAGCGCGGGCAGCGGCGCGTCTCGCGCTTCGAGCCACGCCACCAGCGCGAAGAACGCGCGCTCGGTGGTCAGGTCCTTCGGCTTGTAGATGACCGCCTGGCCGTCGGCGAAGCGCAGCGCGGCCACCTGCCGCCCGCCATCGTGCGGATCGGAGAGCGACAGGTCGAGGGCGCTGAGCTCGCCGCGCGCGCCGAAGGTCGCCTCGAGCTGGGCGCGGTCAGCGTCGACCCGCGCCAGCAGCTCGGCGCTGCTCGCGACCCACAGATCGAGGCGCGTCGCCCAAAGGCGCGCGAGGCACGGATAGCCTGCCAGCAGCGCGGCGGCGCGGGCGCCGTGAAGCTCGGCCACCAGGCCGTCGTAGATCACCGTCGGCGGCGCGCCCTCTGCACGCGGCGTGTTCGACGCGGCGCGCTTGGCGTCGAGCTCGCCGAGCAGCGTCTGCGTGCCGGCACGCGCCAGCTCGCGCGCCAGCGCACGAGCGAGCTGACGGCGCGGCCGCGCCGCGAGCCTCAGCCAGCGCTCGCCCACCTGTCGCTCGAGCCGCGCGAGCCCAACCCGCACCCACGGCCGGTAGTAGTGCGCGAAGGGCAGCGGCTCGCTGTCGTCGCCCTCCGCCTCGAGCTCGGCGAGCTCGGCGAGCGTCGGCTCGCCGGTGCCTTCGCGCATGGCGTCGAGCACGTCGCCGATAATGTCGAGCCAGGGCGGCCGCGGATAGTCGTCGGCCAGCGTGATCGGCCCCAGCGCCCGCGCGGCGGCGGCGCGATCAAGACCCTCGAGGGCTAGCCGTCGCTCGAGCGCCGCCTCGCCGCCGAGCAGCGCCTGCCAGCGCCCGAGCAGCGCATCACGGCGCGCCCTCGGCAGCTCGCCAAAGCACTGCGGCTCGCGACGAAAGAGCGCGAAGCGCTCTACGAGGTCAAACGAGCCGGCGACGAGCCCCAGCCCCGCGCCCTCGCCGCCGCGCACGACCGCCTGACCGCCTACGCGCTGGCGACCGCCGCGCGCTCGACGCCGGCGAAACGCCGCAGCAGCTTGTCGACCTCGGCTGCCACCTCGGGCCCGCGCGCACGCAGCGTCGCCGCCGGCGTGCGCTCGACGAACAGCTGCTGGTAGAGCTCGCGTTGCGCGCTGCCGTTGAGCCGCGCCGCATAGGCCTGCGTACGCACCACCGTGCGCGGCTCGCCGGCGATGGTCACCGCGCGCCGCTCGCCGACCGTCGCCGGCAGCTCGTCGCTGCGCTCGACCAGCACCTCGAAGTAGGTTACCTGCTGCGAGCCGCTCGCCAGCTGGTCGCCCACGCGGCGGATGAAGTTGGCGTCGGTGAGCGACTCGCCTTCGTCGAGGCACGCGCCGAGGGCGGCGAGCGTCTCGGCGTCGCGCTGGCGGCGCAGCGCGCGCGTGCGCTGCACGTCGAGGTTGTGATAGGCGTGGCCGTCGTCGATGGTCAGCCGGTAGCGCCGCATCTCCATCGGGATGTCGATCAGCTCGAAGCGCAGGTCCGGGAACGCCCCGCGCACGTCCTCGAAGGAGCAGCCGTCCAGCGAGTGCGTGCGGTTGATCCACCAGATCGACGACGGCAGCAGGATGCGCCCCAGGGGACGATCCGCGCGCCGCTCGCGCAGCATCGCCTCGATGGCGGCGATGATGTTGGTCGACGTCAGCGAGGTGGTGAAGCTGGTGGTGCCGCCCAGCGAGTCCGATACGTCGACCACGTCGATGCCCTCGTCGACCACCAACGCACGCATCATCGGCGCGGCGCCGCGCGAGGTGAAGATCACGTCGCCCGCCCGCGCCTCGTAGCGGCGCAGCAGCGCGCGCAGCATGTTGCGGAAGCGGAAGACATAGGCGTCGGGCGGCGAGTGCAAGAAGATGTCGGCGAAGCTCTCGTAGCGCTCGCGATGCTTGACCAGGTACGCCGCCAGCTCGCTGAAGTCACAAGCTTCCTTGGCGAGATCGGCCATATCCTGGCCGTGCAGCTGGTTGTAGTGCAGGTAGGTAATGATCACCGACGCGCGCTCGCCGCTCTTGGCGACGGCGCCGCGGATCACCTCCAGGTCGGCCAGCGTGCGCTCGAAGCCGAGGTTGAGCATGTACAGCCGCGGCGCGCGCAGCACGCTGACCAGCTCCGCGAGCTTGGCGCCGCTGACGTAGCGCTTGAATAGACGCGGGCGCATCTCCTCGTCGAAGCTCATCGCCGACAGGCCCAGGCGGAACGTGTCGGGGTAGGCCTCGGTGAGGCGCTTGGCGAGCGCCGGCTCGAGGAAGTTGCCCGGCGTCGAGAGATAGAGGCGCTTGCCACGCGCGTCGTTATTGCCGGCGAGCCGCATGATCTGGTCGTCGCTGAGCCCCTGCACGAACGGGTCGGACATCGACGAGTAGTGCACTGTGCCGTCGTCGAAATATACCGGCGACACCGGGAAGGCGATCTGTCCGGCGTGCTGCAGCTCGTCCATGTAGTGGTCGAACGAGGCGTCGTCGTAGGTGGGGATCTTCGCCAGCTTCACCGCCGGAAAGATCTTGTGCATGTGGTACTCGTAACAGAACTTGCAGCCGGCGGGACAAGGCGAGCGCAGGGGCATCACCCCGGCGTCGGCAGCGGCCTCGAGCAGCGCCAGATGTTCGTCGCCTCGCTTCATCGTCCGTCTCTCCTGGAGCGGTGCGCAACGGGTCAGCGTACCACGAAGTCTCGATGCAGCTTCGCTCCGCGTGTCGCACGCCGAGAGGCGCAGAAAAGCGCTGCGCCCGCTGCTACCATCCTCGGTCAGATGACAAACGCTGCCGACGACAAGGTCGTATTCGGGGTCAACATCAGCCACGACATGGCGTGCGCCGCCATCGTCGGTGGCGAGGTCAAGGTCGCCATCGCCGAGGAGCGGCTCAACCGCGTCAAGCACTGCACCGGCGCGACCCAGTTCGGGCGCATCATCCCCTACCGCGCGATCCGCTACTGCTGCGACGTGCTCGGCATCCACCCGCGCGAGGTCGACCTCTTCGTCGCCAACTCGTGCCGCAGCAACGCGCGCGCGATCCTCGCCTCGCAGCTGATCGGCATCGACGACGAGCGCGTGGTGACCCTGCCCCACCCCGCCCATCACCTCGCCCACGCCTACTCGGCGCTCTACTGCTCGCCCTTCCGCGAGGCGGCCGTGCTGATCATGGACGCCAACGGCTCGTTCATGGAGCAGCCTGGCACGCGCCCCGACTCGCTGCTGCTGCAGCAGAAGGAGCACTACGCCTGCTTTCGCGGCGACGACGAAGAGCTCGCGCTGGTTCATCGCGAGTTCATCGACCCCGGCGAGGTCAGCGTCGGCGAGATGTACAACATCTACTCGGCCGCGCTGCAGCTGACGTTCAAAGACGGCACCTACGGCATGGACGATCCGCTCTCGGCGGGCGGCAAGCTGATGGGCCTCGCCTCGCATGACCTCGGCCGCGCGCCCGCTGCCGAGCTGTGGCCGCGCGGCGAACGCGACGGCGACAGCTGGCGCCACCTCGGCGTGCGCACCGACCGCCTCGTCGAGCAGATCGCCAAACACGGCCTCGTCGAGCGCCACGACCGCGGCCTCGATCGCGTGTTCGGTTTCTCCATGCGGCGCTTCGTCGACTTCGTGCTGCGCGGCGAGCGCAGCCTCTCCGACCCGCGCTACCTCGCGCTGGCCGGCGAGGCGCAGCGCACGCTCGAAGCCGTGCTGCTCGAGCTCGGCGCGCGGCTCGCGCGCGTCACGGGGCTCTCGAACCTGTGTCTCGCCGGCGGCACGATGCTCAACGTCACCGCGGGCACGCGCATGCTCGAAGAGCTCGACTTCGAGCGGCTCTTCATCCAACCCGCCGCCAACGACGCGGGCAACGCCATCGGTGCCGGCCTCTATGGCTACCGCGAGCTGCTCGGCGGGCGGCGCCGCCCCTACCTCGACAAGCCCTACGACACCTGCCTCGGGCGCGTGTACTCGAGCGCCGAGATCGAAGCCGCTATCGAGCGCGCCAAGGCTCGGCTCGCCAGCGCTGGCTCGGGAGCGAGCTTTTCGGCGCGCCGTTGCGAGCGCCTCGACAGCCGCGCAGAGGCGTTGATGCCGTACCTGCTCGAAGACCGCGTCATCGCCGTCTTCGACGGGCGCTCCGAGTTCGGGCCGCGCGCGCTGGGCCACCGCAGCCTGCTGGCGCTGCCGCGCGACGCTGCCATGCGCGACCGCATGAACGAGCTCAAACACCGCGAGTGGTATCGCCCCGTGGCACCGGCGATCCTCGCCGAGCACTTCGACGAGTACTTCGAGGCGCCCTTTTCCAGCGTGCCCTACATGACGCTCGCCGCGCGCTGCCGGCCGATCGTCGCCGAGCGCGCCCCCGCCGTGCGCCACGTCGACAACTCGGCGCGCCCACAGACCGTCACCGCCGAGCAGAGCCCGCTGATGTTTCGCCTGCTGCAGGGCGCCAAACAAGCCACTGGCACGCCGATCCTCGTCAACACGTCGTTCAACGTGCAGGGCGAGCCCATCGTCGAGACGCCCGACGAAGCGATCGCCTCGTTTCTCGGCGCGCCGCTGTGCGCAGCGCTGAGCCTCGGCGACTTCGTGCTCGAGAAGGACAATCGTGACTAGCGCTCGTCCGCTGTTCGACTCGCCGGCGCCCAAGGGCTACGCCACGGGCACCACGCGCACGCGCGCGCCCGCCGAGACGCTGGCGCTGATCGAGCCGCTGGTGGCGCGCTTCGGCGTCACGCGGCTGGCCAACATCACCGGCCTCGATCGCATCGGCATCCCGGTCTACCAAGCGGTACGTCCCAACGCGCGCTCGCTGTCGGTCTCGCAGGGCAAGGGGCTCGACGCGCCGAGCGCGCAGGTCTCGGCGCTGATGGAGTCGCTCGAGTCGTACCACGCCGAGCACGCCCGCTGCGCCGTGCGCCTCGAGAGCCAGCGCGCCCTGGCGCGCGAGGCCCGCGTCGCCGATCCGACGCGCCTTCCGCTGGCGCGCGGCACACACTACCAACCCGACGCACCGCTGCCGTGGACCGCCGCGCGCGACCTGCGCAGCGACGAGCCGGTGTTCGTGCCGTTCGAGATCGTGCACGCCAACTTCACCGTGCCGCGCGTGCCAGGCAGCGGCGCGTTCTCGCCGAGCACCAGCGGGCTCGGCTCGGGCAACCACATCGCCGAGGCCACGCTGCACGGCATCTGCGAGCTGATCGAGCGCGACGCCGAGACGCTATGGCGAATCGCCGGCGGCGAGGCGGGCAGCGCTTATCGCGTGGCGCCCGAGAGCATCGACTACGCGCCGGCGCGCGCGCTCGTCGAGCGCTTCAAGGCCGCCGGGCTCGACGTGATGATCTGGGACATGACGTCCGACGTGCAGGTGGCGGCGTTCTCGGTGATCGTCTTCGACCCCGAGTCCGACGCCGACCTCAACCCATCGCCGGCCGCCGATGGCTCGGGCGCCCACCCCGACCGCGACGTCGCGCTCTGCCGCGCGCTGACCGAAGCGGCGCAGAGCCGGCTGACCGCTATCGCCGGCTCGCGCGACGATTTCACGCTGGCGCTCTATCAAGGCACGCAGCGCGCCGAGGTGCTCGATCACTTCCGCACGCTGGCGCGCGCGCCCGCCGAGCGCAGCTTCGAAGAGGTGCCGGTCTTTCGCGGCGAGAGCATCGACGACGACCTCGAGCACGTGCTCGATCGCCTCGCCGGACGCGGCATGAGCGAGGTGCTGGTGATCGACCTCTCCAGCCCCGAGCTGGCCGAGACGCCGGGGCTGCGCTTCGCGCGCACCGTGGTGGTAGGGCTCGAGACGTCGATCGCTTCGCCCTCCTACGCCCCGCGCGAGCGCGCCCTGGCGCGACTGGCGGCGCTCGAGGCGGCCGGCGCATGAGCGAGACGCGCAGCAGCGAGACGGTCGTCTTCCTCGGCCCGACCCTCGCGGCCGAACGCGCCAGCGCGGCGCTCGAGGGCGCCGAGCTGCGGCCGCCGGCGCGCGCCGGAGATGTGCTGCGCGCGCTTCGCGACGGGGCGCGGCGCATCGCGATCATCGACGGCTACTTCGACCGCGTGCCCTCCGTCTGGCACAAGGAGATCCTCTTCGCGCTCGAGCGCGGCGCGCTGGTCTATGGCGCCTCGAGCATGGGCGCGCTGCGCGCGGCCGAGCTTCACAGCTTCGGCATGATCGGCGTCGGCCGCATCTTCGAGATGTATCGCGACGGCGAGCTCTGCGACGACGACGAGGTCACGATCATCCACGGTCCCGCAGACAGCGGCTACCGCGCGCTCTCCGAGGCGATGGTCAACGTGCGGCATCGTTTGGCCGAAGCCGTGGCCGCCTCGGTGCTGGCCGCGAGCGCGGCGGCGCAGATCATCGGCGCGGTCAAGGCGCTGCCCTATCGCGCGCGAAGCTACGGCCGGCTGCTGGCGCTTGCCGCCGATTCGCCACAGCTCGAAGGCGACACCCTCGAACGGCTGCGCGCCTTCGTCGAGACCCCGCACGACAGCCTCAAGACCCTCGACGCGCTCGCGCTGCTCGAGCGCATGGCGGCAGGCGAGGACGACGCGCCGCGCAGCGAGCGGCCGCGCGTGGAACGCACGGTCTTTCTCGAGCGGCTGCGCCTCGAGGTGGCGCGCGAAGCACGGCCGCAGGCCAGCGCCAGCAGCAGCGACGGCGACGATGACGACGACGCGCCGCCAGCCGACGAGCGCGCGCTGCTCGAGCTGCTCGCCCGCCAGCACGCCGACCTCTTGGCGCTGCGCCCCGACGAGCACGCCCTCGAACAGGCCGCGCACGAGCTGGGGCTGCCGCCCGAGCATCCGCGGGTGCGCGAGCGCTCCTTCGTGCTGCACCTGCGGCGGCTCTACGGGCCCGAGATCGATCAGCGCGTACGCCGCACGAAGACATCGACCTCGTCGAAGTTGCCGTCGGCCAAGTAGCCGATGCGAAAGCTGCCCACCCGGCGATAGCGGCGCGGTAGAAGCTCGCTGCGCACGCGCCACAAAAGCCGGCTGGCGCCCCACAAGCGATTGCCGAAGAGCGTGTAGAACGCCGCCGTCGAGCCCTTGGGACCGATCACGATGACCTTGGGCGGGCTGCGCGACAGACGCGCCATGTCGAGCTCGACGTAGCGGTCCCAGTACTGATCGATGAATGCGATGGCGCCGGCGAGCGGCGGGCGTGGCCGCTCGAACCAGGCATGCACGTTGGGATCGTCGGGCAGCAGCAGCACCGACTCGCCGGGGTGTGCGAGCGCTCTCACGCGTGCGACCACCTGGCGCAGCCCCTCGGCGCGCGGCTGCAGCTTGGCGCCGCGCAGGTGGCGCACCTCCGGCCAGACGCGCGTGCAACGCGACGCCACCTCGACGTTGCCGGCCAACGTCGGCCACGTGCCGAGCACCGCCGCGGCGCAGACGATCGTCACGGCGACAACGCGCGCGGCGGCGCGTGTCGTGGCGAGCAGGCGGCTGACCGCGAAGAGCTCGGCGACAAACGCGCCCAGCGCGACGACGACCAGCGGGTTGTTGTCGAAGTACCAGCGAAAGACGTTCGTCGAGAGCGAGTGGCTTACCGCCGCCGGCGCGAGCACCACGAACAGCGCCGCGCGCGCGTCGGCCTGGCGACCCTCGCGCGCGCGCACGAGGTCCCACGCGCTGCCGAACAGCGCCAAGAAGAAGCCCAGCCACAACAGCGCGTTGACCAGCAGCACCGGATGGGCGCGCGCGTAGGTGACGACCTTCGAAGCGAGGTCGCTGGCCTGCACGAACAGCGCCGGCGAGAGCAGCGCCGCCACCCACAGCCCCGTCATGGCGACGCTGCTCGCCAGCAGCGCGCGCGCCGCCGGCCCGTCGCTCACTTGCGCCGGCCGAGCCCGCAAGAGCCGCGCGCGCCGCGTGATCCAGACGATCACCAGCGCCACCAGCCCGTGCTTGCTCAGCGCGACGGCAAGCGAGCGCGCGTAGATCCCGAGGTTGCGAAGCAGCTCTCCGCTGCCGCCCTTGGGCTCGGCGCCGGTGAGAAAAACGTCGCGCAAGAGGCCTCGCGGGTCGACCAGCGGCGAGAGCACCAGCACTAGCACGGCGAAGAAGGCGAAGGTCCAGGCGGCGTGGTCAAGCGCGCGCCCTAGTCGCCAGCGGCGCGGCATCGTGCGCCCCGTCAGCAGGTAGGCGAGCAGCACGCCGAAGGTCAGCCCCGCCGCCGTGCTCTGCTTGGAGAGCATGCAGATCGCGTTGAAGCAGGCGCCCAGCACGAACCAGCGTCTGCTCGCCGTGCGCAGCGCGTAGACGACGGCGGCGCAGGTCCAGGCCGCGGCGCACTGCGCGACCGTGTCGTGGATCGCCATCTTGGGCAGCGCGAAGATCACCGGCACCGCGGCCAGCGCCGCGCACAGCGGCACCGGACGCTCGAAGGCACCGCGAAGCGCCGTGTAGCCGCCGAGCACCAGCAGCGCCTGCGCGCCGAAGTGCATCGCGCTCTCGGTGAGCCACACGCCCTCGCCGCCGCCGACGAGATACTCCAGCACGTACGGGATCGGCGGCATCGGCACGTGCATGCCGTCGGCATAGAGCGGCACGCCATCGGCGAGGCGGTTGGCGACGGCCACCATCCAGCCCTGGAACTCGTGATCCATCCAGATCGAGCTCCAGTGGGCGGGGATCAAGCGCACACCGATGGGCGCCATCACCAACAGCAACAGCAGGACATCGAAGACCAGCCACGCGCGTTCGTTTCGCCCGCCCATGCGGCGCGTCAGGCGTAGAGGCGCAGCAGCTCGTCACGCGCGAAGGCGGAAAACGACAGCGTCGGCTCCGCGCGAACGTACGTGGTGTGATACCAGCCCCCCGGCAGCACGAGCACGTCGCCGGGCTGCATGGTGAACGTGCAGCAGTCGGCGCGAAACGTCTCGTCGTCGATAGACTCGGGATCGGGCACGGCGCAGAACTGCGAGTCGAAGCCCACCGCCGCGGGCTGTAGGAAAGGCCCCGAGCGCGGCGGGCTGATGATCCACTTCTTGGTGCCGAGCACCTGCCAGGCGATGGCGTCGTGGGCGTGGCGGTGCGGGCGCACCACCAGCGACCAGGGCTCGTCGCCCGTAGCGCAGCCTGCGAAGAGCTTCGGCGCGGCGCAGCGTTCGGCAAACAGCGGCGGCCGAAAGTCTGCTAGCAAGGCGTCGGGCGTGACCACGCCCATGGCGTAGAGCGCCGCGTGAGGGCTTATCGCCGAGCGCGCCGGCGCCTCGGGCGCAGCATCCGGCGCAAAGAACGACGCCACGTCGACCCATTCTCCCGTGACCCACGTGCGCGCGGCGCCGTAGCGCGCGATGAGCTCGTCGTAGCTGATGCCGCGCCAGGGGGCCGGGAAGTCGCTGATCAGCAGCGGCGCGGGCTCGCGCAGCGCACGTTCGGCGGCGCGCCGCGTCAGCTCGAGATCGGTGTGCTCGAGCCGCTCGAGCGTCCAGGCACGGGGCGCGGCGGCTCCGCGGTCGTCGGCCGACTCGAGCGCCTCGACGAAGTGCGCCAGCGGCCCCTTGGCGAGCACGAAGATCGCCTCGTGCAGGCGGCGCTCGCCTTCGAGCACGACACCTGCCGCGCGCAGCTGCTGCGCGACGTCGGGCGCGTTGCGCAGGATCCAGAGCATGCGAAAGAGCGTCATCGCCGACATACGCGCCTGCGCTTGCGGCGCGGCGTCCGATACAACGCGCACGCTGTCTGGCTCGACGGCAAAGTCGAGCTGCGTGTCGAGGTCGTCGAAGACGAAGCGGTAGACGAAGCCACGGTCCAGCGTCGCCGCACCACGCGCGACACCATCACGCAGGTGAGCGATCAGCTGGCGTTCGATCTCGCGCATCAAGGGGTGTTTCACGCCCCTAGCATACTCGCCCGATAGGCTGCTAGCGACCGAGCAGCAGCACCACGCACCAGCCGCGGCTCGCGTCGTAGGCGCTGCCGATACCGATACGCGAGAGCTTGTTGTCCGACAGCGGCCAGTGCTTGCCGAAGCGCAGCGCGATCTGCCGTGGGTCGCGCGCGAGCGCGCAGTAGGTGTCGCGCGCCGCGATGCTGGCGGTGCCAAGCTGCCGCGTGATGTGCACCCCATAACGCCGCCCTGGCTGGGGCGAGCCCTGCCCGAGCTTCGCGCGGGCGTCAGCGTCGGCCCAATAGTCGAGCGCCGCCACGGCCGACAGCTTGGGGCGCTTGTGCTTGGCGCGCTGCGCGTTGATGCGCGCGAGCAGCGCGCTGCGCACCATCTGAGCGTTGACCACCCGTCGCGACGGCACCTTGGCCATCACCGTGGGGCGCCACATGATGCGCTGCGCCACACCGTCGATGGCCTGGCGGATGCCCCACAGCGCCACCGGCGCAGCGCTGCCGTACTCCTGCACGGTCTTGGTCTTGCCGCTGCGGCGCGTGACCGTCACGTAGGTCGACGATTGGCAGGTCACACGTGCACGGTAGCTGTCGTTGAGCTTGAAGAAGCCGAGGTGCGCGAGCAGCTTGGCGAGCTGCTCGAAGCGCCACGGATGCAGCGCTCCCTTGTGGTGACCCGTGCGCGGCGCGTAGCTGCGCCCGTGGTAGTCGGCCGTGCCGTCGCGCCGCAAGAGCACGGTGTAGGCCGGGCAGCTGCCGAAGCACATCGTGCGCCGCAACGCGATGCTGACCACGGGGTCCGGCTTGGGCTTGGCCTTCTGGATCTTCGGCAGGGGTGCGCGCGAGGCGTGCGAGGCGAGCAGCGTCTCGGGCCACATCGCGGCGAGCGCGAAGCAGGCGATCAGGGTGTGAGAGCGGCTCATCGGTGTGCATGACACCGACGCGCGCGAGTTGTTCCTGGATCGCTAGCGGTGCTTCTTGAACCAGTTGATCAGCCCGTTGGTGGAGCCGTCGTGGCTGCTGACGGCGCCGTCGCCTTCGAGCTCGGGCAGGATCGCCTTGGCCAGCTGCTTGCCGAGCTCGACGCCCCACTGGTCGAAGCTGTTGACGTTCCAGATCACGCCCTGGGTGAAGATCTTGTGCTCGTACATGGCGACGAGCTTGCCGAGCATCTTCGGCGTGAGCTTGTCGAAGATCAGCGAGTTGGTGGGGCGGTTGCCGGGGAAGACCTTGTGCGGCAGCAGCTTGTCGAGCGCCTCGCCGGACAGGCCCTGCGCTTCGAGCTCGGCGCGCGCTTCGGCCGACGTCTTGCCCTTCATCAGCGCCTCGGTCTGCGCGAAGTAGTTGGCGAGCAGCTTGGCGTGGTGATCGCCCACCGGGTTTTGCGACTTGGCGGGCGCCAAGAAGTCGCACGGGATCAGGCGCGTGCCCTGGTGGATCAGCTGGTAGAAGGCGTGCTGGCCGTTGGTGCCGGGCTCACCCCAGATGATCGGCCCCGTGGTGTAGTCGACGTCGTTGCCGTCGAGGTCGACACGCTTGCCGTTGCTCTCCATGTCGCCCTGCTGAAAGTACGCCGCGAAGCGGTGCATGTACTGGTCGTAGGGCAGGATCGCGTGCGACTCGCAGCCGAAGAAGTTGTGATACCAGATGCCGAGCAGCGCCAGCGTCACCGGCAGGTTCTCGTGCCATGGCGCCGTGCGGTAGTGCTCGTCCATGGCGTAGCCGCCGTCGAGGAAGGCGTCGAAGTTGTCCATGCCGATGGTCAGCGCCACCGACAGGCCGATGGCTGACCACGACGAGTAGCGTCCGCCGACCCAGTCCCAGAACTCGAACATGTTCTCGGTGTCGATGCCGAAGTCCGAGACGCCCTTGGCGTTGGTCGACAGCGCCACGAAGTGCTTGGCGACGGCGGCATCGCTGCCGAGCTTGTCGACGAGCCAGCGGCGCGCCGTGTGGGCGTTGGTCAGCGTCTCCTGCGTGGTGAACGTCTTCGAGGCGATGATGAAGAGCGTCGTCTCCGGGTCGACACGCTTGAGCGTCTCGGCCATGTGGGTGCCGTCGACGTTGGAGACGAAGTGCGGCGTGATGTTCGTCCAGTACGAGCGCAGCGCCTCGGTGATCATCACCGGCCCGAGGTCCGAGCCGCCGATGCCGACGTTGACCACGTCGGTGATCGCCTTGCCGGTGTGGCCTTTGTGGGCGCCGCCACGCACGGCCTCGGAAAACTTGCGCATCTTGGCCAGCACGGCTTTGACCTGCGGCATCACGTCCTCGCCGTCGACCTCGATGGCGCGCGCGCCGCGGTTGCGCAGCGCCACGTGCAGCACGGCGCGGTCCTCGGTGACGTTGATGCGCTCGCCGGAGAACATCGCGTCGATGCGGCCGCGCAGCCCGCGCTCGTCGGCGAGCTCGCGCAGCAGCGTCATCGTCTCGTCGTCGATGCGGTTCTTCGAGTAGTCGAGCAGCAGCCCGTCGTGCTCGAGCGAGTAGCGCGCGAAGCGCTCCGCGTCTTTGGCGAACTGGTCGCGCATCTGCGTCGACGCGATCGCCTTCTGCCGCGCGACCAACGCCTTCCAAGTATTGCTCTGCGTCAACGTGCTCATATCTCAGTCCCCTGCGCCTCTAGTCGTGCGCCGTCAGCTGCGCTTTGGCCTGCGCCACCACGTTTTCCAACGTGAACCCGAACTTCTTGTGCAGCTCCTCGATGGGCGCCGAGGCGCCGAAGAGCTCGAGGCCGATGGTCACGCCGGTCTTGCCGGTGTACTTGGCCCAGCCAAACGTCGATCCCTGCTCCACCGCCACGCGCGCGTGCAGCTTGGGCGGCAGCACCTGGTCGATGTAGCTCTGGTCCTGGTCCTCGAACAGCTCCCAGCAGGGCAGGCTCACCACGCGCGCGCGGATGCCCTCCTCCTTGAGCTTCTCGTAGGCAGCCACGCACAGCGGCACTTCGCTGCCGGTGGCGATGAGGATCACCTGCGGGTAGCCGCCCTCCGCATCCGCCAGGATGTAGCCGCCGCGCTGCGCGCCCTCGGCCGAGGCGTACTTGCTGCGGTCGATGGTCGGCACGTTCTGGCGCGTGAGGATCAGCGCCACCGGCCGATGGCGCAGCTTCGCGATGACCTTCCACATCTCGACGACCTCGTTAGCGTCGCCGGGGCGCATGGTCAGAAGGTGCGGGATCGAGCGCAGCGAGGCGAGATGCTCCACCGGCTGATGTGTCGGTCCGTCCTCGCCGACGCTGATCGAGTCGTGCGTGAAGATGTAGACCACCGGCAGCTCCATCAGGGCGCTGAGGCGGATCGACGGGCGCGTGTAGTCGGAGAAGACCAGGAACGTCGAGCCGTAGGGCCGCACCTTGCAGAGCGACATGCCGTTGATGATCGAGCCCATGGCGTGCTCGCGCACACCGAAGTGGATGTTGCGCCCGGCCTTGGTCGGCGTGAAGTCGCCCGCCTCGTCGCCCTTGATGCGTGTCTTGGTCGACGGCGTCAGGTCGGCCGATCCGCCGATGACCCACGGCACGTTCTTGGCGATGGCGTTGAGCACGTCGCCCGAGGCGGCGCGCAGCGCGACACCCTTGGCCGACGCCTCGAAGCTGGGCAGCCCCTTGTCCCAGCCTTCGGGCAGCTGGCGGTGCTGCATCTTGTAGAGGTGGTCTGCCAGCTCGGGGTAGCCCTTCTGGTAGTTCTCGAAGCGCTCCATCCAGTCCTGGCGCATCTCGCGCCCGCGCTTGCCGATGCCGCCCTTGAAGTGCTCGAGCACTGCCTCGGGCACGAGGAACTTGGCGTCCTCTGGCCAACGGTAGTTGCGCTTGGTGAGGCGGATCTCGTCCTCGCCGAGCGGCGAGCCGTGGGCGGCGTGCGTGTCCTGCTTGTTGGGCGAGCCCCAGGCGATGTGGCTGTCGACGATCATCAACGTCGGCCGCCCGCTCTCCTTTTTGAACGTGCGCAGCGCGCGCGAGAGCATCTCGACGTCGTTGGCGTCACCGACGCGCAGCACGTTCCAGCCGAGGCCGATGAAACGCGTGGCGACGTCTTCAGTGAACGCCCAGTCGGTGTGGCCCTCGATGGTGATCTTGTTGTTGTCGTAGATCCAACACAGGTTATCGAGCTTGAGGTGCCCGGCGAGCGAGGCCGCTTCCTGCGCCACGCCCTCCATCATGCAGCCATCGCCGCACAGCGCGTAGACGTCGAAGTCGATCATCTCGAAGCCGGGGCGGTTGAAATAGCTCGCCATCCAGCGCTCGGCCATCGCGATGCCCACGCTGGTGGCCACACCCTGCCCGAGCGGCCCGGTGGTGCACTCGACGCCCGACGTCCAGCGATACTCGGGGTGTCCGGCGCAGCGCGAGTCGAGCTGGCGGAAGTTCTTGATGTCCTCGAGCTTCACCGACAGCTCGCCGAGCGTTTCGTACTTCGGGTTGACCGCCTTGGTCTGCGACAGGTGCAGCATCGAGTACAGCAGCATCGACGCGTGCCCCACCGAGAGCACGAAGCGGTCGCGGTTGGGCCAGATCGGATCGTCCGGGTCGAAGCGCAGGAAGTGCTGCCACACCGTGTACGCCACCGGCGCGAGGGCCATCGGCGTGCCGGGGTGTCCAGAGTTGGCCGCCTGCACCGCGTCCATCGAGAGCGTGCGGATCGTGTTGATCGCCAGCTGCTCGATCTCCTTCGCTCGCTCGTCTACGCCGCGGTCGCTAACTCGATGTTCAGCCATGGGGTCACTCTCTGATGCGCAAGTATATGATTTTACGCGCAAATTTAGACGCATTGACAAAACCGCATTCACTCAAGATCTCGCGCAGATCGCCTTCAGGGCGGTTTTGTCAATACGCATAAATTTACGCGTAAAATCATATGCTTGCGCATCAGAGAGTGACCCCTAGCGCCAGCTCGGCGCGGCGTGCGGCGCCGAGCAGCGCCGTCTTGGGTTCGAGGATCAGGTAGACGGGCATGCGCTTGGTCATCGCGGCGAAGCGACCCTTGGCGGTGAAGCCGCGCATGAAGTGGCCGTCGCACAGCACGTCGCGCAGCTTGGGCGCGATGCCGCCGCCGATGTAGACGCCGCCGAGCGCCATCACGGTGAGCGCGACGTTGCCCGCCTCGGCGCCGTAGAGCTCGACGAACAGCTCGAGGGTGGCGCGCGCGAGCTTGATGCCGTCGACCAGCGCGGCGCGCGAGACGGCGGCGCTGGGATCGTCTTGCTCGATGGCGGCGCGCAGCTCCGGCGGCTCGTGGCCGTGCTCGCCTCGCTCGCGCAGATACTGATAGATGTTGTAAAGACCCGGCCCCGAGATGACGCGCTCGTAGCTGACGCGGTCGTAGCGCTCCTTGAGGAAGCGCAGCAGCCCGATCTCGAGCTCGTCGCGCGGCCCGAAGTCGCAGTGACCGCCCTCGCCCGCCACCGGCCTGAAGTCGTGCACGTGCTTGGCGCCCTGCTGCGGTCTCATCAGCAGCGCCTCGCCGAGGCCGGTGCCAGCCGCGATCAGCGCGCCGTTGCTGCCGATGTGCGCCTCGACGTCGTTGAGCGCGACGAGCTGCTCGGGGCCGAGCGTGGCGATGCCCCAGCCGGTGGCTTCGAGATCGTTGAGCAGCACCACCTCGGGCACGTCGATCTGTTTGCTCAGCTCGCCCGCCTCGATAACCCACGGCAAGTTGGGCGTGGTCACGCGCTGGTCGACGACGGGCCCGGCGATGCCGAAGCACGCCGCGTCGATGCCGTCGTCGGGTCGCCCTACTTCGGCGAGGAAGTGCGCCACGACCTCGGCGAGCCCCGCGTGGTCGCGGCTGGCGTAGGTCCGCTCGGCGACGCTCTCGGCCACCGCCCCTTCACCACCTGGACGCATCAGCGCCAGGTTGGTTTTGGTGCCGCCGACAT
Organism: Myxococcales bacterium; assembly: GCA_020431405.1. Taxonomy (GTDB): domain Bacteria; phylum Myxococcota_A; class Polyangia; genus JAGQIK01. The sequence goes on from JAGQIK010000029.1 coordinate 17,020, forward strand.
CGCCCGCTAGGATCATGCGTCCGCTCCGTGGTCGATACGCGTGATGTACTCGTGCGTTCGCGGAAGCTCGGCCGCCGCCGCGCGATCGACGAGGAACGTCAGCTGGCCGTCCGTCGGCGCAACGAGCTGCGAAGGGTACCGCTGCTCGTCGCGGTCACCGACCAGCACCTCACGCAGCGCCGGCGCCTTGCCCTCGCCGGTGACGATGAAGATCACCTCGCGCGCCGCGTTGATGCAGTGCGCGGTGAGCGTCAAGCGGTGCGCGTCGAGCTTCTCGACGTAGTTTTCGACGACCACGTCCCCCGGCTGCGCGTCGAGCGCGCGCGTACCTGGAAAGAGCGAGGCGGTGTGGCCGTCGTCGCCCATGCCGAGCAGCACCACGTCGATGCGCGGCTGCTCGCCGGCGCCGAGCCCGAAGAGCGCCGCCAGCTCGCGCGCGTAGTCGGCTGCGCCCGCGCGCGGCTCGAGCTCGCCCTTCATGCGAAACACGCGCTCGGCCGGCAGGTGCCCTGCCTCGGCGAGCGCGTCGAGCATCGCTTCGCGCGCCATGCGGTAGTTGCTGTCGCCGTGCTCGGGCGGCACGCAGCGCTCGTCGCCGAACAGCACGTGCAGCTTCGACCACGCCATGCCGTCGGGCGACGCCGCCCACGACTGGTAGAGCGCGCGCGGCGTCGAGCCGCCGGCCAGCGCCAGCGTGACGATCTCGCGGCGTCCCTGCGCCGCGTCGATGGCGGCTGCGACGCGCGCCGCCGCCGCCGCCGCCACGTCACCCTTGCTCTCGAAGACTTCGACTCGCGCCTTGCCGGCCATCGCTATTCCTTGCCCAGCTCGCTGAAGAACGTCAGCACCTGCTTGTAGATGCCGTCGCTGCTGAGCACGGCCAGCTCGCGGCTGAGCAGCGGGCCTTCGTCCATGCTCTCGGCGCTCACGCGGCGGTCGGGGCTCTGGCTCGCCGGGCTGTCGGCCACCACGTCGAGCTGGCGCTCGCCCGCGTTGTTGACGGTGAACGTCGCTTCGCCGTCGGAGAGCGTGATCGCCTGCGTGCCGTCGGCGCCGTGCTGCTCGGCGGGCTTGATGCGCATCGTCACTGCCTTGCCCGTGGCGGACGAAAGCGAAAGCTCGACCACGCCGTCCTTGCTGCGCGGCGCGCCGACGGGCTGCCAGCCAAGGCGCGACGCCAGCCAGCCGGCGAGCAACAGCGACTCGGCGCCCACCTCGGCGTGCGCCGCCGCGCCACACTCGGGCGTCAAGCGATCGCACTGGATCTCCACCGACGCCAGGTTCGGCAGCCGCGCGCGGTGCTCCTCGACATCGAAGACCTCGGCCACCGCGATACGCCACGGCGTGGCGCGCGACCAGGCCAGGTCCGTGACACGCCGACTCGCGGGCTGCCCGACTACGGCGCGCGCCAGCTCGATCAGCCCCGCGATGCCGCGCGGCGCGCGCTCGGCGTCGATGATCACGCGCTCGGTGCAATCGGCCAGCGACTCGAAGCTTGGCTCACCAAAGGCGGGCGCGGCGCGCCACCACATCACCGTCGGCAGGTCGGCGACCAACAGCGGCCGCACCAACGACGGCAAGTGCTCGCGTCGCTCGTCGCCCACCGCGACCATGATCTGCTCGCAGCAGACCTGCTGGTGCTTGCCCAGCTTGTGGCACTGCGCGGTGACCCACGCCTCGAGCTCGCCAGCACGATCGCCCGCGCCGTTGGGCAGAAAGACCATGATGCGGCTCGGGTGGTCGATGGTGACGTCCACCATCGCCTGCGAAACCGCCGCTTCGGCCTCGCCCGCGCTCGCGCCCTGCGCGTCGGGCGCCCAGACCAGCAGGTTCTGCACGCAGGCGCGCATCACCGGGTGGCTCTCTTGCTGTTGCTCGACGCCGGCGAGCTGCTCCCAGAGGTCACGCAGCTGCGCCTCGATGCCGGCGACGTCTACCGCGCCGGCGACCTCGACGACGCCGTTGGCCCCGCCGCTCACGGCCGCCTCCAGTGATCGTCGCCTTCGACGAGATCGTCAGAGACCTTGGGCCCCCACGAGCCGGCGGCGTAGTTCGGAAAGTCAGCGACGTGCGCGGCCCAGTAATCGATCACCGGCGTGACGAGCTCCCACGACAGCTCGACAAAGTCACCGCGCGCGAAGAGCGTCGAGTCGCCGAGCATCGCGTCGAGCAGCAGCCGCTCGTAGGCCTCCGGCGAGCGTTTGCCGAACGAGGTGCCGTACTGAAACTCCATGCTCACGGGCCGGATCTGCACCGCCTGTCCCGGCACCTTGGCGCCGAAGCGCAGCGTGATGCCCTCGTCAGGCTGCAGCCGCAGGATCAGCGTGTTGGACTCGAGCTGCTGGCCACGGAACAGATCGTGCGGCACGCGGCGGAACTGGATCGCCACCTCGGTGACGCGCTTGGGCATACGCTTGCCCGAGCGCAGATAGAACGGCACGTCGGCCCAGCGCCAGTTGTCGACGTAGAGCTTGAGCGCCGCATACGTTTCGGTGTTGCTCTCCGCGTCGACGCCGGTCTCGTCGCGGTAGCCGTTGACAGGCTGTCCGTTGACCGAGCCCTTGGCGTACTGCCCGCGCGCCGCGTAGTCGTCGACCTGGTCGGCCGGGATGCGCCGCACCGCGCGCAGCACTTTGCTCTTCTCGTCGCGCACGCCGGCCGCATCGAGCGACGACGGCGGCTCCATCGCCACCAGCGCCAACACCTGCAGCAGGTGGTTCTTGAGCATGTCGCGCAGCGCGCCGGCGCCTTCGTAGTAGCCGCCGCGCGAGCCAACGCCGAGGTTCTCCGACGCCGTGATCTGCACGTGGTCGATATAGCGCCGGTCCCACAGCGGCTCGAAGATGCCGTTGGCGAAACGCAGCACGTTGATGTTCTGCACCGTCTCTTTGCCGAGATAGTGGTCGATGCGATAGACCTGATTCTCGGAGAAGTGCTCGAGCAGATCGACGTTGAGCTGCTTGGCCGATTCGAGGTCGTGGCCGAACGGCTTCTCGACGATGATGCGCGTCCAGCCGGCGCCCTTGTCGCGCCCGCGCCGGTTGAGCCCCACGCGCGCCAGGTCGCGCGCGATGGGCGTGTAAAGCGACGGCGGCGTCGACAGGTAGAACAGCCGGTTGCCGCCGGTGCCGCGCTCGCCGTCGATCTTCTCGAGCAGCGCCGCCAGCGCGTCGAAGCTCTGTGGCTCGCTGCGCCCGTCGGTGGGGTTGTAAAAGAGGCTCTCGGCGAAGGTGTTCCACTGCGCCTCGTCGCCCAGGCCGCCATGACCGTGCTCGGCGACCGCCTCCTTCATCTCCTGGCGGAAGTCCTCGTGCGAGTACTTGGTGCGCGAGGCGCCGACGATGGCGCAGGCGCCGCCGAGCAGATTCTGCTGATAGAGGCTGTAGAGCCCCGGCATCAGCTTGCGCTTGGTCAGGTCTCCCGACGCGCCGAAGATCACGATCGTGCACGCTTCGGCGGCGCGCTCGACGCGCAGCCCCTCGCGGAGCGGGTTTTGCGCGGAAGGCCTCTCCGCGCCAGAGCGGCTGTCACTCATTTACTTGGTCGTCCCGCCGGTGAGGCCGTTCCAGTCGGTGTGTACGAAGGGGCCGTCCGGATCGTCGACGCGCTGATACGTGTGCGCGCCGAAGAAGTCGCGCTGCGCCTGCGTCAGGTTCTGCGGCAGTCGCGCCGAGCGGTAGCTGTCGAAGTACGCCAGGCTCGCCGACATCGCGGGCACCGCGATGCCCTGCTCGACGGCGAGGTTGACCACGCGACGCCAGCGCGGCTGCGCCTCGACGGCCCACTTCTGGAAGTCGGGATCCTGCAGCAGGTTGGGCAGGTCCGGGCGCCGCACGTAGGCGTCTTTGATCTTATCGAGGAAGCGCGCGCGGATGATGCAGCCGCCCTTCCAGATGCGCGCCACCTCTTTGAGGTTGATGTCCCAGCCGTACTCCTTGGCGCCGGCCTGGATCAGCGCCATGCCTTGCGCGTAGGAGCAGATCTTCGAGGCGTAGAGCGCGTCGCGCACGGCGTCGATGAGCTCCTTCTTGTCGCCCTCGAACTTTGGCGCCTGCCAGCCGGCGATCTGCTTGCTCGCCTCGACGCGCTCGCGCTTGAGCGCGCTCATCACGCGCGCGACGATGGCGGCGTGGATGGTCGGGATCGCGACGCCGAGGTCGAGCGCGATCGACGACGTCCAGCGGCCGGTGCCCTTCTGGCCGGCCATGTCCATCACCTGCTCGACGAGCGCGCCGCCGCCCCTGTCGTCTTTGACCTGGAAGATCTTGGCGGTGATCTCGATCAGGTACGAGTCGAGCAGGCCCTTGTCCCACTCGGAGAAGACGGTGGCCAGCTCCTCGGCGCCGAGACCGAGCGCGTGGCTCATGATGTCGTAGGCCTCGGCGATGAGCTGCATGTCGCCGTACTCGATGCCGTTGTGCACCATCTTGACGAAGTGGCCGGCGCCGTCGGCGCCGACGTAAGTCACGCACGGACCGTCGTCGACCTTCGCCGCGATGGCCTCGAAGATCGGCTGCATGCGCTCCCACGCCGTCGACGTGCCGCCTGGCATCAACGACGGCCCCCACAGCGCGCCGGTCTCGCCGCCCGACACGCCGCAGCCAACAAACGCGAAGCCCTTGTCGCGCAGCGCGCGCTCGCGGCGGCGCGTATCGGCGAAGTGCGCGTTGCCGCCGTCGATGATGATGTCGCCCTTCTCGAGGTGCGGCTCGAGCAGCGCGATGGTCTTGTCGGTGGCCTCGCCAGCCTTGACCAGCAGCATGATGGTGCGCGGCGGCTCGAGCGCGGCGACGAAGTCTTGCACCGTCTCGCAGGCGGTGACCTTCTTGCCCTCGTTGGCCTTGGCGAAGGCGACGGCCTTTTCGGGCGACCGATTCCACACCGCCACCGGGAAGCCGTTGCGCTCGACGTTGAGCACCAGGTTCTGCCCCATCACGCCGAGGCCCATCATGCCGAACTTCGCCGAAGACTTCGAAGTCGCACTGCCGCCGCTCGTCATGCTTCATCTCCCATCAGCGGACCGACACCTGTCCGTCCGCGTTTGATCAATCACGCGTCGGTATATCGACAACATCTCGGAAACAGCGCGCGAGCCTAACACGAACCGCATATCGCAAATGGGGCGCTCTGCAAGCCGCCGGAAAAGGGCTGCAACCCATCGCTCGCTGATTGCCTTACCCAAACGACGGAGGGCAGCGTGCGGTTACCCACTATCGTTTGTGCGCTCTTGCTGACAGCGGCGGCGTGCGGCGCCAGGCCGCTCGAAAACGCCGACGGCGCGGTCAGCCCGGCGACCGACGCGGCGCCGGCGATCGACGTCTCGCGCCTCGACGCGAAGCGCTTGCTCGGCCCCGTACACTTCGATGGCGACGCTGTCTGCGCGCTGCGCAGCGTCGAGACCAGCGTGCAGGTGCCCGCCTACGCCGACACCGTGCCGTTGGTCATCGAGGTCACCTACCGCACCACCGGCATCATCGGCGGCGTGCCCGCCGGCGGCGGCGTCGCCATCGGCCTCGGCGACATCTGGCACGAGCTCCCGAGCTGGGAGAAGACGACCACCGAGCGCGTGTGCCTCGGCGCGGCGGCCTACGGTCGCACCTTGCGCGTGCGCGCGGCGCCCGCCGAGCAGCCTGGCCCCGACTGCCGCGATCGCAACGCGTCACGCACCGTCGACATCGACGCCGTACGCCTCGTGGCGGCCAAGCCCGGCGAGTGCGTCGCGCCCGGCACCGTGCGCGGCGACGGCTCGGCGCTGTTGCTGAAGATGGCGAACGCCTGCAGCGGCGCCGTCGCCAAAGCGCAGCTCTCTGCGCCCGAAAGCGGTCCAGACAACAAGCGTGGCGTCGCGCTCGAGCTGCGGCTGCGACGCGGCGACCCAGCGCTCGAGGCGCGCCTCGCGCTGCAGCTCGACGGCAAACCCTGGAGCAGCGTCGAGGCCGGCGCGAGCTACGACAAGCGCCGCGTCTGTCTGCCGAGCTGGGCGCTCGGCCGCGTCAGCGAGCTGTCGCTCTCCATCGAGCAGACCGGCAGCAACTGCCTCGCCGTCGACAAGCGCTCCGTGCTCGTCGACAATCTGCGCCTCGTCGACGACGCCGGCTGTGCGGGCTTTGCTGACGCCGACTTCGAGCTGGCGCGCGATCCGAGCTACGCGCCCAGCTGGCAATTCGACGTGCGCGCGCGCGCCAACGCCAGCGCGATCCTCGACGCCAACGCCGCGCACGCCGGACAGGGCGTCGCCTCGCTGCGTCTCGAAGGCCCCTGCGATGACGCCAGCGCCAAGCGCATGGTGACGATCCCGAGCGGCGACGCGCCGGCGCTGCGTTTCTACTACCGCACCAGCGGTACCAGCAACGCGCGCTTCGCCGTGACCCTCGGCGGCAATCCGCTGTCGCTCGCCGCCAGCAACAGCTGGCGCCAGGCGCAGCTCTACCTCTCGCGCACGCAAGCCGGCCGCACGCGCCAGCTCGAGATCACGCTCGGCAGCGGCGGCGGACTCTGCGCCGCCACTCAGCTCGCCACGCTGCATCTAGACGACGTCGAGCTGACCAGCGACGCGAGCTGCCTCTAGCTGCCGTCGAGCGTATTCAGGGCCGACGTATGCAGCGCCGAGACGATGCGCGGCAGCTCGCCCTCGTCGAACCACATGCCGCGACAAGCGCCGCATCGATCGTAGAGCACCAGGAAGCGAACGCGGCTGCGCAGCTTGTCCATCGGCGCGCGGCAGCGCGGGCAGCGGATCTTCAGCGACTCGGCGACGTCCATCGCTTCGGTGTCGGCATCGAAGCGCCGCGCCACCAACTGCGCCTTCTCGCGCCCGACCATCGGCTCGGCGATGCTCTGCACCAGCGCGCCCACCGACTGCACGGGCACCCAGCTGCCGCGACACTCGTTGCAGCGCATGCGGTCGAACGCGGCCGACAGCTGCGCGCGATAGGGTGACGCGCCGTCGAGATCGTCCCAGGCGCTCGGCACGAGCGGCTTGTCGCAACGCGGGCAGTACACGCCCTCAGTATAGCGCCTGCCGCGCGCGGCACGCTGCGCTCAGGGCTTGGGCGCCTCGTTCGCGTAGTCCGTGACGTGCGAGTGCGGCGAGTAGATCTCGATGGTGCGCGGCGACGCGTCGCGACCGCGATCGACGTACAAGCACAGCGCGGCGTCACGGGGTGCGCTCTCCGATGGCTGCACCGGCGGGACGCCGAGCCAACCATGAAACGTCACGCGCGCGGCGAGGTCGCGCAGGAACCTGTCTCGGCAGGCGCCGTCGTCCACGGCGCAGGCGGTGAGGCCGACCTCCACGCGATCGAAGCTGACGACGCGCGCCGTCGCCGGCTCGCTGCCCTCGATGTCGCCCGCGAGCGATAGGCCGACGAGCATCGAGACGTAATCCGAAGGACGCTCACCAAAGAGCAGCACGCTGGCGGCGTGCTTGTAGTCGAAGAAGACGTTGCCGATGTTGACCGAGACGTCCGTGGGGCGCCCGGCCAGCACGCCCTCGCGCGCCATCAGCACCGACTCGCCGTCGACGCGCACGACACGCTGGTGTCCGCGGCAGAACGCCGTCTGAGGCGACGCGTTGCCGCCGATCTGCCAGGGCTCGAGCTGGGGCACCTCACGGCCGCAGCCGGCAATGCCCAGCAACAGCAACGTCACGAGGATCAGCGCGGCGCGTCTTGGTCTCGGTCTCATGGATGTCCTTCCCCGCTCCATCAAGGATGCGGCGTCGAGACGATCTACAAGACGTGTGCCACCAAACGGTGCTCGGAATGTTGCTCGGTTAGCGCGCCCCGCGGTGGGGGGCGACTCGCCAGCTGCGCTCGCGCTACTCGCTGCTCGCTACTCGCAGATGTCGATGTAGCTGGCGAGCCCATAGCGGGCGCCGGCGTTCTGCACGCAGCGCAGGCCGGGCTGACACTCGGCGTCGCTGTCGCAGTCGCCCTGGCCGCGCGCGCAAGGGCAGTTGGCCGAGCAGTAGGCGAAGTCGAAGAGCTGGCCGACGTGGCAGGCCGACGACTGCTGCGGCGTCGAGCCGTTGTTGTTGGTGCCCGTCGAGCCGCTGCCCGGACGATAGCTCCAGTCCTCGAACGGCGAGTAGGTGCAGACCCAGTGGTGCGGGCCGGCGCCGGGGGCGCGGTAGAGCAGATATGCAGAGGCGGCGATGTTGGCTTCGGGGTTGAACGCGTTGGCGCCGGGGAAGCCCGAGTTGGCCGCGCGCTCGGCCCAGTACTGCGGCAGGTGCTGGAACAGGCCCGAGGCGCCGCCGTTGGGGTTGACCGCGTTGGGGTTGCCGTCGCTCTCGCAGTCGATGATGTTGAGCGCCCAGGTCACGTGCTCGGGACGGAAGTACTTCTCGACGAGGCTGCGCCAGCGCTCCACGTCGGGCTTCATCTGCTGGGCCGGCGGGATCGTGTTGTTGGGGCCGGGGTACGTCGCGCTGCCCGAGGTCTTGGGCACCAGGCTCATGCTGGCGTACTGCTGGGCCGGACCGACGTAGCGGTGCAGCAGGCCCTCTTCGTAGTTGGCGTGCGAGGCGCGGATCAGGTGGTAGCCCGAGGGGACGTTGTCGATGGCGAACTCGCCGCTGGCGCCGGTGACGGCGGAGAGCTGCGTGCCGTCGATGCGCACGGTGACGCCGGCGAGGCCGAAGCTCGAGTTGGCGCGCTCGTAGATGCGGCCGCGCAGCGTGTAGGTACCCTGCGTCGGCGGCAGCGTCGGCGGCTGCGTCGGGTTGATCGCGCCACCCTGCGCGCGCGAGAGCAGCCCCGCGATGTTGAAGCTGCCGCTGTCGCCGATGCAGCCGTCGGGGCCGTAGTCACGGTGCGTGCGGACGGCGGCGTTGGAGAGCGCGATGCCGTACTGGCGCGCCAGACCGCTGACCAGCGCGGCGGCCATGTCCACCTGCGCGTTGGTCGGCGGCGCCTCGTCGAAGTTGCCGACGAAGGCGATGCCGATGTTGTTGGTGTTGTAGCCGCTGATGTGCGCGCCGATGCGCGTCGCCGGGCGGCCTTCCCAGACCTGACCGTCGCGGGTGATCAGGAAGTGGTAGCCGATGTCGCACCAGCCCTTGGTGTTCTGGTGGTAGTTCTGGATCTGGCGAACGCGCGCGGCGGAGCTGATGCTGTCGTTGTTGGGCGTGGCGGTGTGATGGAAGGTCACCGCGGCCGGCGTGTGTGCTTGCACGCAGCGCGGCGTCTGCGCGTCCCAGGACACGCGGCTGTTGACGCGCACGGCGCCGACGAGGAACGAAGCGGCCGCGGTGGCGCGGTCGATGGCGGGCGGCGGGTCGCCGGTCTCGACGAGGCCGGCCGCGTAGTAGAGCGGCGTGAGGCGCGCGAAGGTCGGCATCACGGAGGCGCTCTGCACGCGGTAGTAGCGCGCCGCCTCGCCCTGCACGATCACCTGGCCGACGAAGCTGGCGCTGTTCTCGGCCTCGACGCCGGAGACAACCGGCTTCTGCCACGACGACCAGGTCTTGCCGTCGGCGCTGGTGCTGATCTCGATGCTGGCGCCGAGCGGGCCTTCCCAGCTCACGCCGAGGCGGACGAAGGGCTGCTCGATGCGGCGGATGGGAGAGATGGTCAGCTCGGAGGCGAGCGCCTGTCCCGACAGCGTCGTCCAGGCCGGGCCCGCGTGGTCGCCCAGGTCGCCGTCGGCGCCGCAGCCTGCCGCGATCGCGGCGGCGAGGATCGTGATCGCGATGCGCTGCAGGGGGCGGCGAAGAAGAGAGCGTCGGGCCATCGCGAGGTCTCCGGATTTCGAACGTCGGTCGGTCACGCGCGTAGTGTACGCAACCCTCGTACCAGCGGGTGGATTGACCTCATTCCCGTAATTTCGGATGTTTAAGCCGGCACCCGGAGGAAACAAGTGACCCCACTTAGCCGGCTAGACTAGCTGCCGCGGGCGGTGGCGAACGGCGGTTTCGACAATGGATTCGCGCCGGCGAGCCTTGGCACAGTAGCTGCTGCAGCACGTGGCATGACCAACCTGCGCAACGCTCTGATCGTCGCCGTCACTCTCTTCGCCAGCGTCGCCTGCGGCGTCGACGGCATCGTCAGCCAGAGCACCGAAGGCGTCGATCCCGACGACCGCGCAGTGGAAGGCGCCTACGGGCGCAGCGCCGCCTTCAACACCAACGACCCGTTCCAGCCCGGCAGCACCGTCAGCGTCTGCAAGACCGACCGCGGCCTCAACCTGCGCAACGGTCCGAGCACGCTGCACCCCGAGATCATGGGCATGGATCCAGGCCGCACCGCCACCGTGCTGACCTATTCCGGCGGCTGGTACGCGCTCGACGTCCCCAACGGCGACCACGTCAAAGACGGCTGGGCCTATGGCTACTACCTCTGCCTCGACTCGGCGCCCGGCAGCACGGTGCCGCCGACCACGCAGTCGCTGCCCGGCACGGGCAATCTCGAGCTCGTCACCCCGCGTGACGGCAGCACCTATCGCAACCCCGTCGACATGCGCGCGCAGGCGAGCGCCGATATCGCGCGCGTCGAGTACTGGGTCGGCACGATCAAGCTCGGCGAGAGCAGCAACCGCGCCGACCTGTTCCACGTGCGCTACGAGTTCAAGTACCTCACCTGGCAAGAGGTCTACGTGCGCGGCTTCGCCTCGGACGGCCGCACCGTCGCCGAGCGCAGCGCCCGCATCCAGATCGTCGGCGACACGGGCAGCTCGGGCAGCACCGGCGGCAACGCGCAGTGCCAAGGCTTCGCGCACCCCGCGTCGGGCTACGGCGTGAGCAACGGCGGCGAGTTCGGCGACTGCCGCGACGGCTGCAGCCGCCGCCACGCCGGCATCGACCTGCTGACGCCCAACGGCACGGCGATCCGCGCGGCCGACGGCGGCGTGGTGACGTTCGCCGGTTGGAAGAGCGGCTACGGCTACACCGTCGACATCGACCACTGCGGTCAGTACACGACGCGCTACGCGCACCTCTCGCAGATGGCCGTGGCCAACCTGCAGACCGTCAGCCGCGGCACCGTCATCGGCCGCAGCGGCAAGTCCGGCGGCGACTACGGCTATCACCTGCACTTCGAGATCCGCCGCGGCGCGCGCCCGCCCGGCCCCGGCATCAACCCGCGCGACTTCGTCTCGTTCTAGCGCCTCGGGCTTCGGGCCTCGGGGGGCAGGCTCGCGCTTCGCGCTTCGCCGCTGCGTGTTGTGGGCATGGTACGGCTGCCGCTGACTGCGGTTCGCAGCGTGGCTAAGGTGCTGATCTCGTGAGCGCGTTCGGCGGTACGGCGCTTGCTCTTTCGAGAGCGCATGAAGCGCCTGACCGTCATTGTAGTCATCCTCGTGCTCTCGCCGCTCGTCGCCCACGCCAACACCTCGCCGCCGAGCGCGAGCAGCTGCATCCGCACCACGACCGGATCGGGACACACCGCGACGAGCTTCTGGTCGACGTTTCGCAACGCGTGCGGCACGACGCAGACGGCGACGTTCGACGTGCTGCTGTACTGGTGCGCTGATCAGACGCCGCCCGGAGGGCAGTGCTTTTTCGATCACGACCTCAAGGTCGACACCGAGGTGACGCTGACCTTCGCGCCGTACCAGACGCGCCGCATCGAGCAGCCCATCCCGGGCACCGTGCAGTGCGGCTTCTACCAGTGGGACATCAACTTCAAGCCCAACGGCTGCACCAACCACGGCGACTGCTGGACGCGCGCCAAGGGGCTGCCCGCCACGTCGGGCGAGATCTTCGGCCAGAGCGTCAACTGCCAGACCTGGGTCTGCCAGCCCGGCCAACGCCACGGCTGCTCCTCGGGCTGCGGTGAAGTGATCTGCGCGAGCAACGGTCAGTGGGACTCGTCGCAGTGCAGCGGCAAGAACCGCTGCGGCCAGTGCGGCCCCGAGCCGGCGTGCTGCGCCAACGAGACCAAAGCCTGCGCGTCGGGCTGCGGCACGACGACCTGCGGCGCGGCCGGCGCGTGGGACGCATCGCAGTGCCAGCAGCGCGACGCGTGCGGCCAGTGCCCGGGACCGGGCAGCAAGCCGTGCTGTCCCGGCGCGCCGCCCAAGTGCGCCGACTGCGAGCAAGCCGAGTGCACCGACAAGGGCTGGGTCTGCGCGCAGACGCCGCCGCCCGCTTGCGGCGGCGCGTGCCAGCAGGCCGCCTGCGTCGACGGGAAGTGGGCCTGCCGTAACAAGACGCCGATCTCGTGCGGCCCCTGCAAGCACGAAAGCTGCGACGGCAAGGACTGGACGTGCGTCAACAACCCCGCGCCCGCCGACGACGTGCTGTGCGGCCCGCCGCCGCAGGACGCGCCGCCGCCCAAGGGCACACAGCCGCCGCAGCAGCTCGACCCCGACAAGGACGACAGCACGCCGCCGCCACCGCCGCCGACGATGGCCATCGACGGAGGCTGCGATTGCAGCGCGACGGGCGCGGGCCCCCCGCAGGCGACATTGATCGCCGTTCAGCTGCTGCTGCTGCTCGGCCTCGCGCTGCGCAGCCGACGCCAACGCTAGCTGCTCGCTACCTGTCGGCGAGGCGCTCCACGCGCGGGTCGGACAGCGAGCGATCCGAGCGATCGGGAAGATAGATCGACAGCAGCTCGCCAAGGTCCTGCTGCCAGGTCGGCACGCCGCCCCAGAACGTGTTCGAGCAGAGCCGGCCGCGTTCGCCCAGGGGCATGCAGAAGCGCATCTGCGTGACGATCGGGCCCAGGTAGCGCGGCGGCTCGAAGCGCCATTGACTGCGCGCGGCCAGCCGCTGCTCGGAGACGAGCCCGGTGGAGCACATCCGCATCACCGCCTCGATCTCGACGAAGCGCCCCTCGAGCCGCGCCTGCTGCAGCACGAGCAGCGTGCGGTAGTAGGAGGGGATCATCTTCGGCGCGTAGCTGGTGTTCTGGATCAGCAGCACCAGCCGGCCGTCGCCGTCGTCGATGGTCGCGCGCAGCACCAGACCGATGTCTGGCTCGCGCGCGTCGAGCGGCTCGAGCTCGGGGGCGCGCCCGCAGCGCTCGTCTTTGCAGCGCAGCCGCACGCTGGCTCGCGTGAGGCCGCTGTCATTTCCAGTAACGGGGATCGTCGTGCCCGACCAGCGAAGGGGGAACCAGCGATGCAGGATGCCGAAGTCGTAGGCGAGCCGATGGCCTTGCTCGTCGGTGCGAGGCGGTGCAGCCTCGGCGGCGGCGGGAGGCTCGATGGCGGCGGGCGGGACGAAGCAGCTACACGCTGCACACCAGAGCAACAGCAACGGACGGCGCATGCTTCATCTGACGCCGCCTCGCGCCTCAGGTTCCAGGCGCGTTGCCGTTGTGCGCAGTAGAATCGAGGCGTGCACTGTCCACGCTGCCAGACCGAGCTCGTCGTACGTGATGGCGGGCGGCTCGCCTGCGACGGCTGCCGTGGTGTCTTCATCCGGCGCGGGGACATGACGGCGCTGTCGCGCGCGATCGCGGCGAGCCCCGACGGCTTCAGCGCCGCGGCCGGTCCCTATCGTGCTCCTGCCACGCCGCCCAGCGACGCGACCATCGCGCCGGACCCGGTGACCTACCTGCGCTGCCCCCTGTGCGGCGAGCCGATGAACCGCACCCGCGCGCTGAGCGACCTGAAGATGGTCGTCGACCGCTGTCTCGCTGACGGCGTCTGGTTCGATGAGGGCGAGCTCGGTCGCGCGGTCGCACACGTGACGAAGCAGCGGGGCAGCGACGAGTGGGCGCGCGCCATCGCAGCGATGCTCGACGGCGTGCTGTCCGCGCGCGAGACGTGAGACCTCGACACCAGTTTCGTACGGATCGCCTCGACGCTGCTGCGTGCCCTGCTAGCAAGGTCGAGCACTAGCGCGCTAGAACTGCAGGCAGCACTGGATGTCGTTGCCGCCTGGGCAGAGGAAGCGCTTGTAGCCGCCGGGGCAGCCGATGCTGTTGGACTGGCAGACGCCGGGGCGTCCCTCGAAGTTGCACGTCCCCCACTGCGAGGGCGCCGCGGGCACGTTGCTGACCGACGGCGACGGCGGCAGGCAGCACTGGACCGTGTTTCCGCCGGGGCAGAGGTTCTGCTCGTAGCGGCCGCTGCAGCTGACGGTGTTGGCCTGGCAGACACCAGTCTGACCGTTGGAGTAGCAGGGCCCGTAGTTGGTGGGCTGCGTGGGCTGTGTCGGCTGCGACGGCTGCGTCGGCTGCGGGGGCGCCTCGCAGACGTCGACGGTGCTGCCAGCGCCGTACTTCGCGCCGACGTTGTGCGCGCAGCGCAGGCCTGGCGCGCACTCGCTGTCGTTGTCGCAGTCGCCCTGCCCGGCGCCGCACGGGCAGCTCGCGCTGCAGTACAGCCAACCGAAGGGGACGTCCTTGTGACAGCCGTTGTTGTTGGGCTGCGAGGGCTGCGTCGGCTGTGTCGGCTGCGTCGGCGCGCTGCCGCTGCACGGGCCTTCGGGCGTGTTGGACGCCACCGGGCGCACTTGCACGGCCATACAGTCAGACCAACCGGCGCAGCTCGCGCCGTGCAGGTGCTTGGTGACCAGCGGCGAGACGTCGAGGATGTAGCCGGTGCCGCCGCACTTGTTCTTGGCCTTGGTCTCGACCCAGCCGGCCGGGCCGTTGTCGACCACGGTGACCACGGCGCACTTGCCGTTGGCGCGCAGCTCGAGCTTGGAGAAGCAGCCGAACGACCACGCGCCCGTCGAGTACCACCAGTTGCCGTTGGCCTTCTTGCCGCCGCAAGCGACGTTGCTGTTGTAGGCGCCGCTGTCGCCAGGGCCGCCGTAGCAGGTCAGGTAGTAGGTCCACGGCGCCGTGCCCGAGGGCGGGCCGTGCTTGAAGGCCGCCTGGCGCTCGCCGTCGGGGGCAGGCTTGTTGGCCGAAGCGCCCGGGTTGAGCTCGGCGGCCTTGTCGTCGTCGTCCCACTCTTCCTCGCCGACGACGCCTGTGCAGCCGGTCGAGAACGCGAGCGCGAGCAGAGTGGTGCAGATGAATGCAAGAAGGTGGCGGCGGTACATGTCGAGCTCCCCTGTCCCCTCCGATAGCAGGTGCTGTACCAGCCCTCGCCAGCTGTCTTTTCAAATGCTTACGCCCCCGGATCGGTGGGGGCCGACGCCCCGATCGACTGGGACGTATTACACGACGGTGCTTTCCGATATTGTTCGCGGCTCCCACGGTCGAGGTTCGACAGCAGAAAGGCAGCAGCGGTGGCGCGCAGCGCGGAAGCAATTCGTCTCGAGGAGGACTGCAAGCGACAGAAGTACTGGAAGCGCTGGGGCCCTTACCTCTCCGAGCGCCAGTGGGGCACCGTGCGCGAGGACTACTCGCCCGACGGCGAGTGCTGGCACTACTTTCCGCACGACCACGCGCGCAGCCGCGCCTACCGCTGGGGCGAGGACGGCCTGCTCGGCATCTGCGACAGCCGCGCGCGCCTGTGCTTCGCGCTGGCGCTGTGGAACGGCCGCGACCCGATCCTCA
The DNA here is from genome assembly GCA_020431405.1 of Myxococcales bacterium. GTDB lineage: Bacteria > Myxococcota_A > Polyangia > JAGQIK01. The sequence continues at coordinate 32,424 of JAGQIK010000029.1, forward strand.
AGGAGCGTCTCTTCGGGCTGACCGGGCCCGAGGGCAACCACGGCGAAGACGTCAAAGAGCTCTACTACTACCTCGACGGCACGCCCACCGGCTCGTACCTCAAGGCGCTCTACAAGTACCCGCAAGCCGAGTTCCCCTACCAGAAGCTCGTCGACGGCAACGCCGCGCGCGGCTATCACGACCGCGAGCTCGAGCTGCTCGACACGGGCGTGCTCGAGGGCGGCCGCTACTTCGACGTCTTCGCCGAGTACGCCAAGGCGACGCCCGACGACGTGCTGATCCGCATCACCGTCGTCAACCACGGGCCCGAGGCGGCGCCGTTGACCGTGCTGCCGACGCTGTGGTTTCGCAACACGTGGTCGTGGGGGCGCACGGGCGAGGGCTACACCGGTCGCCCCACGATCGTCGGCCAATCGTCGAGCCTGCTCGCCAACCACGAGGTGCTCGGCAGCTACCGGCTCGCCGCCGAGCCGCCGCCGGGGCGCGAGTCGGCGACGTTTTTGTTCACCGAAAACGAGACCAACCGCGAGCGCCTCTACGGCGAGGGTGACGGCCTTTACAAGAAGGACGCCTTTCACGACTACGTGGTGCGCGGCGAGACGGGCGCGATCAAGCCGGTCTCGCGCGGCACCAAGGCGGCGGCCTGCTATCAGCTGACCGTCCCGCCCGGCGGCCAAGAGGTGATCCGCTTGCGCCTCTTTCGCCCCAGCGACGCGCCCGAGGCGCCGTTCGGCGCCAGCTTCGCGGCGACCTTCGCGCAGCGCATCATCGAGGCCGACGCCTACTACGCCGAAGCGCACCCCGAGGCGCTCGCCGCCGAAGAAGAGCGCATCTGCCGCCAGGCCAGCGCGGGGCTGCTCTGGACCAAGCAGTTCTACTACTACGTCGTCAAGGAGTGGCAGGAGGGCGATCCGGTCAACCCACCGCCCGCGCCGGGACGCGCGGCGATCCGCAACGCCGACTGGGCGCACCTGTTCAACCGCGACGTGGTCTCGATGCCCGACAAGTGGGAGTACCCATGGTTCGCCGCCTGGGACCTCGCCTTTCACTTGATCCCCTTCGCGCGTATCGACCCCTACTTCGCGAAGAGCCAGACGGTGCTGTTTCTGCGCGAATGGTTCATGCACCCCAACGGCCAGATGCCGGCCTACGAGTTCAACTTCTCGGACGTCAACCCGCCGGTTCACGCCTGGGCGGCGTGGCGCATCTACAAGATGGCCGCGCATCACACCGGCGAGCGCGATCGGCTCTTTCTCGCGCGCGTCTTTCACAAGCTGGTGCTCAACTTCACCTGGTGGGTCAACCGCAAGGACGCCGAAGGCAACAACCTCTTTAGCGGCGGCTTCCTCGGCCTCGACAACATCGGCGTCTTCGATCGCTCCAAGCCGCTGCCTACCGGCGGACACCTGGCGCAGGCCGACGGCACGGCGTGGATGGCGTTCTACTGCGCGACCATGCTCGGCATCGCGCTCGAGCTGGCGCAGGACGATCCCGCCATCGAGGACATGGCGTCGAAGTTCTTCGAGCACTTCATCGCCATCACCGACGCGGTCAAGACCGTCGGCGGAAGCGGCCTGTGGGACGAGACCGATGGCTTCTTCTACGACGCGCTGGTCAAGGAGAACGGCGAGCGCATCCCGCTGCGCATCCGCTCGATGGTGGGCCTGATCCCGCTCTTCGCCGGCATCGTGCTCGAGGACGCGGCCATCGAGCACCTGCCCGGCTTCAAACGCCGCATGGACTGGCTGCTCGAAAACCGCCAGGACCTGGCGCGCCACATCACCTGGCGCCAGCACGACAACAATCACCGCCACCGCCTGCTCGCGATCCCCACGCGCTCGCAGCTCGAGAGCGTGCTGCGTTACGTGCTCGACCCCAACGAGTTTCTCTCGCCCTACGGCGTGCGATCGCTGTCGCGCTACCACCTCGAGCATCCGTACTCGTTCAAGGCCGACGGCAACGAGTGGCGCGTCGCCTACGTGCCGGCAGAGTCGGACAGCGGGCTGTTCGGCGGCAACAGCAACTGGCGCGGGCCGATCTGGCTTCCGGTCAACTACCTGCTGATCGAGGCGCTGCAGCGCTATCACCACTTCTACGGCGACGACTTCACGGTCGAGTGCCCGGTGGGCTCGGGACGCAAGATGAACCTCGCCGGCGTGGCGCAGGAGCTGTCGCGGCGGCTGGTGTCGATCTTCATGCCCGACAGCGAAGGCCGGCGCCCGTGTCACGGCGACGATCACATCTACGCCAACGACCCGAGCTGGCGCGAGCTGGTGCTGTTCTACGAGTACTTCGACGGCGACACGGGGCGCGGCGTGGGCGCGAGCCACCAGACGGGCTGGACGGCGCTGGCGAGCTCGATCATCCAGCGCATGGCGCGCGACCGCGAGCGGCTGTAAGTCGGGCGGGATTTCAGCGAGGGCCACAGGCCACAGGCCACAGGCCACGGGATCGTACGCGAGCACCCTGCCTGCTTCGCCCACGCATTCGCGCCCTACACCTGGTGCGCGAGGCGGTCGGCCGGTGCGCAGGCGCAACACAAGGGCTTCTGCGAAGCGTGCAAGGCGTTTGCAGTCCACGCCTGCGGCCCGTGGCCTGTGGCCCGTGGCCTAGTGCCGCGAGCGCCCGCCCACCGCCAGCAGCGCCGGCAGCACCAACAGCGCGCAGAGCATCGTGACGGTCAGCCCGATGCTGGCGCTCAGCGCGAGCCGACGCAGGCCCTCGGTCTCGCATATCCAGAGCGCGCCGATGGCGCCGACGCTGGTGGCCGTGGTGGTGATCACGGCGCGGCCGGAGCGGGCGTAGGCAGCGGCGGCGCCATCGCGCAGCGTCTCGCGCGCGATGTAGATGTGATCGTCGACGCCGTAGCCGATGAGCAGCGGCGCCAGCAGCGCGGCGTAGAGATCGAGCGAGAGGCCGCATAGCACGAGCAGCGCGCAGAACAGCGCGGCGCTGACGAGCAGCGAGACGAGCACGGCGAGCACCGCGTAGCCGCGTCGCAAAAGCAGCAGCAGCGCGATGATCACGGCGACGGCGGCAGCGGCGGCGACGACGAGCAGATCGCGGCGCAGCGCCTGCTCGAGGGCGGCGCTGGCGAGCGGCGCGCTGGTGACGAGCACGTCGAGGCCGCGCGCGGCGGCCAAGCGTGTGACGGCGGCGGCAA
>JAGQIK010000263.1 GCA_020431405.1 Myxococcales bacterium
CGCTGCAGAGGACAGCCGCCGCGCGGCGCGCCACGGCGACCTTCGCCGAGCGCACCAGCACCGTCAGCGCCGCCGCCGCGGCCTTGCCCACGCGCCGCCCAGCAAACAGCTCGAGCGCTGCGAGCTGCACCGCCGGGACCCCTGCCGCGCGCAGCACGGCGAGGCGCTCGCCCTCGGGAAGCTTCGCGATCTCGTCGAGCTGTGCCAGCGCCTGCAGCAGCGCGACGCGCCTGCTCGCGTCCGGGCTGCGCTCGCGCGCGCCGTGCGCCACGTCGCGGGCGACGCTCGCGATCATCTCCGGGCGCAAACCCAGCCGCCGCATCAGCCGCGGTCGCAGCCGCTCGGCGACGCGCCGCATGGCGAGCGCGGCGCGCGCGACCTCGGCGGAATCCGTCCAGCGCCGCCGCATCAGATCGACGACGTCGGCCAGCAGCAGTGCGCCGCCCGCGAAGCGCGAGATCCCCTCGAGCGCCGCGGCACGCACCTCCGCTCGCTTGCTGCGCAGCGCGAGCACGAGCCGGTGCACGCCGAGCGCCGCCGCCGCGCGCGCGATCTGCACGCGCTTGCCAGCCTTCACGGCCTGCACCAGTCGCTTCACCGTCGCGCGCCGAGCTCGCGCCGACGCTGGCGCGGCGCCCCACAGCAGCAGGGCGCCAGCCAAGACCAACACGCCGACGGCTCGCCCGCGCCCGCGTGGCCTGTGGCCCGTGGCCCGTGGCCTCTGCAACATCGCGCGCCGCCTACTTCAGCGTCACGCGCGTCTTGGCGTAGACCCGCTCGCGCCCACCGATAATCCGCGTCACGCGCATCTCGAGGTGCTGGCCCGCCTTGAAGCCGGCCGTCGGCGAGAGCGTGAGCTTCGACTTCAACGTCACCTGGTCAGCGCCCATCGTGAACTCGGTGTAGTCGACCTGCTCGCGTTTGGGCTTGAGGTTGTACCAGACCACGTTGACCTTGCTGGCGCCCGGCGCGCTGCGCAGGAAGGCGATGAAGTGCACCTTCCAGCGACCGCGCGCGTCGCGCGTCAGCGACGTGTTGCGCCGCGCCTTGGACACGATCTTGGCGAACTGCTTCTCGCTCGAGAACTCGGCGAACGGCGTGCCCTTGATGACCACGCGTCCGCGATTGCGTCGATAGGTGGGGCTCTTGTTGTCCGCGCTGGCGCTCGCCACGGGTAGGGCGAGCAGGGTGGCGATCACACAGAGGCCAACGGTTCGACTCATGGCGTACCTCCTCTCGACGGCATCCACTGGAGATCATGGATCTGCAGGGTGGTAGCGGGCAAGTTCGCCAGCCCGTGGCGGGCCGCCGACGGGCACGGCGGGCAGCAAAGTTGACGTGCACATCCGTTCAGTGTACTAAATATATGTTCAGTGATCGGGGATTGAACCATGCGCGACAACAAGCTCACCCGCCGCCAACGCCAAGTTTTGGACTTCATCACGGAATCAATCGAGGAACGCGGATACCCGCCCACGCTGCGCGAGATCGGCGAGCATCTGGAAATCCGCAGCACCAACGGCGTCAACGACCACCTCAAAGCGCTCGAGCGCAAGGGCTACCTCGTGCGGGACGACCTCAAGTCTCGCGCGCTACGTCCGCGCGGTCTCAAGACCGACAACGCCAACATGGTCAGCGTTCCGCTCGTAGGTGACGTCGCCGCCGGCGATCCTATTCTCGCCATCGAGCAGGCCGAGGACTCGGTGCAGATCGACCGCTTCTTCATCGGCAGCGGAGAAGGCGTCTTCGCCCTGCGCATCAAGGGCGAGTCGATGATCAACGACGGCATCTACGACGGCGACTTCATCTTCGTGCGCAAGCAGCTGACGGCCAACCGCGGCGACATCGTCGTAGCGATGATCGAAGGCGAGGCGACGGTGAAGCGCTACTACCCGGAAGGCGACCGCATCCGCTTCCAGCCGGCCAACGACAACATGGACCCGATCTACGTGCACCGCAGCGAGTTCAGGTCGGTGGACCTGCTCGGCATCGTCGTCGGGGTCTACAGAAAGATGTGAACGCAGCGCGCGGCGCGGCCGCTCGCTGCCACACATCCCATATGCTCGAGCCCCATCGCCGTTAGGGCTGGGCGCGCACGTCGCCCGCCAGCGGGTCTTTGCCCGCCGCGCCGAGCTCGATGACCTGCGCCTTGGCGTCGTCGTTCCAGGCGGCGCGCGTCCACGCGATGCGCGCGCCGGCGCCCGTCGCGCTAGTGCGCACGCCGACGCCCACGATCACCTGCGTCTTGCCCGCCACGTCGATGCCGGCGAGCAGCCAGTCGCCGCTGGCGACCTGCGCGAAGGGCTTACCGGGCTCGGCGCGCACGATGCGCCCTTTGCCGGCGACCTTCTTGTCGGCGAGCAGCTCCGGTGGCGCCAGCGAGGCGTAGAGCGCACTGCGGCTCGCCGGCGCGCGCCGAATGCTCGTGCCGGGCGGCGTCGGCTCGCCACGCGCGACGCATACGGCGAGCGGCGCGCCCGGCGGCGTGATGCCGCGCGGTGCGCCGACGGCAGGCGGTTTGGCAGCGGTCTCGATGGTGGCCAGCCGCGTGGGCTGGCGGCCGCCCGAGATCGAGCGCGCCGTGTCACCGCCGAGCACCCAGGCGGTCTTGCTGTCGGCGGAGAAACGCACGCCCACGCCTACGCTCAGGCGCGCGTCGGGCAGCGCGTCGACGAGCTTCGGCTCCGGCAGCGACTGCGGCTTCTTGGCGTCGAAGATCGCAAGCTTGTTGCCCTCGGCGAGCAGGATCGCGAGGCGGTTGCCGTCGGGCGAGAGCGTCGCCGAGATCGGCTTGCCGTCGACCACTGCCTTGGGCAGCCGCTGCGCCGTGTAGAGCGCCACGCGCGCGGGGTTGCGCTCGTCGAGGAAGGTCACGTGCGTGTCGGTGATCACCGCCGACAGCGGGCGATCGGCGGCCGTCGTGATGGCCACCACGCGTTTGCCCGGCATCTGCTTTTCGCGCACCACCTTGCCCGTGGGCAGCGCGATGAAGGTCAGCTTGGCGCGCGCGCCGGCGACGAACGCGGTGCCGCCGCTGGTGCTGACGCCGACCACGCCGGCGCCCGCCACGTCGATCGCCGCGCCGCGCTTGGCCAGCCGCCCTTTGCCGTCGAGGTCGAGCAGCTGCGCGTGTGCGCCATCGGTGACGACCACGACGCGTTTGATCACGTACGTCGTGCTCGAGCGACCGCGGTGATTGGCGACCTCCACCTTAACCTTGCCGGCGTCGATGCCCCACGGCACGCGCACCAAGATGCCGCCGGTCGAGACGTGGCCGAGAAAGGTCGCCGGCTGATCGCCGATGGTCGTAGTGGGCTGCTTGCCGAAGTTGTCGCCCTGGATCAGCAGCACTTCGCCGACAACGCCGTGACCATCGCCGCCGGCGATCTCGAAGACGGCCTCTTTGATGATGCCGCGTCGTCCGAGATCGACGATGCCGCTGATCTCGGGGGCACCGGAGGCGCGCGAGACGTCGCGCACGCTGATGGTGCGCGGCTTCTTCGGCGGACAGCCAGCGAGCGCGAGCAGGGAGGCGGCGAGCGCGAGCAGGAGCGGGGTCTTGACGTTCATGTGACGGACTATCGGCCCTGGCCACCCGTGATTGCAACCAGGCAGCGCATCGCCTATCGTGGCCGCGCTCCGCAGGGAGGGTCTTCGTGGTGCAACGCGTCCGTATCGCGCTCACGCTCGCAGTCGTCATCGCCCTCGCGCCGGCGCTCGCCGTCGCCGAGCCCGCCGCGCGCGTGTTCATCAACGGCAAGCCCAACGCCGTCTTCTTCAACGACGGCGACAGCTTCCGCGTGCTCAAAGGCGCCTACCGCGGCGCCAAGGCGCGCCTCGCCGGCTACAACACGCTCGAGAGCCACGGCGCGGTGCACCAGTGGGGCCGCTGGACGGCCAAGGAGCTGTACGTCATCGCCAAGCTGGCGACGCTCAAGGCGCGCCAAGGCACGTGGCACTGCACCACCGACGAGAAGCGCGACGGATACGGCCGCATGCTGATGTGGTGCCGCGACCTGGCGATCTACCAGGTGCGCCACGGCCTCGCGCACGCCATGTCCGTGCGCGGCCCCGCCAAGGCCGTGCTGCTCAAGGCGCAGGCGCTGGCCCAGCGCGAGCGCGTCGGCATCTGGGCCCATGGCATCCCGGCGTATGTGATGACCTCGGTGCACTCGGCCGAGGAGGACACGCGCGGGCGCGGCACTTACAACCGCCTCGTCTCGAGCGGCGACGGTCACTCCGCCAAGTACTGGCACGAGACGAGCTACAACGAGTGCGACAACGTCTGCGTGCGCGTGCGCGACTTCACCGATGCCGAGGTCAAGGCCGCCATCGCCAAGCTCAAGAGCAACGGCGATCTGATGGCCAAGCTCAGCGGCGTCACGCCCAAGCTGCTCGAGGGTGCCGTGCGCCACTACGCGCGCTTCGGCGTGGTGGACAACCCGTTCCCCGACAAGCTGACCCGTCCATTGATGCTCGCGCTGCACAAGATCGCCAAGGCGACCTTCAAGGGCAAGAGCGTGATCGGGTCGTGCATGATCCACGTCGCCTTCAAACGGCGCTACGGCACCGGCCGCGCCGCGTGTCTCAAGTGAGCCCCAACGTGTGTTCTCGCGCCGTGTGTTCTCGCGTGCTCATCGTCGCAGCCGCCGTGCTGGCCACGCTGTGGGCTGCCTGCGACTACAAGAGCCCGCCGCTTCCGATCCTCGGCTACGAGACGAGCGATCAGGCCTGCAGCGACGGCATCGACAACGACTTCGACGGGCTGATCGACTGTCAGGACCGCGACTGCATCGCCTCCTCGACGGTCTGCGGCGAGCTGGTGCCGCTGTTTCCCGAAAACCGCCCCGAGAACACGTTCGCGCTGTGCACCGACGGCGTGGACAACGACAACGATGGCCAGTTCGACTGCGGTGACTCCAAGTGCCGCGCCATCGCCGAGCTGTGTTGCTCCACCGAAAACAACAACGCCGCCTGCAGCGACGGCATCGACAACGACGGCAACGGCTTCGCAGACTGCGCCGACTTCTCCTGCCGCAACGGGCTGTTCGTCACGGTTTGCCGCGAGAACACCGTCGCGAGCTGCGAGGACGGCCGCGACAATGACGGCGACGGCCTCGTCGACTGCGCTGATCCCAACTGCGGCGGCATCGGCAAGTGCGCTTCGTCCGAGGACACGCTCGAGAAGTGCAAAGACGGCATCGACAACGACGGCAACGGCTTTGTCGACTGCAACGACTTCTCCTGCTCGCGCTCGACCAACGCCGAGATCAAGACCTACTGCGACACCCTGCCCAAAGAAGACACGCTCGAGGCCTGCAGCGACGGCATCGACAACGACAAGAACGGCTACATCGACTGCAACGACAACGCCTGCAAGCAGTCGAAGAACCAGACCATCTCGCGCTACTGCGCCGATCAGCCGCGCGAGGACACGCTCAAGACGTGCAGCGACGGCAAGGACAACGACGGCAACGGCTTCATCGACTGCGCCGACTTCTCCTGCTCCAAGTCCACCGACCAGAAAATCGTCGACTACTGCAAGCCGCGGCTGGAGAACACCGTCGCCGCCTGCACCGACAAGATCGACAACGACGAGAACGGTTTCGTCGACTGCGCTGACTACGGCTGCATCCAGAGCGACAACATCGAGGTGCGCCAGGCTTGCCAGGAGAGCCTCGGCGACACCGCGGCCGAAGCCAACGCGCGCTGCAGCGACGGCAAAGACAACGACAACGACGGCTTCACGGACTGCGACGACTGGGACTGCAGCAACAACCCGATCGTGACGGTCTGCGCCGGCAAGCCGCGCGTCTGCGGCCCCGGTGTTGTGCCGGCCGCGACCCCTTAGCTCACCCGAGACTTCTCCTCCGCACCTCTTCGACGCCTACCACGGGAATTCGCCATGAGAGCGCTCTTCGCCACGTCCACATTGCTCCTGCTGCTCTGCGCTGCTGCGACGCCAGCCTATGCCGGCGGCAAGGAGACCAACTGCACCGACGGCGTCGATAACGACGGCGACTCGGTCTACGACTGCGGCGACTCCGACTGCAAAGACCACCCCGCCTGCAAACCCGACGGCGGTCCGGAGAACACCAACAAGCGCTGCAGCGACTGGATCGACAACGACGGCAACGGCCACACCGACTGCGACGACCGTGCCTGCCAGCGTCCCGGCATCACCGTCTGCAAGGGCTCGTGGGACCTGCCCAAAAAGACAAACGGCGGCAGCCAGACCAACAACGGAAACAACGGCGGCAACCAGAACGGCGGCACCAAGAAGAAGAAAGCCAAGCCGGACCCCAACGCCCGGCTGCTCAAGCCCGGCATGAGCCTCGAGGAGCTGGTCGGCAAGGGCGGCGACAAGGACGGCGAGCGCAACGACGTGCTCTGCAGCGACGGCATCGACAACGACGGTGACGGCAAGATCGACTGCGAGGACTTCGGCTGCCGCTACGACCCATCGGTGACCGTCTGCCAGGGCACGCCGGGCTTCCGCTTCTCGGTGGTCGCGCGCGCCGAGGCGACCTATGACTTCGCTCAGGAGCAGGCCAACGCGCGCTTCTCGCGCATCCAGTTGCGCGCCCTGGGGCCGATCCCGTTCATCCAGGACTCGTTCTTTCTGCTCTCCATGCGCTTCGAAAAGACGCCGCGCCTGACCTTCGCCATGTTCCAGGTGCCCGTCGGCAAGCACGGCTTGTATCTCAACATCAACAGCGGCGGCGGCGGCCTCTCGACAACGCTGGTGCGCTCGGCGCACAAGCGCTTGCTGCTCGATCCGGCGTTCTATGTGTTCAACGCGTTCCAGCAGGGCAACGGCGCGGCGGTGGAGCTCGGCGGGCCGATCGACAAGGGCGGGCGCTTCTTATTCCGCGCCTTCGTCGCCGGCGGCGTCGGGCGCTTCTCGGGCAGCGTCGGCGGCAACTTCATCGCCGACGACAACACCAACTTCACCTGGACCGCGGGCGCGCAGATCCAGATGAACCTCGTCGGCTACTACAGCCGCTGGGACACGCCGTTTATCTACACGCCGCTGCCCTCGGCGCTGTCGTTTTTCATCGGCGGCAAGTACGACCAGCGCGCCCAGGAGCGCTACCCGGCGGTCAACCTCTACATGTTCGCGCGCCTCTTCGGTCGCGGCGTATTCATCGCCGAAGCCTACGGCAAGCGCGAGCTCGAGTTCGGCAACTGGCAGCTCGGCTACAACCTGCAGGTCGGCGCGCTGCTGATCAGCAAGTGGCTGATGCTCGCGGCCGACTTCGGCCAGTACCTCGCCACCGAGTTCGACTCCGTGCCCGCCTCGCTCGAGACTGACATCCGCAAACAGCTCGAGGAGACGCAGTGGCGCGCGGCGCTGCACCTTTACTTCTACCGCAACATCGGATTGCTCTCGGTCGTCTTCTCCGACCGCTACGTGCAGGCGGCCTTCGGCTCCAACGACACGGTCAACCTGCGCGAGCTCAAGATCGCCGCCCAGTACGCCTTCTAGCGCGCCGCCGCACTAGACCTCCTTCGGTCGCGGAACCTTCCCGCCGGCCCGTTGTCCCACTCCCAGCTTCAAGCAACACCCCCTTATCGCCAGGAGTGAGCGATGAGCCGCGTCCGTCTGGCCGGGCTAACAGCACTGGTCTGTCTATTGTCATTTGCGGTTGTCGACGCCGGGCCTGCCGCGCCCCGCAAGGCGCCGCAAAAGCTCCCCAAACATGCCGCCGTCGGCATCTACGTGCTCGGGCCGCGCGCGCTGATCAGCGGTACGCTGGCCTCCTATCGCGTGGCGCTGCACTGGACCAACGCGCCCGAAGTGACGGGTCCGCTGCCGGGCGCGCAGGTCGAGCTGGCTCTCGAGCGTGCGGCCAAGGGCAAGCGCAAGCGCACCACCACGCAGATCATCGCGCGCGGCGTCAGTGACCGCCGCGGCGACGTCTCGCTGCGCTTTCGTGTGCCCAAGCGGCCCGGCGCTTACACGCTGCGCGTGCGCGCGCAGTCGCGCTATGGCGAGAGCGCGCGCCGTCAGCCGATCCGCGTCGTTCGCGGGGCGCGCGTGCTCGTCGTGAGCGACAAGACGCGCTACCAGCCCGGCCAGACGATCCACACGCGCGTGCTGGCCCTGCGCAGCGTCGACCGCCGCGCCATCGCTGGCCGCGAAGTGATCTTCTCGATCCGCGACGGCCGCGGCAATCGCGTACACCTGGCGCGCGAGCGCACCTCGCGCTTCGGCGTGGCCTCGACGCGCTTCGTGCTGGCCGACGAGGTCAACCTCGGTCGCTACAGCATCAGCGCGCGCCTCGCCGGCGACACGCACGAGGCGAGCCGCTCCGTCACCGTCGAGCGCTACACGCCGCCCAAGCTGGCGGTCAAGGTCAGCACCGATCGCAGCTTCTATCTGCCCGGCGAGACCGTGCGCGGCACCGTGCGCGCGCGCTACTTCTTCGGCAAGCCGCGCAAGAACGCTTTCGTCAAGCTGCGCGCCCACAGCGCCGGCCACCACTACTACCTACCGTCGCTGCGCACCGACGCCCGCGGCGAGGCGCGCTTTTCCTTTGTCGCGCGCCGCCAGTCCTACGGCGCGACCGCGACGCTCTCGATCATCGCCAGCGTCAGTGACAGCGCCGGCCGCGCGTACAGCGGACAGCGCGTGGTGCCGGTGACGCACAACCCGCTGCGCGTTTCGATGGTGACGGCGAGGACGTGGATGATCTCGGGGCTGCCCCAGCGCGTCTACGTCGTCGCGGGCCGCGTCGACGGCAAGCCGGTTGCCGGCGCGAGCGTGGCGCTGGTGGTCGGCCGCAAGAAGCCGCTCACCGCGCGCACCGACGATCTCGGCGTGGCCGTCTTCGACATCGTCTTGCCGCGCAGCGCCAAACATCGCCGCGGGATGTGGGCCAACAACGTGCTGCTGCGCGCGAGCGTGATGAGCAAGCTCGGTCAGACCGCGCGCACGCGCCGCTGGCTGCGCAGCCTCGCGCGCGGCGTGAGCATGCACCTCGCCAACGCGCTGGTGCCGCGCGGCGGCAAGCTCGCTCTGCGCCTCTTTTCCACCGTGCGCTCGGCGCGTATCGCCTACGTCGACGTCGTCAAGGGCACGCAGACAGTGCGCACGCTCAGCGCGCCGCTCGTGCGCGGCCAGGCGCGCTTCTCGGTGCGCCCCGACGACGGCCTCGCCGGGCTCGTCACGCTGCGCGGCTACGTGCTCGACGCGCACGGCAACCGCCTCGCCGACAGCCGCATGGCCTATGTCGATCGCTCTTCGTCGCTGGTGCTGCGCGCGCGCGCCGACCGCAAGCGCTACCGTCCCGGCGACGTGGCCAAGATCTCCTTTTCCGTGCGCGACAGCCGCAGCGGTGAAGGCGTCGAGGCGGCCATCGGCGTGCTCGCCATCGACGAGGCGATGGTCGCCATGGGCGCGCTGCAGCCGGCGCAGGCGCGCCGCTTCTTCGCGCTCTCGGGCTTCGCGCGCAGTCAGGCGGGCGCTCTCGCCGCCAAGCCGGGTGGGCGCGATTTGGGCACCTGGGTCGTCGGCGCCGCAGCCGACAAGGCCGCCAGCGCCGCCGCCCGCCGCCGCGCGCGCGCCGTCTCGATCCTGCTCGCGGCCGTCACGCCGCAGGTGGCGTCGGTCTGGGAGACCAACCCGTGGCGCGAACGCACCGAGGCTTGGCGCGTGCAGTCGCGCACCCTCGTCAACGCCGCGCGCCGCGGCGTCGCCTCCGCGCTGCTCGCCCGGCGCGATCGCAGCGGGACCTGGCGCTTCGTCGATGACCTCGTCGATCGGCTGGCCAAGCTCAAGCTCGTCGCGCGCGGCATGCGGCGCGACCCGTGGGCTCGGCGCGTGCGTCCCGCGGACCTGCGTCGCGCCCACCGCTACTTCAGCTTCCCGCGCTTCGCCAGCCTGAACGTGGTGGCCGAGCTGGGCACCATCTATCAGACCCTCGCGCGGCTGACGCGCAACAAGCAGCTGTCGCTGGCGCGCGAGAAGGTCAAAGGGCTGCGCACCGTGCAGCGACCCTATCTGCTGCCGACCGACATCATGGCGCGCCTCGCGCGGCTCGGTCTGCACAAGAACCAGCTGCGCGATCCGTGGGGCCAGCGCTACGTGGTGCGCACCTTCAAGAAGAAGCTCTTCAACCCGCTCTACACGTACCTCATCTCGCGCAGCGTGATCGTGTCGCGCGGCCCGGACGGCAAGCTCGGTACCAAGGACGACGTGCTGCCCTACGGGCCACGCGTCGATGTCGGCGCCTCGCGCGTGGCGATGCGTGCGGGCGTGCTGGGCCTGCTGCGCGGCGGCTACGCCTTCGGCGCGGGTGGCCTCGGCCTGGCCGGTGTCGGGCGCGGCGGCGGCGGCACTGGCTACGGCAACATCGGCCTCGGCCGCATCGGCACCTTCGGCAAAGGCGGCGGCGGCGGCGCGCGCGTGCGCTCCTACTTCCCCGAGACGCTGCTCTTCGAGCCGCAGCTCGTCACCGACAAGCAGGGCAACGCGCAGATGTCGGTGCCCCTCGCCGATAGCATCACGCAGTGGCGCCTGGCAGCCACCGCCAGCACCGTCGACGGCCGCATCGGCGAGACACAGCTGTCGCTGCGCGTCTTTCAGAAGTTCTTCGTCAACGTCGACGTGCCGCACGCGCTGACCGAAGGCGATCGCATCAGCGTGCCTGTCACCGTGCACAACTACCTCGAGCAGAAGCAGCGCGTGAAGCTCACGCTGCGCAAGGCGTCGTGGATGAGCATCGCGGCGCAGCCCTCGCTGCTCGTCGAGATGCCGGCCAAGGCGGTCAAGACGGTGCGCTTCTCGATCGTCGCGCGCCGCAGCGGTCGCCACGCGCTGCAGGTCGACGCCGCCAGCAGCGACGGCGAGAAGGACAGCGTGCGCCGAGACCTGCTCGTCGAGCCCGACGGCGTGCGCGCCGCGCGCGTCAACGGCGGCGTGCTCGACGCCAAGCACCCGGTGGCCCACACCGTGGCGCTGCCCGACGAGGCGCTGGCCAGCGGCCGCCGCGTGTCGCTCGATCTGTCCGCCGGCGCCACCGGCGAGGTGATGAAGGGCCTCTCCGGCATGCTGCGTATGCCCCACGGCTGCTTCGAGCAGACCTCGTCGACGACCTATCCCAACGTGCTGGTGCTCGACTACCTGCGCCGCACCAAGCAGAACGACGAGAAGCTCGAAGCCAAGGCCAAGCGCTTCATCGCCCTCGGCTACCAGCGCCTCGTCTCTTTCGAGGTCCGCGGCGGCGGCTTCTCGTGGTTCGGCACGGCGCCGGCCAACAAGGTGCTCACCGCGTACGGGCTGATGGAGTTTCGCGACATGTCGCGCGTTCACGCGGTGGACGAGGCGATGATCAAGCGCACCCAACGCTGGCTGGCGAGCAAACAGCGCAAGGACGGCAGCTTCGCGCCGGACAAGTCGGGCATCCAGGAAGGCGCCACCAACCACTACCAGAAGGACATCCTGCGCATCACGGCCTACATCGCCAACGCGCTCTCCTACAGCGGCTACCGCGGCAAAGCGCTCGATCGCGCGCTGAGCTACGCGCGCCAAAACGCCGCACGCGCCAAGGACCCCTACACCCTCGCGCTGCTCGCCAACCTGTTCGCCAAAGATCGGCGCCAGCGCGCGCTGCTCGCGCAGCTGTGGAGCGCGCGCAAGCGCGACGACAAGGGCATCTACCTGGAGGGACCGAAGTCGTCGTTGACCTACGGCCGCGGCAACGCCGCGCGCCTCGAGTCGACGGCGCTCGCCGCGCTGGCGTTCCTCTCGGCGCCGCGCAGCGACTTCGGCTCGCTCAAGCGCGCGCAGAAGATCGTCACTCGGCTGCGAAAGAGCAAGGACGCCTACGGCAGCTTCTACTCGACGCAGGCGACGATCCTCGGCCTGCGCGCGCTGCTGGCGCACCACGAGCGCTCGCACGTGCTGCCCGTGGGCACAGTCGAGCTGCGTGTGGACGGCAAGATCGCCGAGCGCCTGAGCCTCACCGGCGAGGCGCGCTCGCACACCATCGCGCTCGACCGCAGCGTCACGCGCGGCCAGCATCGCGTCACGCTGCGCTTCTCGGGCAAAGGCCAGCTCGGCTACCAGCTGGTGCGTCGCTACTGGATCCCCAGCGCCGTCGCCGCCGCGAAACGCAGCAAGTCGAAGCGCCCGCGCGGCCTCGCCATCGCCACGCGCGCGAGCACAGACAAGGCCCGCGCCGGACAGGCCGTCACGCTCAGCGTCGACGTGCGCAACCACGGCAAGGCGGTGGACATGCCGCTGGTCGACGTGGCGCTGCCACCGGGCTTCGAGGTGCGCGAGCGCGACCTGACCCAGCTCGTCAAACGCGGCCGCGTGGCCAAGATCCAGCGCATCGGCAACCGCGCGCTGCTCTACCTGACCGCGCTGCGCGCCAAGGGCCGGCTGTCCTTTTCGATGCAGCTACGCGCGCGCCATCCGCAGACGGTCAAGGCGCGGCCGAGCACCGTCTACGAGTACTACCGCCCCGACAACCGAGCCCGCAGCGCGGCGCACGTGCTGCGCGTGCTGTAGCTCTTAGGGCTCGCCGCTCAGGGCTGCGCGAACACGCACACCGGGCGCGCCACGTTGGAGATGTTCTGGCAGGTGCCGCCGGTGGGGCAGGGGTTGCCGAGGGTGCAGTTGGTCGCCACCGTGCAGCGCGAGCCCACCTGCGTCGGCGCGCACTCGAGGTCGGCGGCGCAGGGGCTCTGCGCGTCGCAGAGCGCACCGATCAGCCCGTCGCGCGCGCTGTAGCTCGGGTAGACGATGCGCGCGCGGATCGCCGAGCCGAGCTTGTCGAGGCCTTGGGCGCTGGAGTCCTCGAAGGCGACGATGAAGCTCTCGTCGCCGTGCGGCGCGATGGAGGGGTTTTGCTGCGCGTTGTTGGTGGTGCTGTTGATCGCGAAGTCGCGCCCCACCGGCATGCCGTTGAGCAACAACCCGCGCCCGCGTAGCCCACCGGCGGGGTCGCCGTCACTGACGCTCGAGTTCCAGACCACCAGCGACACGTTGGGCTGATTCTGTCGCAGCGACGTCGCGATCACGGGGTTGGTTTGGTTGCCCTGCGGTGATTCGTTGAGCGTGAAGTCGGAGTCGAGCGCCTTGCCGCTGAGGCTGAAGCGCCGCAGCCAGATCGCGCGCTGGTCGTTGTCGACCGTGCCGCCGGGGAGGTCGTCGAAGACCACGGCGTAGCCGGTGGCGACGGCGGCGACGTCGATGCCGCCGATCTTCTTGCTCGTGCCCGTGGAGACGGGCTGTGCCGCGCCAAGGTCCTGGTTGTTGTTGTAGGCGCGCGCCATCAGCTCGCCCTGCTGGCGCCACACCACCATCACGGTGCCTGGCTGCGTGCCGGCCGCCACCGCCGGCGTGGCGCCGGCGGGCACGCAGAGGTTGCCCGAGCATTCGGCGCCGTCGGGACAGGTGTCGCCCGGCGGCGAGCACTGCGAGCCGGTGATGTTGAGCTTGTTGAACGAGGCCACTAGGCGGTCGCTGCCCGGTTGGGGATTGCCCTGCGTGTCGAGCAGCTTCATCGCCACCTCGACCATCACGGTGCTGCCCGGCTTGCGCTCCTGCTCCCACACCACGACGTAGCCGCCGGCAGGCAGCGCGGCGATGTCGGGCGCGGACGTGTCCATCGTGCCGGCCGACAGCGGTACGTCACCCGAGCGCGCCTGGCCGTTGGGATCGTAGCTTCGCGCGACGATGTCGCCCGGACCGCCCAGGTTGCCCGCCACGCGCTTGAAGAGGTAGACGAAGTCGCCGCCCGGCTGCATCGCCACCGCCGGCATGTCGTAGCTCTTGGCCGGGTCGCTGGCGATGAACTCGTCCGACGATCCGTCGCTGCGAAGCTGCGGCACGCCGTAGTCGTCGAAGAGGCGCGAGTAGATCGAGCACGGCGGCGTGACGCAGTCGTTGCGCCAGGCGATGACGAAGCGCCCGCTGGCGCCCGAGCCGAGCTGCCGGCCTGACGGACCGGTGCTGAAGAACTCGTTGTACTTCGAGGTGGCGCCGTTGTTGGCCTCGAAGTCGTAGGGTGCGAGCTGCATGCTCGCCTGCACCACGGTGTCGGCGATCAGCGTCGCCAGCGTGCGCCCCGAGCCCACGCCGCGGCCATCGCTGCCGCGCGCGATGACGTCCACGGTGGCTTGCCCCTGTCGCCCGTCGGCCTGGATCACCAGCCGCGCCGTCTCCGGGCCGGCGCGCCCGAAGAACGTGCGTCCGCCGGTGTTGGGCGTCAGGTTGAGCGTCAGGGAGTCGGTCTGCGTCACCGTGACCGCAAGCGTCTCGGCGGGCTGTACGCCCTTGAGGCCCTTGAGCGTGATCAGCAGCGCGGTAGAGGAGCTGTCGCAGCCGCTGAGCACGGGCGCAGCGAGGCCTATCGCGAGCGCGCTCGCGACAGCAGCGGCGACAGAGAGTTGGCAGCGCATCTAGCGGCTAAAGTTACCTAAGAAATCGCTGTCTGGCAGTGACGAACCGCCCGCGCGCACGCCCGCGTAGACGCCCGCCACGCCGCCGCCTACGGCGGCCACGATCAGCGTCCAGAACCACCACTTCTTGTAGATCGGCGCGCTTCCGCGACGGCGCCGGCGGATCGGCGGGACTGGGCGCAGGTCGACGCCCGAGCCGCTGCCGTCGCCGTCGCCCACGTCGCCGGTGCCGCGGTTGTCGCCGTTGTTGACGCGCGGGTCATCGCCGATGACCGTGGCGTTGCCGCCGTTGTTGGTCTGGTTGGCCTGCTGCTGCGCGAGGCGGCGGCGCCGCTCCTCGGCGGCGGCCTTGCGCTTGGCCTCTTCGGCGAGGCGCTTCTTGCGCGCCTCTTCCTTGCGCTCGAGCTGGCGGATCAGCTTGCGCACGGCGGGCGCGCGGCCGCTGCGGCCCTTGTACTTGAGGAACTGCTGGAAGGCGAAGATCGCCTTGCCGTACTCGTCGAGGTTTCGGTAGCACTGCCCGATGTTGAAGAAGAAGCCGGGCAGCTTGGAGAGCTGGTAGGCGCGCTCGTAGTGGCCGAGCGCCTCGCGGAACTTGGCGAGGTCGAAGGCCTGCTTGCCGAGCATGTACTCGCGTTTGGCGAGGCGCTTGTTGCGCGCGCTGACGGCCCAGGCGCGCGACAGCGCGGCGCCGAACCCGAGGTTGATGACGGCTACAACCAGCAGCGCTCGGCCTATCAGCGCCAATCTCATCGCCAATCTCGCCTAACTACTCTTTGAACGGATCGAGGTCTTCGTTGCGCTTGATGCTGCCGGCCTTGTTGCGGCCGGTTTTGTTGCGCGGCTTCTTGCGTACACGTGGCTTGTAACGCTTCACCGGGCGTCGTCTTACACGAACCACGCGCCGCTTGATGCGGCCAGCGCTCGCCCCGTCCGGGTTCTTGGCACTGCCCGATCCGGGGCGAACCGAGACGATCGGCGAGCCGGAGCCCGGCGCGACCTTGTCGTCGATCGGCTCGAGCACCACGCGCGTGGGCTTCATGCCGTGGCGCGCGATGAGGTGCAGCGTCTTCTTGCGGTAGCCGTCCTTGGCGAAGACGAGCGTGATGTTGTCGCCCTCGCTGGCGTCGTGAAGATACGGCGTCGTGCCGCGCACGCTGTCGCCGATGATCACGTTGGCGCCGGTGGGCACCGAGCGGATGTCGAGCTTGATCACCTGCGACGACGGCGGCAGCGACTTGGTGGTCGGTACGCCGCTGGCGCTGCCGGCGCCGCTCGCGAGCGCCACGCCAGCCTTGCCGCCGCGCGCGTTGGCGCCCGAGCCGTCGCCGGAGTTGATGCCGAAGGCGGCCAGGAAGAACGCGCCCACGGCGAGCAGCGCCACGCCCGAGCCGACGACCACAGCGAACAGCCCGCGCCGCGAGCGGCGCTCCTTGGTCTCGGCGCGGTTGTTGATGACCGTCTCGACGGTGGCCGTCGTGCGTGCCAGGTCCTCGCGCAGGTCGTTGACCGACTGATAGCGCTTCTCGGGATCCTTCTCGAGGCAGCGCATGATCACGCGCTCGAGCGAGACCGGGATCTGCGGCGCGTCGGGCAGGTCGCGCGGCGCGATCGGCGTGTCGTTCATGTGCTTGACGACGAACTCGCCGAAGGACTTGGCGCGAAACACCGGGTGTCCGGTGAACAGCTCGTAGAGGATCGCGCCGAGCGAATAGATGTCGGAGCGGTTGTCGACGGGGATGCCCGAGGCCTGCTCGGGCGACATGTACGCCGGCGTTCCGATGACGGATCCAGCGGCCGTCTGCCAGCTCGACTCGAGCGCCGAGTCGCCGCCGAGCTTCGCTACGCCGAAGTCGAGCAGCTTGACCTTGGCCGGCTTGCCCGGGTTTTCGCAGATGAAGATGTTGTCGGGCTTGAGGTCGCGGTGAATGATGCCCGCCGCGTGCGCCGCCTCGAGACCTTCGCAGATCTCCATCGCGATGCGCATGCACTGGTGCAGCGGCAGCGGCTGCTCGGCGGCCTTGAGCGTGTCTGCGAGGTCGCGCCCCTGCAGCAGCTCCATGATGAAGAACGTCTCGCCGCTATCGAGCTCGACGAAGTCGGTGATGTCGACGATGTTCTCGTGGCCGATGGTGTTGACCGCGCGCGCCTCTTGGAAGAAGCGATGCACGGCGTCGCGCTTGACGGCGTACTCGGGGCGCAGCAGCTTGAGCGCCACCTGGCGGCCGAGCATCACGTGCTCTGCGCGATAAACGCGCCCCATGCCGCCCACGCCGAGCAGCGACTCGATGCGGTACGAGCCGAGTGTGCGGCCGAGGTTTGGATCCACCGGCCCCGACGGCTGCTGCAGGATGCGCGGCAAGCTGCGCGGGCTCGAGCCGCGCTGGCTATAGCTGCGCGGGGGCGAGCTGCCCACCCGCGAGTCAGGCCTCGAGCCCGAGGCGCTTCCGGGCGAGCTGCCAGGGCGGCGCAGCATCTCGGTGCCCGCGTGTCGATCGACGAGACGACCGGGCCCCGTGCGTAGCGAGTCGGGCTGGCGTGCCGAGATGCGCGGATCCTTCGGCCGGCCCGCGCCGGCGGGGCCTGTCACCGTCGGGACGTGCGCCTGCGCGTTGGGGTACGACGAGGGGATGCTGACGAGGTCGATGTCCACATCGACGTCGACAGAGTCGATAGACTCGGTGCGCGCGTAGGCCGGCGCGGACTCTCGATCGAGAGAGCCGTCGAGGTCATCGCCGTCGAGGCGATGGCGTTTGCCGGAGGGGTGGTCGGGGCGCATCGTTTATGCGGACTATTACTGCGAAATTATAGAATCCTTCCCACCCCGTCACAAGGCGAAGGCCCCACTTCTAAGTCCGCGGCAGGCCGAGAATATATTTAGTATACCAAGCTGGGCGAAAAGAGAGGCCGCTAAGTGTGCGGCCTCAAAGGCTAATATAGCGGCTGCAGCGAGCTGCCGGGGTAATAGTGGCGTAGGATCTCGCGGTAACGTTTGCCGTGCTGGGCCATGCCGGTCGCGCCCGTTTGGCAGAGCCCGACGCCGTGGCCCCAGCCGCCGCCGTGGAAGACGAAGGTCGAGCCGCGCTTGCGCACGATGAACATCGACGAGCGCAGCCCGCCGAGCAGCCGCCGGATCCTCAGCTCGCCGCGCACGGCTTTGCTGCCCAGCGCGCCCTCGACGCTGATGCGGGTAGCGCGACCTGACACGCCGCGCGCGAGCACTTTGATCTCGCGGACCGGCCCCACGCCGAGCTTGCGCACCAGGCGGTTGAGCTGTCGCGCGGGGATCAGCTTGGTCCAGCGGAACTTGTCGCGGTTGTAGGTCGACATCGACTCCCACGTGCGGGGCCGGCCGAGCAGCCAGCGCTCGATGTTGTGCTCGGTGATGCCCGCGCGAAACGGCGCCAACGAGGGGTCGTCGCCGTCGATGTGCCCGCGCAGGTTGGCGTCGGGCTTGACCGGCCACACCGCGTCGTTGTTCTCGCTGAAGCCGCCGCAGACGGCGCTGTAGACGGTCTTGACGAGGGCGCCGTGTTTGTTGACGAGCACCAGGCCCTTGGTGGCGTGCACGGCGTCGCTGGTCGACGGGTGCTCGTGGCCGGCGCCGCGGTAGACCTGGCAGTGCTGTTTGGCGCAGATCAGGTACGGGTCGGCGAAGTGACGCGTGCCGATCTTGGAGAGCAGGTCGCCGCGCGCCGCCACCGACTGCGCGCGCAGCGCGGCGCGCGGCGCGGTGGCGAAGATCTCGGCTGGCACGAGGCCGGTGAGCAGCTTGTCGGCGGGCACGGCGTTGACCACGGCGAGGCGCCCGTGGCGGTCGACGGTGATGTAGATCTGACCCCAGTAGGGGCGTGCCACGCGGTGGCCGCCGATGCGCACGCTGAGGCGCTCGCCGCGCTGCGCGGGCGCGAACCAGATCGCGTCGCGCACGGCGACGCTCGCCGAGCCATCGAGGTCTTTGGCCGCCAGTCGGCCGGAGGGGCGCTTTTCGAGCTGCGGCAGCACGGCGACTTTGCGCAGGCCGAAGCGCTTGACGTAGCGCTCCGCCGCGGCGCGCGCCTGCGCGTCGTGCGTGTACGGGCCGTCGGCGAGCACGTAGGCGCGGTTGTCGAAGACGCGGCCTTTGACGCCGAACAGCGTGCCGGTTTCGATCAGCCGCGGGCGCGCGCCACGCCGCTTCCAGGTGGCGATCAGCGGGCGCAGCGAGCGCATCGCTGCGGCTGGCGCGCGCGCGAGCACCGCGTAGTAGGCGACCTTGGCTGCGGTCGAGCGCACGAGCTTGATCTTCCAGCGCCGTCCGCCGCGAACCTCGGAGCCGTCTTCGCCGTCGGGCAGCACGCGCAGCGCCTTGGCGCTCTCGATGACCACCTCGCGGTGCCCCTCGGCGATGCCGATCGTGATCAGCGGAACGCCGCGGCGATCGAAGGCGAACTGATTGCTGTAGAGGACGCGCAGCTTGTCGGTGCGGCTGAGCTCGTCAGCGCGCACGCTCGTGGAGGCGCAGGCCACGAGCAAGCATACAATTACCCTAGGTCCCATCACGCGCGATGCTGCGGCGCCGGGATCGGTCGGGCAAGTTTTTGGGAGGTTGTAGGGAGGTTTGCGAGGAGGGGGATTCGAACCCCCACACCCTTGCGGGCGCTAGCCCCTCAAGCTAGTGCGTCTACCAATTCCGCCATCCTCGCGGCGTATCGGGCGCCATGTATAGACGGCCGAAGTTGCAAGGTCAACAGCCAAACCTCGCGTCCTTGATCCCGGGCCGCAAAGACCCACCTTGGGGCCAGTGGAGGTCGGTATGCACCATGTCCGCGCCGCCCGTTATCACCTACCCCATGTCGACGGCCGCAGCCTGCTGCTGCTGGCCGGCATGATCGCCACCGCCGCCTTCGCAGGGTTCGTCAGCTTCGGTCTGCTCGGCGTCTTCATCGCCAGCGGCCTGATGCTGGTTCTCGGCAGCTCCGCGATGACCATCCCGACGCACTGGGTGATGCGCCTGCAGGGCGCACGACCGGTGCAAGCCTGGGAGAAACCCGGCCTCGCGCGCCTCGTCGGGCAGCTCGCCGCGCGCGCCGGCATTCGCGCCCCGGCGCTCTATTTGATCCCTTCGGCCGAGCCCAACGCGCTCGCCTCGGGCGGCCCCGATGGCGACGGCGCCATCGCCGTAACGCCTGGCCTCTTGCGCGCGCTCGACGGGCGCGAGCTCGCTGGCGTGCTGGCCCACGAGGTGGTGCACCTGCGCCGCAACGACACGGCGCTGGTGCGGCTCGGCTCGGTGGCCGCGTCGGCAGCGGCGACGACGCTGCGCCTGGCGCTGTGGGCGACCTTCTTCGGCATGCTGCTGTTCGGCCACGCCTCGCTGGCGCGCCTCGGCCTGCTGCTCGTGCTGTCGCTGTTCCTGCCGACGGCGCTGACGCTGCTCGCCACGGCGCTTTCGCGCAGCCGCGAGCTGAGCGCCGACGCCGAGGCCGCGCGCATCACCGGCGACCCGCTCGGCCTCGCCGCGGCGCTGGCGCGCATCGACCGCGTGCAGCGATTCTGGTCGTCGCTGCTGATGGGCCGCATGGATGTGCCGGCGGCGCTGCGCTCGCATCCGCCCACCGAGGAGCGCGTGCGCCGGTTGCGCGCGATGGCCTTCACGCGATGAGGATGTGCTAGACAGCTAGTCGTGGATCGTCGCCGCCGCAACCTGATGGCGCTCGGTTTCTATGGCCTGCTCGCGGCCAGCGCCGTGCTGTGGAACTGGGCCGCCGGGCGGCCGATGCACGCGCTGCTCTACGATCCCGATCGCCTCACACGCGCGGGGCTCGTGTGGGGGCTGCTCAGCGGGCTGCTGCTCGGCGCGGCCACGGTGGCGTTTTCGCGCTGGACCATCGAGCGCTTCGGCTGGGGCCGCGACCTCTATCGCTTCTTCGCGCGCGCGCTCGGCGAGGTCAGCTGGGCCGACGCGGCCCTGCTCGCGCTGACCTCGAGCATCGGCGAAGAGCTCTTCTTTCGCGGCATCATGCTGCCGCGCTGGGGCATCGTCTGGAGCACGCTGCTGTTCATGCTCTCGCACCCGGCGCCGGCCAAGCGGCTGTGGCCGTGGACGGCCAGCGCCGGCGTGATGGGCTTGCTGTTCGCGCTGATCACGCAGCGCAGCGCCAACCTCGGCGGTGCGCTGGTGGCGCATTTCGTCGTCAACCTCTTCAACCTGCGCCACGTCAGCGAGTTCGTCGACCCAGCGGATGATCTCTACGAACCGCCGCCCGACGACGACGGCGAAGGCTCCGATGGCGCAGCCGACGACGACGGCGACGGCTTGGCCTGAGCAGCCTCCTCGCCGCTGCAGATGAGGCGGATGCGCGCGCGCGCGGCGTCGTCGAGCGGCTCGGTGTCGTGAAACGTGCCGTAGTCGAGCTCGAGGATGCCTTCCTCCTCGCGCCGGTGGATCACGTCGATGTAGCGCGCGCCCCACTGGATGTCGTCGTGGAAGTAGAAGGCGCGCGCGTGCACCGGCTGCACGAAGGTCTCGTCGGTGCCGTGCAGCGAGACGAGCAGCATCGCCTCGTTGGCGGCGAGCTCGTCTTCGGTGACGCCATAGAGCGGGCTCTGCTCGTCGATGACGTGAATCGCAGTCCAGCTCATGGCGAACACCGGCGTGCGCTCGCGCGTGAGGTTCATGTCGAAGAAGCGGCGCATCAGCTCGCCTTCGGCGTTGACCACGTCGCGCAGCAGCGACAGGCGCACCGAGGCCTCGTAGATCTGGTTGCCGCGCGTGTTGGCCATGCGCACCATCAGCACCGGGCGGCCGTCGTCGAGCGCCACCACGGCCTTCTTGGCGAACAGCACGCGGGCGCTGGGGCGAGCGAACTTTGAAAAGACCAGCCCGGTGGCGAGCGCGAAGGCGAGCAGCCCCATGAACGCTTCGACCGTCACCAGCACGTTGGCGTAGGTGCTGAGCGGCTCCATGCGGCCGTAGCCGATGGTCGACATGGTTTGCACCGAAAAGAAGAACGCGTCGAGGAAGCTGCCCGGGCGCACGCCGCGCACGCATTGGTCGCCGCCGAGCAGATACAGCGCGGCGAAGAGCGCGTTGGCCACCAGGTAGCCCGCGAAGAACATCAGCAGCAGCTTGAGCCACGACGTGACGAGCAGGTAGTGATAGAGGTCGTGCAGCCAGCCCGACTGCGGCTGGTTCTTGCGCACGACGTTGATGCGCCCGTCGCGGCCGAGCGCCTGTCGCATCACGCGCGGGCGCTCGGTGTTGTGGCCCTCTTCGCGGTATGGACCGTCGTTGGTCATCGACGGCTCTGTTTTATCAGAGATCAGAGACGGTGGATCTTGAGCAGGTCGCTGGCGCCGCCGGTCCACGAGCCAGCGGTGACCACGGCGAGGTCGCCGCGCTGGGCCTTGCCCGAGCTGACGGCCAGCTCGGTGATGGCGGCGATGGCCTCGTCGACGGTCTGCGCGCTGCGGTCTTCGAGATAGAGCGGTGTGACGCCCCACTGGAGGGCCAGCCGGCGGTAGAGCCGCTCGTCTACCGAGACGGCGACGATGTCGGCTTTGGGCCGATACTCGGAGATCAGCACCGCGCTCTTGCCGGTCTCGGTGAAGCAGATGATCGTCTTGGCGCGCACCTCGCGCGCGGCGACGACGGAGGCGCGCGCGACGGCGTGGGTGATCTCCGGGTAGTCGAGCGAGGGCACGTCGGGCAGGCCCTGATAGCGCGGCGACTCCTCGGTGACACGCAGGATACGGTCCATCGTCTCGACCGACTGCACCGGGTAGTCGCCGGCGGCGGTCTCGCCGGAGAGCATCACGCAGTCGGTGCCGTCGAGCACGGCGTTGGCGACGTCGCTCGCCTCGGCGCGCGTGGGGCGCGGGCTGTGGCGCATGCTGTCGAGCATCTCGGTGGCGGTGATGACGAGCTTGCCGCGCGCGTTGGTCTGCTCGATGAGCGTCTTTTGTGCCATCGGGACCTGCTCGACGCCGAGCTCCACGCCGAGGTCGCCGCGGGCGACCATCGTGCCGTCGACCACGTCGAGGATCTCGTCGATGTGATCGAGCGCGTGCGGGCGCTCGATCTTGGCGATCAGCGGCACGTTGCCGATCAGCTCGCGCGCCTGGCGGCAGTCCTCGGCGCTGAGCACGAAGGAGAGCGCTACCGCGTCGACCCCGAGCTCGAGGCCGAGCTTGATGTCGCGCTTGTCTTTGTCGGTGAGCGCCGGCGTGGAGAGCTTCACGCCGGGCAGGTTGATGCCCTTGTTGTTGGTCAGCGCGCCGCCGACGATGACCTCGCAGGCGACGAAGTGGTCGCCGGTGCGCAGCACGCGCAGCTCGAGGCGGCCGTCGTCGAGCAGGATGCGGTCGCCCTTGGAGACGTCCTGCGCGAGGGGCTTGTAGGTGCAGGGGATGACATCGCCGGCGGCGTCGCCGTCGCGGCCGCCGTTGGTGACGATGGTGACCTGCTTGCCGCGCTCGAGAATCATCTCGCCGCCAGGTACCTTGCCCACGCGTATCTTGGGACCCTGCAGGTCCTGCAGGATCGGGATCGGCACGTTGTGCTCGGCGGCGACCTTGCGTACCAGCGCGAAGCGCGCGCGGTGGCTCTCGTGGTCGCCGTGCGAGAAGTTGAGCCGCACGACGTTCATGCCGGCCTCGATCAGGGCGCCGATGGTCTCGGCGTCGTTGGAGGTCGGGCCGAGGGTGCAAACGATCTTGGTTCGTCGCATGGGCTGATACTCTAGCTCGTAGAAGGTGTCAGATATGTGTCGACGGGCGCTCTAGGGTACATTGCCGCGGACGACTGCTCCGCGGCGAGGGAAATAGACGGCATGTTCAACCTCGAGATCCAGCTCAAGCGTCAGCTTTCGAGCTTCCGCCGCATCGCGCTCGGTACGTGGCGCACCAGCCGCGACCCCAAGGCGCTCGGAACGATGGACGTCCGCATGGACCGCGCGCTGGACTACATCCGCGACTTTCGCGTGGCCACCGGGCGGCGGCTGACCGTCACACACCTGGTGGCGCGCGCCGTGGCGGCCGCGCTGCGCGAGACGCCCGACGCCAACGCGCTGCTGCGCCTGGGGCGCATCTACCTGCGCGACAAGGTCTCGGTGTGTATGCAGGTGGTGATGACCGACGAGGGCGAAAACAAGGTCGACCTCTCGGCGGTAACGCTGCACGACGCCGCAGACAAGTCGCTGCTCGAGATCGCTGACGAGGTCGAGGCGCGCGTGCATCGCGTGCGCAAGCGCGAAGACCCCGCGCTCGAGTCCATGCGGCGCTTCACGCGCTTGGTGCCTGCGCCGCTGATGGGGCTGTTCGTCGAGGCCGTCGCGTTTTTTGCGTACGAGCTGAACCTCGACATGTCGCGCCTCGGCCTGCCGCGAGACGCATTCGGCTCGATCATGGTCACCAACATCGGCACGCTCGGGCTCGACGTGGCCTATCCGCCGCTGGTGCCCTATTCGCGGGTACCGATCGTCGTCGCCGTCGGCGCGGCCACGCTGCGGCCGGTGGCGGAGGAGAGCGAGCACGGCGAGGTGCAGATCGTGGCGCGCCGCGTGATGCGGCTCAGCGCCACGTTCGACCATCGATTCGTCGACGGCTACCACTGCGCGCGGCTCGCGCAGACGGTGCGTCGTTGGCTCGAGTCGCCCTACGAGTACTTCGACGCGATCGAACGGGGAGCGTCGGAATTGGCAGCGACGGGCTCGAACACATGAGCGACGGAATCGAAGGACGCGAACTTCGAACGTGATGCTGCGCCGGGGAGCTCTTGGCGCCCTGGTGGCGCTGCTGCTTGTCGGATGCGCGGACGACGCGGTGCCGCCGACGGTGGGCGTGCAGGTGACGTCCGATGCGGCGACCTGCGGTGGTGACGTGGCGCCGGGGCGGCTGGTGGACCTCGGCGCGACGACGTTGCGGCTGACGTTGATGCAGCGCGACACGGTGGGCGCCGAGCCGCGGTTGGTCTGCGACGAGCGCGCCGAGATCGCCAGCGCCGCGGCGCGCTTCGATCTGCGCGTCGAACCCGGCGCGGGGCGCCTCGATCTGCGCGTCGAGGCTTTCGACGATGCTGGGCAGCTGCTGGCGGCGGCGACGCTCGTCGATCTTCAGGCCGCGCCGAGGCTGCGCGACCTTGGCGTCGTGCTCGCGCGCGCCGCGCGCTTTTCGTGCACGCCCGGCGCGCTCGGCTTCGCGCGCGCGTTTCATAGCGCCACGGCGCTGCCCAACGGCGAGCTCTTGCTGGTCGGCGGCGTGGCCAACCGCGCCGACGGGCGGCTCTTCGTCACCAGCACCATCGAGGTCTACGAACCGCGCACGGGCACGTTTCGCGCGCTGGTCGGCGATCGTCCCGACGGGCGCGCCTTTCACGACGCGATCCTGCTCGATGGTCCCAGCGAGGGGCCCTACGACCTGCTGCTCGTCGGCGGCGTGACGGTCGACCCGTCGGCGCCGGGCTTGCCCACGCTGGTGCGTGGCGGGGCGGACGACGCGCTGCCGCTGCTCCCCGGCGACGGCGGGCGCGCCGCCGACTCGGTGCTGCTGCGTTACTACCCTGACGCCGATCCGCCGCAGGCGCAGGTGCTGCGCGCGTCGCCCGCGCTCGGGGCGCGCGCTTTTCATGCCAGCGCCGTCGTCGGGCAGCGGCGCGTGGTGATCGGTGGCCTGGCGGCGATCTCGGGCGGGCGGCTGTCCACCATCGACGAGCTCGCCGTGCTCGACACGACCAACCAGACATCGCACGGCGGGCCGTTCGCGCTGGCGCGCGCGCGCGTGGGCGCGGCGGCGGCGGCGATCGACGCGCGCACGGTGCTCGTCTTCGGCGGCAACCTCGACTCGGCGCAGGGCGCCGAGGCTAACGAGGCGATCGAGCTCGTCAACCTCGACGAGGCGACGCCGGCCGGCAGCATCGCGCAGCTCGAGCCCGGCTCGCTGGGGCGCGTCAGCGCGCGAGCGCACGCCACGCTCGACGTGCTCAGCGGCGCTGGCGGCGCGCGCGAGCTGCTGCTCGTCGGCGGGCTGCGCGTCGAGGCCGGTGCCGCGCGCGAGGTCGAGAGCACGCGCACGATTGCGGGCCTCTCGCAGGTCGGCGATGTGGTGCGCGTGGTCGACATCGACGCCGCGGCGCTCACGCCGGTGGCGTATCACCGCACGGTAGCGCTCGACGACGAGACGCTGCTGATCATCGGCGGCAGCCCGGGCGCGGCGCGCTGCAGCGACAGCGCGGCGCTTTGCGGCAGCACGGCGGTGCGGCGCTACAACCGCACGGCGGGGCTAGCGGCAGCACCCGAGCTGCGCGACGCGCGCTTCGGTCACAGCGCCACGCTGCTGTCGGACGGCACGGTGGTAGTCGTCGGCGGTTTCGACGTGCAGCAGGGCGGCGCGCAGCCAGGGCAGCTGGTGGCGCGGACGAGCGCGGAGGTGCTGTGGGGTGGGGCGCAGGACCCGTTCGGTCGCGCCCCGGCGGCGGTGAGCGATACGCGCTGCGGCCGCTAGCCTGTCTCTCGCGGGCTAGCGATCGCTGTCAGCGAGGCGCGCGCGCAGCGTGGAGGTCACGCCCATCGCGCGCAGGCTGCGCAGGCGCGCCGTGGTCGGCTGCACGCGGAACCACACGTCGTAGATCGTGCCGCGCTGGCCGTCCGCGCGCTCGAAGGCGATCGAGCGCAGCGCCGTGGCGCGCGTGCCGGTGAGCGACTCGGCCTGGCGCGAAAGGGTGATGGCGCGGATGCCGGCGCTCTGCAGCGTGCGCAGCGACGACGATCCGACCGTAAAGAGGCGCAGCTTGGCGAACTGCGGGTCGCGGGCGTCGATGCGGCCGTCGTTGTTGGCGTCGAGCTGAGCGAGGGCGTCGATGCCGTCGGCGCAGCGCGCGCTGCCGCAGCGCGTGGCGTTGCCGAACAGCTCGCTGCCGTCGTCGATGCGGCCGTTGCCGTCGCGGTCGAGCGCGAGCAGCGCGTCGCCGCCGCCAAGGCGCGGCATGCTGACGAGGTCGCCGCTGGCAGCGAGGTCGAAGCGCACGCTGCCGCTGGCGAGCGAGACGCCGTTGCCGTCGACGTCGACGACCAGCGGGTCGCCAGCGCCGCCGCCGCCGCCACCGTCACCACCGCCGGCGGGCTCGGGGCGGATGCACTGCCAGGTCGAGACGAGGCGCACGCGGGCGGCCTCGTGCGCGGCGCGCAGACCCTCGTCGATGCCGGCCTTGCGGTTGGTCTCGGCTTGCTGCAGGTCGACGGCGACGGCGAGGTCGCTCGACGTGTAGCCCTGACAGACGGGGTTACCCTTGACGTAGTTGCCGACGTTGCCGCGCGCCGCCGAGAGGATCGTCTGCGCGATGACGTCGGTGTTGCACTGCGTGCGCGGGATGGTCGGCATCACCTGCTGCTCGGCCTGCTGGTAGAGCGCCTGGCCCTGCTTCTCGCCGAGCTTGAACGCGCTCTGCTTGGGCGTGGGCTTCTGGTCGCACGCGCCCTTGGTGCGCAGCAGCTCGATGGCGTGCACGGCGCCAACGTCGATGCCCGAGAGGACCGCCTGGCCGACCCAGCTCTTGACGTAGTCGAGCTCGGCCGCGACGAGCGTCTGACCGTAGGAGTCGCCGGTGTCCTGCTCGATGTCGGTCTGCAGGTCGGGGGCGTCGACGAGCGCGTCTTCGACGGCGCGGTCGACGAGGTAGCGGCAGGACACGGTGTTGCCGCTGTCTTGGTGCTGCAGGTACGGACAGGTGTTGGTGGCCTGGCCGTCGCTGATCGGAGAGAGCACGCGCGCCTCGACGTTCTTGACGACCGTGTCGAGGATGTTGTTGTTGGCGAGCACCAGGTTGAGCTTGTTGACCATCACCTGTGTGGCGATGGGCCGCGTGCTCATGATGGTGGCGTGCGCGGCGTCGAGCACCTTGGCCGTGAGCTCGAGCTTGCCGACACCCGTGGTGCCCGTGGTGCCGTTGCTGCCGTTGTTGCCGGTGTTGCCCCAGTCGGCGCTGCCACCGCAGGCGCTGGCGATAAGCAGGGCCGAGCAGGCGGCGATGAGGTGCTTGGTGCGCGTGGTCGTCATGACTGTTGTCCCCCTTGGTCTCGCCGTTCGCTTAAGCAGTAGGTGTGCCATGGGGTTAACAGCTAGGAATCGTACGTGAATGTGGTGAAATAGGCGGTCTTCCGAGGTCAGATGTCCCCGGAGCGTTGGCGGGGGCCTACACGTAGGACGATATCTTTAACGTAATCATTTCGGTTTCGAGTGTTGGCGGTGACAGCTGACCCCTCGTTTTTCGCCTTGGGTTCGGTTGTCCCGGTCAAAACTTGCCGGCTCGTGCGGGCGAGGCGAGCCTCCGAGGGGTATGTCGACCCCGCTTTGGATCTCGCTGGCGGGCGGCGCGCTGGCCGGGGCGCTGCTGACGACGGCGCTGGCGCGGCTGTGGCGGCGCGCGCGCGCGCGGCGTCGTATCGCCCGCGGGCTGCGCGGCGAGCGGCGCGCCATGCGACTGCTCGAGCGGCGCGGCTATCGCGTGATCGCCGAGCAGGTCGAGGGCGGCTACACGCTGTGGGTCGATGGCGAGCCACAGCAGATCGCGCTGCGCGCGGACGCGCTGGTCAGCAGACGCGGCCGCACCTATCTGGTCGAGGTCAAGACCGGCAACAGCGCGCGCGCTACCGAGCGCAACACGCGCCGCCAGCTGCTCGAGTACGCGCACGCCTTCGAGTGCGACGGGCTGATCCTCGCCGACATGGAGCGCGAGCTGTTGGCGCGCGTCGACCTCGCGCCGCCGCGCACCGCGAGCCGTCGCGCGCGCGGCGCGATCGCGCTGCTGGTGGGGGCGCTGTTGTTGCTGGCGGCGCTGGCCGCAGGCTGGCTCGTCTCTACCAGCTGACGCGAAGGAGCTCGCCCGGGGCCTGATCGCGATCGCCGCGCGTGAGCACCACCGGGACGACGACGCCGGCGGCGGCGACGCCGACGATGGCGGCCCAGAACCACCAGCGCTTGTAGATCGGCGACGCGGTGTCGTTGCCGCGGCGCGAGGGCGCGCGGCGAGGCGCCGTGGAGAGCGGCCCGCCAGCGGCGCGCCACACAGCGATGGGCGCTAGGTTGGCCGCGCTGAATGGTTGATCGACGGTGAGCGTGGCGCTGGCTTTGCGCCGGCCGCTGTTGAGGTCGTAGAGGTGTGCGCTGAGCGCGAGCTTCGTGCCGCCCGCCGCCGCGGGCTTGGCCGCGACGAAGAGGCCGAGGCTGAGCGACAGTCGCTCGCCGATGGTGCGCGCCTCGGCGAGGTCGTCGATGCCGAGGCTGTCGCCGAGGTGCTTGGTCAGCGTCGCCAGCGGCGAGCCGGCAGGGTCACGCTCGAGTCGCACCGAGAACGTCGGCGTCGCGGCGCCGCCCGCCGAGACGGTGATCGGCAGCACCACGCGCTTGTAGCCGCCGCGGCGCACGGTGACGAGGTGCTGGCCGACGACGACGTTGGCGGCCACGGTGGGCGTGGGGCCGAGGCGTCGGCCGTCGAGAAACGTGACGGCGCCTGGCGGCACGGACGTCACGCGCACGCTGCCGCGCGGTCGCGACGCGACGGCGGCGCGCGCGGCGGCGACGAGCTTGGCCCAGCCGGCCTCGTCGCTGAGCTTGTGCGCGGCGAAGCGCGGGCGCCAGACGAGCAGCGCCTCGATCTGCTGGCGCGCGCGGCGCTTGGCGTTGAGCCGAAAGTCGAGCAGCGCGAGCTTGGCGCTCAGCTCGGCGAGGGTGCGCTTGCGCACGCTGCTCAGGCGCGCGCGCATCTTGCCGATCAGCGCGCGCAAGGCGCGGCGCGCGCGAAAGAGCCGGCGCGCAGCGATCGCCTTGTCGATGGCTTCGACCTGCTCGACGGGCGGAAAGCGTGGCTTCAGCCGCTGGCTGCGCGCGAGGCGCTCGGCGTCGACGAGGGTCAGCTCGCGCTCGCGCGAAAACGCCGCCACCAGCTGGTTGGTCAGCTCGCGCGCCACCGCGATGTCGACGCCGCCGCTGGGCAGCACCAACACGCCGCAAAGCGGCGGCCCCGCGCTCGGCGCCGGATCGGGCGGCGCCTCGGCACGCGCCAAGCTCGCGCCGGCGAGCACGCCGAGCGCGCAGGTCACGGTCAGCAGGGCCCGAACGCGAGCGCGAGCGCGGCGTTCGGGCCGGAGCGCGGCATGCCTGCCGCGCGACCGCGAGCGTAGCGAGCGACATTGGGGGTGAAGCCGGCGCAGGGCCGCCCCTAGCCGGCGAGGGGGGCTGGGACAGCCCCCCTTAGGGTGACGGCTTCGCGTCGAGAGCATAGAGCAGGCCGTTGGTGGCGCCGATGTAGACCACGTTGTTGTGCACGACCGGCGAGGCGCGAAGCTCGTCGTCCTCGCGCTGGCTTGGCGTCAGCGACCACAGCGGTTGCAGCTGTGCGTCGAGCGCCTGCAGGCGCGTGGGGCGGGTGCGCGCGGCGTAGATGATGTCGCCAGGGCCGATGGCCGGCGTGGTGTTGAGCATGCGGCCGTTTTCGAACTCGGCGAGCACCTTGCCCTCGGCCGACAGCGCGTAGAGCTTCTCGTCGAGCGAGCCGACGTAGAGCGTGCCGCTCGACGAGGCGATCACGCTCGACAGAAACGGCGCCTTGGCCTGAAACGAAAAGGCCGCCACGGGGGCACCGGTGGCCGCGTCAAAGGCGTGCAGGCGCGAGTCACGTCCGGAGATGTAGACGCGCGTGCCGACCACCAGCGCCTTGGTCTCGAGCTTGTCGCCGGTGCGTGCACGCCAGCGCGCGCTCATCGCGGCAGGGTTGCTCACGTCGATGGCATAGAGGTCGAAGTTGGAGGAGCCGATGTAGACGGTGTTGCCATCGGGCGAGAGCGTCGGCGAGCTGGTCACGGCGCCGTTGCTCACGTCGGTGACGGGGATGGTGCCGCGCTGCTGTCCGTCGGCGAGGGCGTGTGCGCGCAGCGTGCCCTCGCTGCCGGTCTCGCCGTAGCGTCCGACGAAGAGCAGCGAGCGCGCCTCGTCGAGCGCCGGCTGCGAGCCGAAGTAGAGGCCGCCGCCGAGGCACCAGACCTGCGCGCAGGTCGCGGCGTTGACGGCGCACAGGCGCGTGGTGGTGGTGAAGTAGAGGCGCGAGCCGTCGGCCGAGGCGCTCAGCCGGCTGGCCACGCCGTCGGGCTGGCCGTTGACGGGCGTCGAGCTCCAGCGGCAGATGCGCTGGCCGTTGGCGTCGATGACGTCGACGTTGCCGGCGTCGCTGCCGACGGCGACGTTGCCGCCGGGCAGCGGCGCGACCGCCCAGGAGATGGCGGCGCCCGCCTGGTAGCGCCACAGCAGGCGCGTCCCGACCTTGAGCTGGCGTTCGTCGGCGGACTCGCGGCCGTGCGCGTCGCGCGCGACGACGCGCAGCGAGATCGTCGCCGAGCCGGCGTCGGCGAAGGCGAGACCGAGCGCGCCGGGATCCATCACGCAGGTGGCGTCGGGGCCGGTCTTGGGCTGGCAGTCGCGCTGCTGGCGCGCGCCCGGCACGCCGAGCACGGCGCGGATCGACTCGACGCCGCTCGGGTCGACGGCGCGCACGCGCACGCGCAGCGCGTTGTCCTCGATGCCGACCGCGGCGTTTTCCGCCGGCGAGAGCACGGTCAGCTCCGGGCCGTGGTTGTCGATGCAGATGTCGAGGTCGAGCGTCGCGTCGTCGGCGCGGGCGACGACTTTGACGGTGCCGTCGGGCAGCTTGGTGGTGTCGAGCTCGACCTGGTAGGGCGCCTTGTCGACGACCATCGGCTCGGCGCTGCCCACCGTCACGCGCAGGCTCGTGATCGGGCCGTCGGCGACGAAGCGCAGCGGAACGCGCCCGAAGAGCGCCTTGAGCGTGCTGTCGCAAGGACCGGTGGCGATGCCGGGCAGTCGCAGCGTCGTCGCGTCGCTCGACGACGAGCAGCCGGCGGCGGCGCCGGCAGCGGCGGCGAGCGAGGCAGTAAGCAGCAGCAGCGGGCGCATCGGCGATCAGGGTAGCAGACGGCGTCGGCGCGCGATCAGCAGCAACACGAGGAGGCCCAACAAGAGCGTGTCGCCGCCGCCCGCTGCGGCGCGGCAGCCGCAGCCGCCGGTGCCGCTGCTGTTGGTGGTGCCCGTGTCGCGGCGCGGCGAGGTGTCGGCGGCGGGCGTGGTGCCGCGATCGGAGCGCACGTCGATGGTCAGATCGCCGAGGGGGCTCGGCGCGTCGGGCGCGACGAGGCCGTCGCCGTCGCTGACCGCCGCGTC
>JAGQIK010000030.1 GCA_020431405.1 Myxococcales bacterium
CTGCGCCTGCATCTGCCCCCGCGCCCGCCGCACCCGCGCCGGCGCCCGCACCCGCCGCGCCCGCGCCCGCACCCGTCGCGGCACGTTCGATCTCGAGCGCCAACATCGAGAGCGACGAGCAGGCTGACCGAGTGCTCGAGCAGATCATCGAGGCGCTGGGCAACCTCGGCGCGTATCACATCCGCACCGACCGCAAGCGCTCCATCGGCTACCAGCTCGCACATCTCGCCACCAGCATCGCTGTGGTGCCCGACGGCGATCGTATGCCGAGCGACCCGACGCCGAAGATCGTGCAGAACCTGGCGCAGGCCATCGATCTGCAGGACTTCGATGTCGTCGTCGAGATCGCCGAGCAGTGCTCGCGCGACAAGATGCTGAGCGTCAACATCCAGCAAATGCTCTTTCCTTGGCTCGAGCAGATCCGCGCCGAGCAGGCCGCCAAGGTCGTCTCGACACAGTCGCGCGAGCTCGCCGACCGCATGGACGGCATGTTGATGCTCAGCGAGGACGCGCGCGCCTGGGTCAAGAGCGGCGGCGCGCCGCGCCCGGCGCCACGACACGAGCCGCCGCCCGCCGCTGCCGAGGCGCAGGCCGCGCCGGTCGGCGTCGACGCCGAGCTGGCACGTGCGCAGCAGCTGATCGAGCGCGCGCGAGAGATCACCGCGCGCAGCGGGCTCGACGAGGGCTGCCGCGAGCTCGGGCAGGCGCTGCGCTCGGCGGGCACCCCGTCGCTGCGGTTTCATCTGCGCCTCGCCATGGCGCAGCTGTGCGTCGAAGAGGGCGCGGCAGATCTGGCGCGACCGGTGCTGCAGGACCTGCGCGTCGAGCTCGACGCGCCCGTCTGCCAGTGGACGCCGTCGCTGCTCGTCGACGTCTGTACGACGACGCTGGCATGCAACCGCCAGCTCGAGCGCGTCGCGGAGGACGACGAGACGCGCAGCGAGCTCGAGCGCGAGACCGCGGACATGATGACGTTGCTCGCGCGCGTCGCGCCGGACGTCGCGTTTCGCGAGCGCCTCAAGACGTGATTCCCAGCGAGCGGCTGGGGGTAAACACGCTGCTGGCGCGCATCGGCGAGGGGCAGAGCAGCGAGGTCTACCTCGCGCGTGTTAACACCGTGGTCCCAGACTGGTCGCCGCTCGTCGCGGTGAAGATCCCACGGCGCGATGTCGCCGTCGCTGGCCAGCAGCACGACGCCTGGCTGGCGCGGCAGCGACGCAGCATGCAGCTCGACCACCGCAACACGCCCCTGATCTACGAGGTCGACCACGGATCCGAAGGCACGCCGTTCTGCATCGAGCAGCTCGTGTTTGGCTTGCCGTTGTCGCGCATCGTCGCGCGCTCGGGCACGCCCCTGCCAAGCGACGTGGCCACGGCCATCGCCGGCTCGCTCGCCGCGGCGCTGTCCTACGCGCATCGCAAAGGCGTCCGCCACGGAGCCATCACGGCCGCGCGCGTGCTGATGCACGGCGATGGCACAGCGCAGCTGCGCGGCTTCGGCCGCGACACCCGTTCCGCATTAACCGACGACACCAACGCCGCCGCCAACCTCATCGGCGAGCTCTGCGAGACGGCAGACACGGCGCTGCAGCAACGTGTCGAACGGCTGCGCGCCTGCAGCACGCCCGGCGCGCTCGCCCAGCTCGACGACGCCTTCATGTCGCCGTCGTCGCTGTCCGCCTGCCAGCGCTGGCTGGCGCGAGCGATGCCCGAGCAGTGGGTTCGCGAGGCGCTGCACCTCGACGAGCTCGAGGTCGCCGGCTAGCACAGCACCCTCGGGCGCGGCGCTCCGCGGTGAAGTCGACTGCGAATGTCGGACAGCAGGCCTCCGAGCTAGGCGTGGCGCGAACGCTGCGCGCGCGCTCCCGCGACGCTGCATTGCGCCGCGCGCGCGCATGAAGCGGCTTCAGATCGTAGCGCGCTGGCAACGAATCGGCGGCCGGCGGCGGGCGTGCGGCGTGGCACGGACGATGCTGACAGCGACGGCCGATGAGGCGCACGCGCACGACCTTGATCGCCATCACCGCCGTCTCGCTCGCCGCTGGCTGCGGCAGCGGCAGGCCGCCAGCCACGCTCGGCGACGATCTGCCGCTCGGCGAGGTC
>JAGQIK010000264.1 GCA_020431405.1 Myxococcales bacterium
CGCGCCATCAGCGCCTCGTGCGCCTTGGCGGCGAGCAGCGCGGTGTCGTAGGAGATGTACGTCGACTTGACCCACGAGGAGCGCTCGGCGGCGATCCACAGCCCGAGCAGCTCTTGCTCGGCCTTCTCGATGAAGGCGGTGGCCTGCGCGGCGGTGGGCCCGATGGGGGTCGGCTTGTTGTTGTTGTTGGCGTTCTTGCGCTGCGCCTTCTGGATCGGATCGGGCGGCGGCGGCGTGACGGCGGGCCCGGTGGTCTGCGCCGCGCAGGCGGCGACCGCGAGGCCAACGATCGTGGCGAAAACGCTGATCTTGTTCATGGTGCTGGCGCATACCACGGGCTCGCGGCGCGCGAAAGGCCCGCTCCGCTGGCGAGTTGATCATCCACTGAACTGATACCTGTCATAGCCGGCTCGCGCCGCTAATAAGCTGGATTCATTGACTCGTGGCGTGGCACAGAGGTTGCGTAGCCAGGGCGCAACACTTGGGAGCTCCCATGCGCCGCAGCCGCCAGACCCGCTTCATCTTTACCGCCTTCGCCTTGGCAGCCTTGCTGATCGCGTCGCCCGCCGCGCGCGCCGACAAGGACGCGCCCAAGGTCCACGACCCGATCAAGATCGGCAACGTCACCATCGACAACCGCATCGCGCGCTCGAGCCTCGCCGGCATCACCTGCGGCGAGTTCGGTGACGTCAGCCAGCAGCGCATCAACATGGAGGCGAACTTCGCCGCCGGCGGACCGGGCCTGATCATCTCGTCGCACGTGCCGATCCGCGAGGACGGCCGCGTGCTGCCCAACTACGCCACCATCCACGACGACCGCCTGATCGAGCAGTGGGCCAAGGTCGTCAAGGCCGTCGAGCAGAACGGCTCGAAGTACTTCATGCAGCTGTCGCACTCGGGCCGCCAGCAGGACATCGGTGGCGTGCGCAACTACAGCTACGCCGACGACCGCACCGACAAGACGCCGCTGTGGCGCAAAGCGCTGCCCTTCGCGCGCAAGTCGCCGCGCGTGCGCCCGCCGTCGCCCGGCTCGGTACCCGACAGCTTCCACGGGCTCAAGGGACGGCCGATGACGACGCAAGAGATGAAGGAGATGGTGCAGAGCTTCATCCAGGCGGCACAGCGCGCGGCCAAGGCCGGCGTGCACGGCCTCGAGCTGCACTCGTCCAACGGCTACTTCTTCACGCAGTGCATCAGCAGCGCGGCCAACGACCGCAAAGATCGCTACGGCGGCGACCTCGAGGGGCGCTTCACGTTCTGGAAGGAAGTCATCGAGGGCATCAAGAAGGACCCCATCGCCGGCAAGCTTCCGCTGGTGGTCAAGCTCAGCGTCATCGAGGACGGAAACGCGCTCAAGCCGTGGGCGCACAAGGGCAACACGCTCGCCGAGTCGATCCAGGTCGCCAAGATGGCCGAGAAGGCCGGCGCCGACGCGATCCACGTCTCGGCCGGCGACATCTTCCCGCACCCGCGCAACCCGGCCGGCTACCTGCCGACCGAGATGCTGCGCGACACGTATCCCGGCCTCTACACGTCGGGCAAGTTCAGCAAGCTCAACTTCAAGCTGCTGCGCGCGGTGCCGTGGGCGCTGCGCCTCGCCTGGGAGCGCCGGCTGCGCAAGGAGCTCTACGGCGGCAGCACGCTCGACTACCTGCGCGGCAAGCAGCCCGACGTCAACGGCCCCAAGGCCGGCTGGCGCGGCGTGCAGGGTCTGCTCGCCGACTCGGCGCACCAGATCAAAAAGAACGTCAAGACCGCCAAGGTGCTCGTCACGGGCGGCTGGCAGGAGCTGGCGCCGATCCAGGAGGGGCTGGCCAAGGGACACTTCGACATGATCACCAGCGCGCGCACCTTCATGGCCAACATGGACCTGCCCAAGCAGCTGGTGGCCGCCTCGAAGCGCGGCGACAAGAACTACACGCCCAAGAGCCCTTGCGACGCGTGCAACCGTTGCCTCGTGGCCGCGCCGAAACACCCGGTGATGTGCATGAGCGCGCAGCGCTTCGGCGGCGACGTCAAGGCGATGCAGGACGCCGGGCAGCGCATGTACACGCAGCCGCCCAAGCGCCAGACCGTGCGCCGCCTGCCGGTGGTTCAGAAGCACTAGCGAGCGTGATGTGTGCGCGTTGCGCTCGACGGGCGACGCGACTAATCATCGGGCATGCGGACGAGACAGATCGCGTTGGCGTCGCTGGCGCTGTGGTGCGTGGGGTGCGGCAGCTGGCAAACGCGAGTCGCGTCGATGATCGATCGGGGCAATCTGATCGAAGCGTGCCGCGCGCTCAACGAGCAGACCGGCGGTGACGAGCTGGTCGCGAAGGTGCTGCGGAAGGCCAATGTCGAAGTCCGCATGCAGGCGCTCTCTGGCGCGGCGCTGCGACAGATGCTGCGCGTCGATGCCTTCGCCGAACGACCCGCGGTGGACTACCGCCGTCGCATGCTGCTGTCGCTGCAGCTGAGCTACCGCCGCGACGCCAACCTGCGCATCGCGATCAAGCATCAACCCGAGATGGAGCCCTGCCGGCAATACAGCGGCTTCTGTACCAACGTCGGCAAGTACAGCCCGTGGGGGATCACGCGGCTCGAGCGCAAGCCGACGCATCGCTTCGGGCCTCGGCCGGGGCTGAACCGCAAAGTCTTCAGCCTCGGCGGGCTGCTCGACCTGGTCGTCAAGGCGGGCACCCTCGGCGCCATCGATCCCAACCTCCGCGGCTCGGATCAGACGCTGCGTCAGGATCTTGGTCTTGGCCGCAAGCGCCAGCGCCGCGAGACGCGCGAGCCACCGACGCCGCCACACGTGCAGCGACTGAGGCGACTGATCGCCAACCAGTGCTCCAAGAGCTCGGCGAGCGCGGGCTGCAGCTGCCCGCCGGGCAGGCCATGTCGCGTGATGTGGTACTACCGCAAGAGCGCGCCTGGGATAGCGGCCGCGTCGACGGCCGAGATCCAGCTCTGGCTGAAGATCGAGGTCGTCCAGCGCGGCGAGCGCTGCACGTTCAACCGCCCGATCCAGACGATCTATCTGCCTGGCAAGGGCACGGTTGCACAGCGCATCAACGCGCTGTTCGCGCGCGGACCGCGGCCGCTCGTCGCGCTCGGAATCACGCCCCCCGACGGGACGGGGCAGCAGAAAACCGCAGCCGACGCCGCCACTGCCGCCAGGCTCGCCAAGGTCGCGGAGAAGTGTCGGCCTCGATGCAGCGCGCTCGGACACTGCCACGTCTTCGGCCACATCTACTGCGAGGCCCGCGACGCCGCCTCGTGCGCAGCGTCGTACCGCGGCCGAGACTTCGGCGCGCGCCTGCTCGGCAAGAACGCCAAGGGGCGACCGACCTGCGTGGCGGACGCGCAGAGCTGCCGCGTGTCGAACAACTGCCGGCGCATCGGCTGGTGCGGGTTCCAGCCGGCAGGCGAGGACAAGCGCGCGCCCACACCGGCGCGCTGTGCGCCGACGAGCTCCGAGCACTGCGCGGCGTCGGACGCCTGTCGCAGCAACGGCGAGTGCGCGCTGGTCGGCACGCGCTGTCGCGCCGCAAACGCGACCCACTGCAGCACCTCACGTCATTGCCGCGAATATGGCTGGTGCGCGCTTTCCAAGGGTCGCTGCGTGGCCGGCTCGCGAGCCGACTGCAAGCGCTCGCGACGCTGCCGGCAGTGGGGCTGGTGCCGCTTCGACGCCAGCAACAGCGACTGCACGTTCGGCAGATTGTAGCGCCGCTCACACCCGTGGAACGGTTCCCCCGCTGATCGCGACTGATAGACAGCCGCAGGTCCGAGCAATGTTTTGTGCAGCGCTGGGAAGCGGGATAAACTGTGAACCTTTCAGGAGATTTCTCTTATTCCCCGCGTTGCTCGTCGCCTCGCGCTGTTAACGTCGTGGCTTAGCGTCGCCCTCGCGTTGGCGGTGGCGTTGCTGCCGCGATCGGCGCGCGGCTTCGTCGCGGGTCAGGCGCCGACGCCGCTGCAGAGCGTGACGTTGTTCGGCAACGCGCAGGCCATCGGCACGACGCTGATGCTGCCGGCGCCCAACAGCGCCGAGATCCGCTCGGTGCTGCTGCCGTCGGCGGCGTCGACGCTCTCGGGGCTGCCCGCCGACGCGCAGATCGTCGCGGCCTACATCTTCTGGTCGGCGTCGCTCGCGCAGAACGGCGTGCCCGGGCCGACGGTGGCCGATCCGCAGGTCAGCTTCACCACGGCCAACGGCCAGACGTTCAACGTCAACGCGGGCGCTGGCGGCTGCCGCACGGTCGTGCACCCGACGTTCGGCACGGACTTCCCGCCGTTCTACTACTGCCGCGCCGACGTCACCGCGCAGGTCGCCGCCAATCCGCTCGCCGGCTCGTACAACGGCATCTACACGGTGGGCGGTGTCAACGCGAGCGCGGCGACGGTCGACGCCGCGGGCAACTGCATCGAGCCGCTGCCCAATCGGCGCTGCCAGGCCAAGTACGCCGCGTGGTCGATGGTGGTGATCTATCGCTCGCCGAGCGAGACGCTGCAGCGCGACATTCGGCTCTACGACGGCTTTCTGGTGCTCGACCACCAGGACGGAGCGCAGGGCTCCACCGCGCAGACGACGTTCAACATCGGCGGCTTTCTCGCCGACACCAACCCGCAGGCGACGCTGAGCTACTTCGCCGTCGAGACCGACTCGCAGCTCGGCGTGCCGCCGCAGAACCTGTTGCCGCCGCCGCTGACGTGCACGACGTGCCAAGACTTCGTGCGCTTCAACGGCACCACGCTGCAAGACGGCAGCAACCAGCCGGGCAACATCTTCAACGAGAGCACGGGCAACGGCACCGGCGTCGACATCGACACAATCGACGTCTCGGCGCTCATTCCAGGCGGATCGACGTCGGCGACGATCACCATCGGCTCGGGCACGGGACCCGTGCTCAACCCGGCGCCCGCGCACGGCGGCGGCGAGCTGTTCGGCTACGGCTGGACGCTGCTGACGCTGCGCCGGCCGGCGCCCAACTTCCGCACGCCGGCCACCAACAAGGGCGTCAACCCGACGCAGGGCGGCCAGGGCGAGACGGTCTCGTACACGGTCAACATCACCAACGCCGGCTCGCTGCCGGCGACCAACACGGTGGTGGTCGACAACGTGCCGGCCTCGATGGTCTACACGCCGGGCACACTGCAGGTCGGCGGCACGCCGTGCACCGACGCCATCGACGGCGATCCGTGCTCGGTGGTGGGCGGACAGATCCGCGTCAACCTCGGCACCGTCAGCCACCTGCCGGGCCAGAACGTGCGACAGATCTCGTTTCTGTCGACGATCTCGCCCGCGGCCACCAACGGGCAGGTGATCTGCAACAACGCGCAGGTGACGTCCACCGAGACGCCCGTCGCGCACACCACCAACAACGCCTGCGTGACGGTGGTGGCGCCGCAGCTCGGCACGGCGACCAAGGTCGATCTCGATCTCGACGGCGGCGTGCCCGAGCCGGACGACATCGTGCAGTACCAGGTGGTGATCCGAAAGCAGTCGGCGGCGGCGGTCAGCGGCCTGTCCTTCGTCGACAACGTGCCCGCCGACATGCAGCTGCTGAGCGTCATCGCGCCCACCGGCGCGACCAACAACTCGACGACGGTGGGCGGCGCCAACGGCAAGGGACAGATCAACGTCACCAACATCACGATCCCAGCCGGCACGCAGTCGGTGACCGTGACGTATCTGCTGCAGGTCGATTCGGTCGCCGAGTTCGCGGCGCGCGGCGTGACGGCCGACAACATCAACGGCCGCGTGGTCTGCAACCAGGGCAGCGTGCAGGCGGCGTTTCTGCCCGGCCCGCTGGCCACCGACGATCCGGCGGTGCCGGGCGGCAGCGACCAGACCTGCTTCGCGCTGGTCTTCACGCCCAACCTCTCGACGTCGTCGAAGATCGGCCTCGACGTCAACGCGGGGCGCCTCGAGCCGGGCGACACCGTGCGCTACAACATCACGCTCAACAACAGCGGCAACCGCCCGGCGACGATCAACCTCACCGACGACATGCCGCCGGCGACGACCGGCTTCACGTTGATCACGCCGACGCCCGGCGCGATCTTCACGCCGGCGCCGGCGGGCGCCAACAACACGGGACAGCTGACGGTCAACGGTCTGGTGATCCCCGCCGGCGGGTCGCGGCTGATCTCCTTCGACGTGACGATCATCGCCGCCGCCAACGACAACCAGGCGGTGCAGAACTGCGCGACCTTCACGGTCGCCGAAAACGCGGCGCAGAACCGCACGATCTGCTCGGCGACGCTCAACGTCTTCGCGCGCCCCGATCTCGAGGTCAGCCGCAAGACGGTGCTCGACGGCAACGGCGGCAACGTCGTGCCGGGCGACACGCTGACCTACACCGTGACGTCGCGCAACGACGGCAACCGCCCCGCGACGGCCGTGGTGATCACCGACGTGGTGCCGGCCACGCTCGAAAACGTCGTGCCCGCCGGCGGCGGCACCTTCAACGCGGCGACGCGGACCATCACCTGGAACGTGGGGGCCATCGCCGTCGGCGCCACGGCGACGCGCACCTTCACCGCGCGCGTGGTCGTGCCCACCGCCAACGGCACGCAGATCTGCAACCAGGCCAACGTCGCCTCGGCCGAGATTCCAACCGAGCCGACGGACAACCCCGACACACCGGCCAACGACGATCCGACGTGCGTGACGGTGGTCTCGGCGCCGGACTTTTCGACCACCACCAAGGCCGTCGTCGACGCCAACGGCGCACCCGTGCGGCCCGGCGACACGCTGACCTACAGCGTGGTGGTACGAAACAGCGGCACCGAAACCGGCACCAACGTACAGGTGGTAGACGTCGTCGACGCCAGCCTGCAGAACGTCACGCCGCTCGACGGCGGCATCTTCAACGCGGCCACGCGCACCATCACCTGGACCGTCGGCGCGCTGGCGCCAGGCGCGACGCAGACGCTGCGCTTCACCGCGCAGGTGATCACGCCGCTCGCCAACGGCACGACCATCGACAACCAGGCCTTCGTGCGCGCCACGCAGGTTCCGGCGCCGGGCACGCCCAGCGACGATCCGAGCACCGCGGCGCTCGACGACCCCACGCGCGTGACGGTCGTCTCGGCGGCCAACCTCTCGACCAGCCAGAAGACCGTCGTCGACCAGAACGGCGGCGCAGCCCAGCCGGGTGACGTGCTCGCCTACACGATCACCGTCACCAACAGCGGCGACGCGCCGGCACGCCAGACGGTGGTCTCCGACGTCGTCGCCGCCACGCTGAACACCGTCACGCCGCTCGACGGCGGCACGTTCAACGCGGCGACGCGCACGATCACGTGGCCGGCAGCCACGGTGCTGCCCGGCACGCCGCGCGTGCTGCGCTTCTCGGCGCGCGTGCAGTTCCCGCTGCCGAGCGGCACGGTGGTCTGCAACCAGGGCAGCATCACGTCGAGCGACGTGGCCGGCGCGGTGCTGACCGA
Source organism: Myxococcales bacterium (assembly GCA_020431405.1). GTDB lineage: Bacteria > Myxococcota_A > Polyangia > JAGQIK01. Next base: position 7,441 of record JAGQIK010000264.1, read on the forward strand.
CGATCCCAACACGGCGGCGGTCGACGACCCGACCTGTCTGACCATCGTCAGCCAGCCCGACCTGGGCGGCACCACCAAGACCGTGGTCGACGCCAACGGCGGCGCCTTCGAGCCCGGCGATCTCGTCACCTACACCATCGCGCTCAACAACATCGGCACGGCCAACGCGAACAACGTCGTCGTCAGCGACGTGGTGGCGGCCACGCTGACCAACGTGCAGCCGCTCGACGGCGGCGCCTTCAACGCCGGCACGCGCACCATCACCTGGAACGTGGCGCAGGTGCCCGCCGGCGGCACCGTCAACGTGCGCTTCACGGCGCAGATCGTGCTGCCGCTCGACGGCGGCACGCAGATCGCCAACCAGGCGACGGTGATCACGCCGGGCTTCCCCAACGTGCTGACCGACGATCCCAACACGCCGGCCACCGACGACCCGACGATCTTCACCGTCACCGCGTCGCCCGACTTCACGACGTCGACCAAGGCCGTCACCGACCAGAACGGCGGCGTGGTGGAGCCGGGCGACCTGCTGACCTACACGCTGCGCATCGTCAACAGCGGGCGCTCCAACGCCGACCAGGTCGTCGTCAGCGACGTGCTCGACGCCAACCTGACCTTCGTCAGCGCGCAGCAGGGTGGCACGTTCAACGCCGCGTCGCGCACGATCACCTGGAGCGGCGCGGCGACGCCGCAGCTGGTGCAGCTCGCACCCGGCGCGGCCAACGCGGTCACGTTGACGTTCACCGCGCGCGTCAACACGCCGCTCGCCAACGGCACGCAGATCTGCAACCAGGGCAACATCGTCAGCGCCGAGGTGACCGCCGCGCAGCGCACCGACAACCCGGCGACACCGGTGGCAGGCGACCAGACCTGCGTCAGCGTGACGTCGGCGCCGGATCTGTCGAACACCAGCAAGACGGTGGTCGACAACAACGGCGGCCCGACGCGCCCGGGCGACACGCTGACCTACACGGTCACGATCACCAACAGCGGAAACGCGGCGGCCAACAACGTGCGCGTTACCGACATGGTCGACGTCGCGCTGACCAACGTCGTCGTCGCGCAGGGCGGCTTTTTCAACCCGCTCACGCGCCTCATCACCTGGACGGCGCAGAGCACGCCGGCGCTGGCGAGCGTGGCGGCTGGCGCGTCGGTGACGCTGACGTTCCAGGCCGCCGTGCAGCTGCCGCTCGACAACGGCACGGTGATCTCCAACCAGGCCACCGTGACGTCGCCCGACCTGGCGCAGAACGTGCTGACCGATGACCCGTCGACGCCGGCAGTGGACGACCCGACGCGCATCACGGTGACGTCGTCGACGGACGTGACGACCTCCACCAAGACGGTGCTCGACACCAACGGCGGCGACGTGGTGCCGGGCGACGTGCTGACCTACACGGTGACGGTCATCAACACCGGCGACGCGCTGGCGCGCAACGTCGAGGTCACCGATGTGGTCGCGGCGCAGCTGACCAACGTCGTGCCGCTCGACGGCGGCACCTTCAACGCCGGCACGCGCGTGATCACCTGGAACGTGCCGCTGGTCGGCGTCGGCGCCGCGGCGGCGGTGCAGCTGCGCTTCCGCGCCAGCGTCGTCACGCCGCTCACCAACGGCACGCAGATCGCCAACCAGGCCAACATCCGCGTGGGCGGCGTGGGCCCGCAGATCCCAACCGACAACCCGGCGACGCCGGCGGTGGACGACCCGACCATCGTCACGGTCGTCAGCGAGCCCAACCTCGACAACCTGCAGAAGACCGTCGCAGGCACGCAGCCGGGGCGCCGCGCCACGCCGGGCTCGACGCTGACCTACACGATCCGCGTCACCAACACCGGCACCGACGTGGCGCGCAACGTGCGCTTCTCCGACGTGGTCGACACCAACTTCGAAAACGTCACGCCGCTCGACGGCGGCACGTTCAACACGGCCACGCGCACGGTGAGCTGGTCGGTGAGCGAGATCCAGCCCGGACAGACGGTGACGGTGCGCTTCACGGCGCGCGTGCGCACCGACGTGGTCAACGGCACGGTGGTCGACAACCAAGCCTTCGCCGAGCGGCAAGGCACGACCACGCGCGTGCCCAGCGACGACCCGACCACGCCGGCGCAGGACGACCCCACGCGCGTGACCATCGAAGCGATCGTCGACCTCGAGCAGTTCACCAAGCAGGTGGTGGACAACAACGGCGGCGACGCCGAGCCGGGCGACACGCTGACCTACACGCTGGTGGTGCGCAACAGCGGCACCGCCTCGGCCATCGACGTCGAGGTCGCCGACGCGCTGCCGCCGCAGCTCGACAACGTGGTGCCGCA
>JAGQIK010000031.1 GCA_020431405.1 Myxococcales bacterium
GCCAGCCGCGAGAGCCTGCGTCGCCACGCGCCGGCGCTGCCGGTCACGATCCTGTGCTTCGGCGACATCGACCTCGGCGATCTCGAGGCCGAAGTCGAGCGGCGCGGGTCGTACGAGCACAGCCTCGACGAGCACGCCGCGACGCTCGGCGGCTATCCGGTGCTTCACAAGTGGATCGGGCTGGCGCAGATCGCCGCCGCGCCGCACGAGCAGCTGCTCTACCTCGACAACGACACGTACATCTGCGCGGATCTCGATCCGCTCTTCACCGCGCACGCGGAGCACGACTTCTACGCGCGCGAAGAGCCGTTCACCATGCGCAGCCCGCACGGCTACGACCCCGAGTACGTCGACGAGCTGGCGCTGGCGAGCTTGGCCTACGGGCAGGGCTGCAAGGCGATCCCGCCTTACAACCTCGGCGTCGTGCTGCTCAACAACGGCCTCTGCGGCCGGCTCGGCGCCGTGCTGCCCGATCTGCTCGCCTTCGCCGCGCGCTTCGCGCAGGGCACGCTGCCCTATCCGTCGTCCAACCGCTGGATCATCGAGCAGGTCGCGCTGTGGCTGAGCCTCGGGCGCATCGAAGGGCTCACGCACGGCCTGCTCGATCGCAGCCTCGTCGCCCAGGACGACGAGTTCCTCGCCACGTCGTCGGCCGCCGTCGTGCACTATTTCTCGCGCAACACCGACGCGTTCCTCGGCAGCACGGACGCGCCCGGCGCCGCATGACGCCTGTCAGGGACTGTGCCCCATCGGCGGGCGAGACTTGTGGGTGTGACGGGTTCGCCCAGCTCGCACGCCGCGCCGATGTACCGTCCACGCGGGCTGCTTCTTCAATGGCACGTCACCGAGCGCTGCAATCTGCGCTGCGCGCACTGCTATCAGGAGCGCTACGCCGGTGACGAGCTCACGCTCGAGCAGCTGCTGAGCATTCTCGCGCAATACGAAGCGCTGCTCGATGGCTGGAGCGGCGACACCCGCGAGAGCAGAGTCCCTGGACACGTCACCGTCACGGGCGGCGAGCCGTTCGTGCGGCGCGACTTCTTCGAGCTGCTCGAAGCGCTGGCGGCTCGCCGAGAGCGCCTGAGCTTCGCGATCCTCAGCAACGGCACGTTGATCGATGACGACGTGGCCAAGCGCCTGCGCGCGCTGAGACCGGCTTTCGTACAGATCAGCATCGACGGCACGCGCGAGACCCACGACGCGATCCGCGGCAGAGGCAACTTCGACCGCGCGGTAGCCGCCTTGCGGCGCCTGCGTCGCCAGCGCGTGCGCACGATGATCTCGTTTTCCGCGAGCCGGCATAACTTCCGCGAGCTGCCCGAGGTCGTGCGCATCGGCGAAGCCCTCGGCGTCGACCGCGTGTGGACCGATCGCGTGATCCCTGCCGGCAGCGCCGACGCAGCGCAGGCACTCGCGCCGCACGAGACACGCGAGCTATGCGAGACGCTCGCCACCGAGCGGCGCCGCGTCGCACGGCGCCTCTTCGTGCGCACCGAGGTCAGCGCCCGGCGCGCGCTGCAGTTTCTCGCCAGCGGCGAAGAGCCCTACCACTGCACGGCCGGCGACACGCTGATCACGCTGCTGCCCAACGGCGACGTGCATCCGTGCCGCCGCATGCCGATCTGCGTCGGCAACGTGCTCGCGACGCCGCTCGCCGAGATCTACCAGCAGAACCACTTGCTGCAGATGCTGCGCGACCCGCGGCGCGAGAGCCGCGGCTGCGAGCGCTGCGAGCACGCGCCGCGCTGCCGCGGAGGCCTGCGCTGCCTATCACACGCGCTGTGCGGCGATCCGCTCACGGCCGACCCTGGCTGTTGGCTGGCCGCCCCGTCAGACCCGCCCCGCCGCTGCTGAAGTCGACCCCGTCAGCGGGCACGGCCTGCTCGTGATCAGCGGGGCCTGCTCGCGCGCGTAGACGGCTGCGCTGTCGGGCCGTGGTCGCAACGTTCGCACGCCCGTGCGCGCGTGCGCGACGAGGTCCTCTGCGAGCCCGCGCCAGAAGCCCGACGACAGACCGCGGTGCAGGCGGCGCACCTTGCGCGTGTGCAGGCTCGTGTCGCTGTCAGCCAAACGATGACTGGTGCGCAGCAAGCCCGGTTGCTGCAGCACGCCGGTGCGCATGGCGGCGCGCGTGAGCAGATACATCAGCGGCGTGGCCGCCGAGAAGGCCTTCTCTGTGGGCGAGAGCGCTCCGGTGAGGCGCACGACGTCTCGGTGCAGCGCGATCGCGCGATCGCGCGCCGCCCGGCTCGGTGCGAACAGCGTAGCCGCCGAGAGCACCGGCAAGGTGTCGCGCACCATCGTGCGCAGCCGCCGCGCGCGCGCGGCGAGCAACGGGTTGGGGTCGTCGCGCAGGGTCTCGTAGCCACTGAGCCACACGCGCATCAAGCGCGCGGGCGTCGGTCCGAGGCGCTTGAAGTCCTCGGCGTAGAGCTCGCGCTGCAGCCGCTCGACGTCCTCGGGGTCGTCGAAGTGTGGATGCTTGAAGTGCATCGAGAAGCCATCCCAGCGGCGCAGGTCGGGCGCCTCGCGGTAGCGCTGGTGGTAGCGCTGCTCGGAGAGCACCTGCTCGTGAAAGGGCGTGCCGGGGAAGGCGAAGTAGATCAGGCACTGCACCATCGCCGGATCGAGCGCCATCAGCTCGTCGAACTCGGCGCGGATTTGCTCCTCGTCCTGGTACGGGAAGCCGATGATCATCGATGTCATCTGACCGCAGCCCACCGACTTGAGCTCTGCGTAGATCTCGGACAGCGGCCGGCCACGCTGCTTCTTGTAGCCCGCCTGCTTGCCCTCGAAGGCGTTCCAGATCAGGTCGAAGCCCATCTCCGCGATCTCGCGCGCCGTGAAGCGCGACAGCCCGCGCACGCTGCCGAAGCCAAAGAGGCCCATCGGCTGACCGCCCTCGCGACAGCAGTCGAGAAACTCGCGCGCGCGCCGGTGCTGCAGAAAGAAGTCCTCGTCGATCAACGCGAGGCTCGACATCTCGAAGCCGTCGGCGAGCGCGCGCTCGCGCGTAGCCATCAACGCCTCGTAGACGTCGCGGCCGCGCTCGAGGAAGCGCACGTAGCGGCGCTTGAAAAAGTGCGAGGTGCAGCAGAAGTCACAGCCGTTGGGGCAGCCGAGCCCGGCGGTGACATGGCCGACCACCTGCGGCTGCTGATAGGAGAGCACGCGCACCGCAGGCGTGGGCGCGTAGGGCGTGCGGATCGGCGCGTCGCTGCGCTCGTTGAAGAGCCGGCGCAAGAAGCCAACGCCTTCCTCGCGGCAGATCGCATCACCGTAGGGCAGCAGCAGCTCGTCTGGCAGGACCGTGCCGTAGCCGCCGAGGATCACCTTCGCCTGCGGCAGATAGCGCCGCACCTGCTCGACCATCCAGCGCACCTTGTGGAACGTGGCGACGACGAAGTTGATGCCCACGTGAGTGTAGTGGCCGCTTCGCAGCTCGCGCACGAACTCGCGACGCGATGGGTAGTGCAGCGTCACCGTCGGCGTCTCGATGTTTTCGGCCAGGTAGTCGAGCGCCCAGACGCGGATGACCTGCCGCAAGCTGAACGGCCCTTGCGCGCGCGTGACCTGTGCGTGAAACAGCTCGGCGCCCACCGACGCGCCTTCTCCGGCCCCACCGAACGGCCGGCACACGCTCGTCAGCAACAGCTTGTTCATCGTCGATCGCCTTTCGTGAAGCGTTCGCGATCAACGTAGCTGGGCGAGAGCGCGATGAATGTCGCACTTTCGTAAAGTCCGTCGTGACAGCTGTCATGAAAGCGCGCGGCGCGGCACGCGGGCGCGTGCGCTAGAGCTCGATGGCCTCGATGCGGCGGTTGCGCTGGCGCCCCTCTTTGCTGTCGTTGGACGCGACGGGCTGCTCCGAGCCGTAGCCGACGGCCTCGATGCGGCTGCCGTCGATGCCCTTCTTGATCAGGTAGGCGCGACAGGCCTTGGCTCGCCGCAGCGACAGCACCTTGTTCTTCTTGGCGCGGCCAACATTGTCGGTGTGGCCGGCGATGCGGATGCGCGCCGACAGCTTGTGCGCCATGTACTCGACGACCTGATCGAGCCGGCCGTAGGAGCGCCTGCGGATCGTCGCCTTGCCCGTGTCGAACTCGATGCCGGAGAGCACGAACTTCTGCGGGACGGGCTTGCCCTTGTACATCTTTCGGACGAAGCGCTTGTAGCGCAGCGTCAGGCGCATGGTCAGCGAGGGCTTGTTTTCGACGGGCAGGCGCGCGGCGATCTTGCGCCGCCCGAGGCTCAGGTAGACGACCTTGTAGGTGCGTCCCACCGGCACGAGGACCTCGGCGTAGCCCTTGCCGTCGGTCTCCTTGGTGTAGAAGGTCAGGCCCTTGGGATCGGTCAGCGAGATCACGATGCCGCTGATGGGCCGCTTCTTGGCGCGATCGATGACGGTGAACTTGAGCGCGGCCTCGGTGCGCGTGGGCCTGATCTCGGAGGCCGTCTCGCCGCGGCTCAGCCCCGGCTTGCCGGACTTGTTGTCCTTGAACTCGTCGAGCTTCTCGCCGCGTTTTTTCGGAGCGTCTCCACGTCGCGCCAGCGGCGCGGGGGCCGGCTCCTTCTTGTTGTCCTTCGTCGTCGCCGCGGCTTGGCTGCCCTGGCCGCCTTGGCTGGCGCCCGCCTGCCCGCTCGTTTTCGTACCGGTCTTCTGTGCGCCTGCGCCGCATCCAACTGCAGCGGCGAAGAGCACGACCATCGGCCACTTCATCGTCGTTCCTCCGTCTCGGCTATCGCCTACATGGGACTAGGTAACACGAAGACGGCTACTTCGGTTGCTCTGCCGCACGCACCAACGCCGCAACGACGCGAAAGTACGTCGCCCGATGCGCCAGCGCGATGGCTCGCGCCTTGCTCTATGCACGGTGCAGCATGGCTGGGAGCTGTCGCACCACGCGCGCGCTTGTCGCGCTCGTCGCCGGGATGATCGCCGTCGCGGCGTGCCCATCGCCGGCGCCTGCCGCGCCATCTCGCGGCCGACTGCTGCCGATCCGCCGCCACCACCTGCGCGCGCTGCACCAAAAGCGCGCTGCCAACGCCCTGTCGGTGGTGCGCTACGGCACCGGAAGCGGCTTTCTGGTCTATCGCGAGCGCATCCCCGGCAGCGACCACGATCGCGGCTTGGTGCTGACCAACCACCACGTGGCGGGCGGCGCGAAGTTTCGCGCCGGACAGCTGCTGGTGCTCGGCGACGGCAGCAGCGCGCGCACGCAGCGGCTGCTCTCGAGCGGCGTGGGCTCGGACCACGCGCTGGTGGAGATCACCCTCGAACGGCACTCGGGCGTGCAGCCCGCCTTGCTCGACACGCGCGGCCCGCGCTTCGAGCAGCCGGTCTACATCATCGGCAGCGCCCACCAGGGCGTGGTGTACGGCAGCGGCAAGATGAACGCGCGCAGTCGTTTCATCGTCGGCGACACCGGCGAGTCGCTGGTCAGCTTCGCCAGCGTTGACGGTTCGCCCGCCAAGTCTTCCTACGTGCACCGCGCGCGACTGCCCACGCGCGGCGGCATGAGCGGCAGCCCGGTGGTTTCGCGGCGCTCGCATCGCGTGGTGGGGCTTCACTGCGGTGGCGGCGGACAGACAGCATGTCTGGTCTCGATGAAGCGCGTGCTCGACGATCTACAAGGCCCGCGCGGCGTCAAGGCCACCGACAAGGCGCTGCTCGAGCGCATGCTGTCGTGGCAGCGCCGCGGCGTGCGCCCGTCGAGCGCGCGGACCATCAAGCGCCTCGCCAGCGAGAAGGTGCCGCGTGTGCGTTTTGGCGCGGTGAGCGAGCTGCGCTCGAGCGCCGACGTCGCAGACGCCGAAAACCTCGGCTCGCTGTTTTTCACCGGGACCGTGGACAAGGACAACCGCTTCGGCCACTTCACCGTCAAAGGACGCCAGAGCCTGGGCATTCGCACGGCGCGCGGCGAGCTGGCCGCGTTTCTTTCATACCAGCCGCAGCAGGCGCTGCGCTTCGACAACGGCAAGGCGGTCGAACAGGGCACGCTCTACGTCAGCTGGCTAGGCACCCACCCGCGTTACAGCAAGATGGGTCTAGCCTCCAAGCTGCTCGGCCACGTCGTCGGCCTCGCGCGCGCGCAAAACAAGCGCAGCGTGACCCTCGACGTGGAAGCCGACAACGTCGCCGCGCGGGCGCTCTACCACAAGCGCGGCTTTCGCGTGGTGCGCGATGACGGCTATCGCGTTCGCATGGAGCTCGACGTCGCGCCCTCGCGCTGACGTTGGCGCCGAGCGCCGAGCGCGGCCGCGCGCCCTACTTGCCGCAGAGCTGGCCGACGATGTTCTTCATCGCCACGCTCAGCGTGGCGAGGTCGTTGGCCTCGTAGTAGCCGAGGGCGCCCGAGCGCGCGGTACCACCGGCATGCGCGAGGGCGTCGAGCAGCACACTGTCGACATCGCCGCCGAAGCCGACGACGTAGGTCTTGATGCGCGCCGACGCGAGCGCCTGCACCTGCTGCACGGGATCACCGTGGCACGTCTCGCCGCCATCCGTCACCAGCAGCACGTATCGGTCGCGCCCACTGCTGCCGCTGCTCGCGAAGTACGTGCGAGCGTTGGCTAGCGACGCGGCGATGGGCGTGCCGCCGCCAGGGAGCGTGCCCAGCGCCGCGGTGATGGCCGCCGAGGTGTTGTCGGCGGCCGGCACGGTGACCGTGCCCGCGACGCAGTCTTCGTCCGGCGCGCCAGGAAAGAGCATCAGGCCGAAGCGCACCCGCTTGCCGTAGGTCGCGAGCACGGAGCGCACCGCCGCCTGCGCCTGCTCCCACTTGCTCTGCCAGCCGCTGAGCCACGCCATGCTGCCGCTGCGGTCGAGCACGATCATCACGTCGGGGGCGCCGCCAGTGCACGGCCCGCTCCACGTCCCGCCCACCAGCGGCGGAACGGCGGGCGGCAGCAGCTGCTGTCGCCTGACGCAGCGCTTGACGGTGCTTTCGTTGTCGTAGCTGCAGTCCCAGCCGCCGCTGCCGTCGGGCGTGTTGAGCGGGCGCTGGCAAACGACCTTGTCGCCCTCCTGCGTGCAGCGCCAGCCGTTTAGGCCCTCGGGAACGTTGCTGCCGTCCTTTTCGCAGCGTTCGAGCTCGACATCGACTCGGCACGTCCACGCCCCGCCACCGCCATCGGGCGAGTCGGGTGCGTCCTGGGTGCACTCGTCGAGCTTGCTGTCGCAGCGCCACGACTTGAAGCAGCTGCAGGTCAGCTCCGCGTCGGGATCGCCGCTGCAGCGCAGCTCGGACTCGTCGCAGCAGCCAGCGCCGCTCTGACAGACCGGCGACGTCCACTGCGTGCGCAGCCGTGGCGGGCCTTCGCTGTTGCAGCCGGCGACGGCGAACAACGCCGCTGCGAGCGCCACGATACCTCCGCGCAGGTGCTGCACCCCGTTGATGATACACCGCCCGGGGTGCTCGGGCCGGCGCCGCCGCGCGATCATAATATGCGTTTAGATATGGCTACGTATTACTTGTGCGCGCATGTGGCGTTGGTACCGTTGCAACATCGATGGAGGCTTAACTCATGCTTATCGCCGTTCGCGCGCCGACCTTTGGCGTCGTCGTTGCCCTGCTCTCCTTGTCGTGGCTCGCCGCCTGCGGCGCACCGAGCGCCCCCGAGACAACCACCGGCCAACCGAACGGCGCGACACCTGGCGCCACGCAGCCCGATGTCGCGGCGGCGCCCACGTCGAGCACGCGCCATGGCGCTGACGGCGCCACCGCGGGCTGCGGGCTGCAGCGCGCCTTCGAGCCCGCCCAGCGCATCGGCGATATCGCGCCGCAGACGACGACGTTCGGTCCCGATGTTGTCGGCCTCGACGGGCGCGGCAACGCCATGATGCTCGGCACGCGCTGGACCTCGGGCGGCCAGAACATCGTCGCCCAGCAGTTCTCGCCCAACGGCGGCTGGCAGCTCGCGCACCCGATCGGCAGCGGCGCGCGCTTCCCGCAGATCGCCATGAACGCCGCCGGCGCCGCCGTCGCCGTGTGGGACCAGAGCGGCCTGGCAGCCAGCTACTACACCAGCACCAGCGGCTGGCAGCCGGCGCAGGAGATCTTGCAGGCCGAGCGCGTCGGTTGGATCGGCGCCGTGCAGGTGGCCATCGATCGCCATGGCGACGCTATCGTGACGTGGCGCGACGCCAGCCGCCTCGCCACCGAGCTGTGGGTGCGCCGCTACAGCGCGCGCGCCGGCTGGCTGCCGCCGCTGCGCCTCGATCGCGCCGAGCACGAAAACACCCTCGGCGAGCCGAGCCTCGCGATGGACGACGCGGGCAACGCGGTGCTGCTCTGGACGCGCACGCCGCAGGTCGATCGCCCGCCAGCGCTGCTCGCGCGGCGCTTCGATGTCGAGCGCGGCTGGCGATCGACGCAGCTCGTCAGCAGCGGCACGGAGGCGCTCGCGGCCAAGGTAGCGCTCGGCGCGCGCGGTGAAGCGATCGCCGTGTGGCACCAGGCCGATGGGCACGCCATCTGGGCGGCGCGCGCCGCGCTCGATGGCCCGTGGCAGACACCCGAGCGCATCGGCGGCCTCGCGGCGGGGCAGACAGGTTTCGCGCACGGCGCCACCGTCGCCGCGGACGCCCGAGGCGATGCCATCGTCGCGTGGCTGCTGATGGAGACCTCGCGCCTGGGCAACGGTGTGACCGTCGTGGCGAGACGCTACCGGGCGGGTCGCGGCTGGGACAGCGCGCGGGCGCTCGAACGCCCTGGCACCGCCCGCTCGCAGGCGCTTCAGCTGCGCATGGACGCCTGCGGCAACGCGCTGCTGACGTGGCAGCGCTTCCACGACGACCACAGGACCACGTCGGTCTGGTACGGGCGCCACAGCGCCAGCGGCCAGTGGCGGACAGCGGCGCTCGTCGTCCCCGCCGTCGGCGTGCAGCCCGGCGCACCGCATCTCGCCCTCACGCCAGCCGGCGATGCTATCGCCGTATGGGCCGAAGGTCGCAGCGGCAGCGACGGCAGCTGGACGCGATCGATGTGGGCGCGCCGCCTGGTGCCGGCGGCGCGCTAGCCACGATCCTCGCGACCTACGCGGGGGCGAACCTGCGCAGCGAGATGCGCGAGCGCAGTCGCGTGCGGTGGCTGCGCTCGACTCGCTCGCGCGCCGATCGCTCGATGGTACGAAACGCGCGTTGCAGCGCATCGTAGGGGTCTTCGGCGCGGGCCTTGGCCACCAGCCGGTGGCCGGGCAGGTTGAGCTCGACCCGCGCGCCGAACAGGCGGCCTTTGCGGCCGCGCCGGCCGATGCGCTCGAGGGTCGTGTCGATGGCGCCGAGGCCGGGATGCTGCGCCCGCAAGTGCTCGCCCTCGCGGCGAATGTGGGTCATCAGCTCGTCGGACGGTGCGACGTGACGAAACGTCGCGTTGATCTGCTCGTGAGTAGACATGCTGCGCTCCTCATCAAAGAGTCCTTCTGCTTTGCTGTCGGCACTAGGCAGCGAAAGCAGGCGGACCGCGCTTGGGGGCGCAACGGACCATCGGTCGCGGCGGAACATCGCCAGCCGACACCGTGATCGCAGCGGGGATCCAGTCGAGGGCGCGCTGGTAGGCGGCCTCGGCGGCGAGACCGACGAGCGGCGAGCGGAGCTGCTCGCTGTCGGGCTCGACCATGTACGCCGTGGCGCCATCGCAGCGACAGCGCCCGACGACGTGGGTGGGCAGGTCGCTGGAGGCGACGGCCGCACGGGGCGGGTAGCTCGCCGTGAAGGCGACGACGATCAGGCAGCGCGAGATGCCTGCCTTGTGCGAGCGGCCGGCCATACGCTGGAGCAAACCCCGCTGGGCTGCGCTGCATTCCGCAGCGAGCGATCTTCTCGCGGAAGGACGACGGCACAGGCGCGTATCACGGCCTCGTCCGTCCAACCCATCCCCGAGGGCATCCATGAAATCGGTACTTTCCGTGGCGCTGCTGCACTGCCTGGTCGTGTCCGGCCTCGTCGTCGCCTCCGAGAGCAACGCCGACGCGCGGCGCTACTACCGCCGGTCGAGCTCGCGCAGCTCGAGCTATCGCTACCGCCGCCGCACGGTGCGCACCTATCGCTCGGGGCGCTACTACGGCCGCTCCGGGCGCTACAGCGGCCGCGTCACGCGCGACGGGCGCATCTACGGGCGCAGCGGCCGCTACCGCGGGCGCATCACACGCAGCGGCCGCATCTACGGCCGCTACGGGCGCTACCAGGGGCGCGTCGGCAGCAACGGGCGACGCTACGACCGCTACGGCCGCTACACGGGACGCACCACCAGCAACGGGCGGCGCTACGATCGCTACGGGCGCTACCAGGGCCGCGTGTCGCGCGACGGGCGCGTCTACGACCGCTACGGTCGCTATCGCGGGCGCGTCAGGTAGCGGAGCCGCCTGCGCGCGCTCAGCGCCGGCGCTGGCGTCGGCGGCCGAGCGCGCGAGCGAGCGCGAGCAACACCAGCAGCAGCGCCGGGCCTCGCGGTGCGGGGCCGGCGCCCACGCTGCAGCCGTCGCTACTGCGCACGATGGTGACGTCGCCGCCACCGCGGCTGCCGCTGTCGCCAGCGGGCACACCACTATCCGGGTCGCCGCCCGCGTCGGGCTGCGCGCCGCCCGCCGGTATCACCACCACCTGGACCTTGATCACGTCGTCGGCTGGGCCGCCGCCTTTGGGCGCGTCGCCGAACCAGGTCACCCCTTCCTGGAGCAAGCTGAACGTCTGCGTGTATTCGCCGACGGTCGCCCCGTAGAGCGTCACCGGGAAGCTGTAGCTGTCGCCTTGGGCGACGTCTCGGCTCACGGTGCCGACGCGCGCCGGGCTCTCCCAGCTCGCGTCGGCGAGCGGCGAGTCGGCGTCCCGCGGCGTCGGCGCGAGCTTGGTGCTGCCCGCCGTCCACGTCTGCTTGCCGGTGTTCTCGAGCGTGATCGTGCCGCTGACCGTGCTGCCGAGCTCGATGGTGATCTTCGGCGTGTTGCGCTCGGCGCCGCCGAAGGTGGCGCTCACCAGCTTGCCAGCCCACTCGGCGCGCACGACCTTAATGAAAGCCTGGATCTGGTCGTTGGGTGGACCGGCCTGGCCCGCATCGCCGAACCAGTGCACGCCCTCCTGCACCAGGCCGAAGTACTCGTGATAGTCGCCGAGCTTCTCGGGGGCGCGCAGGTTGAACGTGAACTTGAACCTCTCGCCCGGCTTGACGCTGCCGCTGACCGCGGCGGCGCGGTTGGGCGCGACCCAGCTCGCGTCCGCGAAGGCGCTCTTACGATCGAGCGGCTTGCTGGTGCCGAGCCGCGTCTTGGCGTTCCACGTCGCGCTGCCGGTGTTCTCGAGCGTGATGTGCGCGACGATGGTCTGGCCGGGGACCATCTCGAGCGCCGTCGTCGCCAGCGGCCACGACTGGTTGACGTAGGTGGCGCCGTAGTACGGCTCGACGCCCTGGCCGACGAGCTTCTTCAGCTCGGCGAGCGTCCCGTTGAATACGTTGCGATCGAAGCCTTGGCCGTTCTTGCAGTACTTCGTCTGGCCGTTGCAGTACTGCCAGAACGTCCAGTTGGTCCAGCCCTTGGGCACCGACGGACAGGTCGTGCCGTAGGCGGCGATCCAGAGCGGATACTTGCCGAGCGTGGTGTCCTTGACGCTGGCCTCCCAGAAGTACGAGCCGGTGTAGATCAGCGGCCGCTTGCCCGTGCCCTTCTCGACGATGGAGAGCCACGTCTTGATCTTCTGCGCGATGGTTGCCGGCGACTGGCCGTCGGTGGCCTCGACGTCGATCATCGCTGGCATGTCGGTGGCGCCAAGCTTGCCAACCTTCTGCACCATGAAGTTGGCCTGCGCCGTGGCGTTCTGTCCGGGACGGAAGAACTGGTAGGCGCCGCGCAGCACGCCGTTGGCCTTCATCGCCTTCCAGTTGTAGTCGAACTTGGGGTCGACGAAGCCAGTGTTCGGCGCGCCGTCGCTGATACGCGCGTAGCCGAAGACGAGGCCGCGGCCAGCCCAGTTGAAGTTGCCTTGGTAGTAGGAGACGTCGGCGCCCTGCGGACCGAGGTAGCGATCGACGCCGCACGTCTTGGTGACGCCATACTGGCGCGACGCGATGTCGTAGCCCGCGCCGGCGCTCTGGCCGTAGTCGCTGCAACCAACAAGGCCCACCAGCGCGGCCACGACGGCCACACGCGCGAGCGCCCCAAGCGCCGAGACGCGCCGCGCACCAAGCTCGAGTTTTTTCATCGTACGGTTCCGCTCAGCAACGCGGGTGCCACCCCGCGCGCACGGCATTTGGCGCACTTGCGGCGGCGCGCGCCCGAGCGTGCGCACGACCGTGTGCAGCGCGCCGACGTCATGCCCCCCCCGTCAGGCCACGGTCGTGCGTGCTAGGATGCCGCCGCCTGAACGGAGACCCAGTGACAGACCGCCACGACGGGGAGGACGAGCTCGAGAGGCTCCGCGAATCCGAGGCGCGCTATCGCGCCTACTTCGCGGCCGCCAACGACTGCATCGTCGTGTTGCAGGACGATCGCTTCGTCGACTGCAACGCCAGCGCGCTCGAGCTGTTCGGCTGCAGCCGCCGTGACCAGCTGATCGGCAGCTCGCCGGCCGACTTCTCGCCCGAGTTGCAGCCCGATGGCCAGACGAGCGTGGACAAGGCCCGAGAGCACATCGAGGCCGCCTTCCGCGGCGAGCCGCAGGTCTTCGAGTGGCGGCACGCGCGCCTCGACGGCACGCCGTTCGAGGCCGAGGTCAGCATCAACCGCGTCGAGCTGGCCGCGGGGATGTGCCTGCAGGCCGTCGTGCGCGACATCAGCCAGCGCGTGCAGCTGCTGCAAGCCGTGCAGGAGAGCGAGGCGACGCTGCAGGCTTTCATCGACGCGCTGCCCGAGCCGGCGTTGCTCGTCGACGAAGACTTCAAGCTGCTGCGCGCGAACCGCGCGCTCTACCGGTCGCTCGAGACCAACGCAGCCGAAGCGGTCGGCCGCACCTTGCGCGAGTTCCTTCCCGAGCCGGTCGCAGAGCTGCGCGCGCGTTACGTCACCGAGTCCATCGCCCGCGGCAAGATGCTGCGCTTCGATGACCAGCGTGGCGCGCGATCGTTCTTCAACCACGTCGTACCCGTCGCCGACGCGCAGGGACGTCACGGCAAGGCTGCCATCTTCGCGCTCGAGGTCACCGAGCGGGTCGCCGCAGAAGAGGCGCTGCGCTTCGAGGCAGGATTTCGCCGCGTGCTCGGCGACGTAACGCGCGACCTGATCCCACGCACTGTCGACGAGATCGACGACGGCATCGTCAGGGGGCTGGCTGCTGTTGGCGAGTTCATCGACGCCGATCGCTGCTACATCTTCCGTTTCGATCTCCACGACGCGACGATGAGCAACACCTACGAATGGTGTCGGGCCGGCATCAAGCCGCAGCAGTCGAATCTGCAGCGCCTGCCGCTGGACGACTTCGCGGAGGTCGTCGAGCCGATGCGCGAGCTCAACTCGCTGTGGATTCCCGACGTCAGCGCCATCCCCGACAGCACATCGCGGCGCGAGTTCGAGGCCGAGGGTATCCGCTCGCTGGCGCTGGTCCCGATCGCCTTTCACGGCGAGTGCGTCGGCTTCGTCGGATTCGACTTCGTGCGCGCGCGCCGCGAGCTCGGCGGCGACGTGATCAACCTGCTCGAGTTTGCCAGCGCGACGCTCTCGCGCACCCTCGAGCGCAAGGCCGCCGAGGAGCAGAAACGCGCGCTCGAAGAGCGGCTGCGGCAATCGCAAAAGCTCGAAGCTATCGGCCGGCTGGCCGGCGGCGTGGCGCACGACTTCAACAACATGCTGTGCGCGATCATCGGCTACGCCGACATCCTGAGCGACAGCGCGACGGCCGACAAAGCCACGCGCGACGCCATCGACCAGATCAACATTGCCGCCGATCGCGCAGCCGAGCTGACGGGCCAGCTGCTGGCCTTCTCGCGCAAGCAGATGGTCGAGCCCAAGGTCGTCGGCCTGGGCAGCATCATCAAGCGCCTGCACCCGATGCTGAGCCGACTGATCGGCGAGCACATCGTCCTGCGCACCACGATCGCGCCGCGGCTCGGGCGAGTGCGCATCGATCCGAGCCAGGTCGAGCAGATCGTGCTCAACCTCGCAGTCAACGCGCGCGACGCGATGCCGCGCGGCGGCGAGCTCGCCATCGAGACCAGCGACGTGATCCTCGACGCCGCCTATTGCCGCACGCGCGCCGACGTCACGCCGGGCAACTACGTGCTGCTCGCCGTGAGTGACACCGGCGACGGGATGAGCGCGCAGACGCAGGCGCGGCTGTTCGAGCCGTTTTTCACGACCAAGGAGCTCGGGCGCGGCACGGGCCTCGGGCTCTCCACCGTCTACGGCATCGTCGAGCAGAGCGGCGGCAGCATCGAGGTCGACTCGGAGCTCGGCCGCGGCACGTCGTTCAAGGTCTACTTCCCGCGTGTCGACGCCGAGCTGGCCCCGAAGACGGGCCCGGGCCGGCGTGGCTACGCCGACGGCAGCGAGACCGTGCTCGTCGTCGAAGACGAAAAGATCGTGCGCACGCTGGCGAGCAGGCTGATCGCGCGCCTTGGCTACAACGTGCTGCAGGCCGCGTCGGGTGACGAGGCCTTGAAGCTGGTCGAGAAGCACGACGGCACCATCGACCTGCTGATGACCGACGTGGTGATGCCGGGCATGAACGGACGCGACCTCGCCGAGCGCGTCGTCGAGCGTCTGCCGCACATCAAGGTGTTGTACTCGTCGGGCTACACGCAAGACGTCATCGCATCACACGGTGTCATCGACGAGGACGTACGCTTCATCGCCAAGCCGTACACGCTGCGCTCGCTGGCCGAGCGTATCCGCGAGGTGCTCGACGGCGACTGAGAGTCGGCGCTGCTCGCCGCGAGATAACACACGTTGCACGCGCTTCGATCGCGCTTAGGCTTGCAGAGTGCTTGTCGCACCGACGTCCGCTCAGAGCCCCGCGCCTGCCGCCGCGCGACGTCGGGTCGCGATCGTGCTCGGCGCCGGCGGGCCAGTCGGACACGCCTTTCACGCCGGCGTGCTGGCCGCGCTGTCGCGCGTGATGGGCTGGGCGCCTGATGACGCGGATCTGCTGCTCGGAACGTCAGCTGGGGCGCAGGTTGCCGCGCTTGTTCGCGCCGGCATGTCGCCGCGAGACTTGATGGCCCGCTGCACCGGCGAGCCGATGTCGTCGCACGGCGCCGATATCGCCGAGTGCTTCGTGCGGCCGCACAGCGGCGGCCCGCCGCCCGAATATCGCCGCCGCTGGTGGCGCCCAGCCGCGCCGCGCTATCTGTTGCGATCGCTGCTGACCCCGTGGACGCTGCGCTTGCGGCGCTTCGTCGCCGCGTTGCTGCCGGCCGGAGGCATCGATCTCGATCCGATGGCAGCCGGGCTGCGCAGGCTGTTCGGCGAGCGCTGGTCAACGCGCCCGCTGTGGGTCACCGCGGTCAACCTGTGGAGCGGCCGGCGCGTCGCCTTTGGCCGCAGCGGTGCGCCCGCGACAGACGTGGGCAGCGCGGTGGCGTCGTCTGGCGCCGTGCCGGGTCTTTGCGCCCCGGTGTTGGTCGGCGGCTCGCCGCACATCGACGGCGGCTTCGCTTCTACCACCAGCGTCGACCTGCTCTACGGCGAGCGCTACGAGCAAGTGATCATCAGCGCGCCGCTGTCGATGTATCGGCCGTTGCGGCTCGCGATCCGCCGCCGTGCGAGCAAGCTGCAGCGCCTCGGCAGCCGCGTGCTGCTGCTCGAGCCGCGCGGGGAGGCGCTGGCGCGCATGGGCTACAACCCGATGGATGCCGCGCGCGCGCCGGCGGTGACGCACGCCGCGTTCGCACAGGCGCTCGGCGAGCTCGAGCAGGCAGCGCCGTCGCTGGCGCTCTAGCGCGCAGCTCGACGCGACGCGACGCGACGCTAGCGCACGCGCTGGTAGACCAGGTGATAGCGCACGTGGCTGGGCAGCCGCGCTGACATGATCGTCACGTCGAGCACGATGCGATCGGCGCCCGCGCTCTTGATCTTGTTGATGCGCGTTCCTTTGGCGCCGACAAAGCGTTGCACCAGCCCGGCGCGCGTCTGGCGCACGGTGTACGCGAGCTTGTCGCCCGTGGTGCCGACGACGATGTTGGCCTTGCCGCCGAGACGTGCCCGGTAGACACGGCCGTCGAAGCGCAGCGTGACCACCGCGCCGCGCCGCTCGAGCTCGAGCCGGCGCGCGATCGGGTTGGCCGCACGCAAGCGGCGGCGCGCGATGCCGCGGATCAGAAAGAACATGTCGTCAGCGACCCGCGCGATCTCGCGGGTCAGACGGCGCCGTCCGGCCGCGCCCTCGACATAGCGGTAGACGCCGGCGCGCGGTTTCGCGCGCGTGTCGCCCGCGTTAGCGCCCTGTGCGAACAACAGCAACGCCGCGCAGGCGGCCAGCGTCTTCGGGACGGTGCGAGCCACGCGCTGAAGTTAGCGCCGCGGCGAGCGCGCGCAACATGTCGATGCGATACGGCCAGCGCCCGCTCTGTAGGCGAGACGACGAATTCGCAGGCCGCGGAGCGGTCGTCCGCGGCGAGCGCGAATTCGCTCGCAGCGTCGCGCTCGCGGCCTGCGGATTGCAACGCTTCAACGGCAGACACGACGAAAGGGGGGGCAATGTTCGACCATCCTGACTTCGACGATCACCGGCACGTCAGCTTGATCACCGAGCCGCCACTGCGCGCGATCATCGCGATCCATCGCGACGGCCCATTCGGCGGCGCCGGCGGCGGTTGCCGCATTTATCCCTACCCTAGCGCTGGGGCCGCGGTCACCGACGCGCTGCGACTCTCGCGCGCCATGACCTACAAGCTCGCGATCACCGGTCTGCCTGCCGGCGGCGCCAAGTGCGTGGTCATCGCCGACACTCAGCGCGACAAGAACGACGCACTGCTCGCCGCCATCGGGCGCGCCGTCCATCGGCTGGGCGGCCGCTACATCATCGCCGAAGACGTCGGCACGACACCCGACGACATGGATCGCATCGCCGAGCACACACCCTACGTCTCGCGCCGGCGCGTCGCCTACGACACCGCGCGATCCACCGCAGACGGCGTGTTTGTCGGGCTCTGCGCCGCGGTGCGGCACCGCTTCGGCAGCTATGTCGACCTCGCCGACGTCCGCATCGCAGTGCAAGGCGTCGGACGTGTCGGCGAGCGTCTGTGCGAGCTGCTGAAAGAGACCGGAGCGACGCTGTTCGTCGCCGATGTCGACGGTGACGCCGCGCGCCGCGTCGCGCTCGCGGTCAACGCCGAGGTTGTCTCGCCGCAGCGCATCCACACGCTCGATGTCGACGTGTTCGCCCCGTGCGCGCTCGGATCGGTCATCGACGACAACGCCATCGAGGCGCTGCGTTGCTCGATCGTCGCCGGCTCGGCCAACAACCCGCTCGCCGACGATCGCCGCCACGCCGAAGCGTTGCGCGAGCGCGGCATCCTCTACGCACCAGACTTCGTGATCAGCGCCGGCGGCGTACTCGGCGCCGCGCACGGCGATGACGAAGCGCGTTTGGCCACGCAGATCGCCAAGCTCGGCGAGACGCTCGAGCTCGTCTTCGAGCGCGCCGAGCAGCGGCGCATCTCGACCTACGTAGCGGCGGTCGAGCTCGCCAAGCGCCGCCTTGGCGAGCCCATCGGCAGGGAGGATGGGCCATGACAACCCCAGCGACGGACACGGTGCCCGCCACCGTCAACAAGGTGCTGGTGACGAGCTCGCGCATGCCCTTCGCGCTCGACGAGATCCGCAAGCTCGGAAGACAGGGGCTGCGAGTCTTCGCCGCGGACACGTTCGCCGAAGCTCCGGGAAGCCACTCCAAGTACGTCGCCGAGTCGTTGCTGCTGCCATCGCCGCGCTACAAGACCGGCGAGTTCATCGCCGAGCTGGGCGCGATCATCGCGTCGCGCGAGATCGACCTCGTGCTGCCGACCTTCGAAGAGGCGCTCTACATCGCGCGCTACCGCCACCTGCTGCCCAATGTGCCGATGTTCATCTCGCCGTTTTCTACGATCCTGGGCCTTCACGACAAACGCCGCTTCATCGCGCTGTGCCAGCAGCTGTCGATCGCCGTTCCGCGCACGGTCGTCGCCAGCGACCGCGAGCAGCTCGTCGAGGCCGCGTCACAGATGACGTCGTACTTCGCGCGCGCGGCCTTTTCGCGCGGCGGTGTGCAGCTTCTGACCAACACCGGACCGCTCGCCGGCGCGCTGCCACTCGAGGAGTGCACACCGACGGCTGCCAACCCGTGGCTCGTGCAGGAGTTCGTCGAGGGCGTGGACTACTGCACGCTGAGCGTGTGTCACCACGGTCGCGTCGCCGCGCACTCGACGTACGTGCACCCCAAAGAGATCGAGCACGCTGGCGGCATCGTCTTCGAGTCGGTGGTCGACGACGAGATCCTCGCCGTGACGCAGCGCATCGCCACGCACACGGCGTATCACGGCCAGATGGCGCTCGACTTTCGCCGGCGTGCCGACGGCATGCTCGTCGCCCTCGAGTGCAATCCGCGCGCGACCAACGGCGTGTTGATGATGTCGCCGCAGCTGTTCTTCGACGCGCTGCTCGACCGCTACCCCGATCGGGTGCTCGTCGCGGAGCCCGGCGTGCGCAGCAAGATGTCCGTGGCGCTGATCCGCGACATGCTCCTGCACCTCGAAGAGATCCCGCGCGATCTGGTGTTTCTGCTCTCCAACGCGCGCGAGGTCTATGCCGAGCCCGATGACCTGCTGCCGGGCCTCTACCAGCTTCTGTCCTACAAACACGTGATCGACTATCGCCGCGACCTCGCCGTCGACCACAACCGCCGCACCGACCTGATGGCAGCGTACTTCTATGACATCTGCTGGGATGGCGAGGGCGCGAGGTGCTAGGCATCATTTGCGCGCCGGCTGGCTCGTGACCGGATCATCAGCGGCATGCATCCAGGCCTGCTGATCACGGTCGGGCTCGTCGTCATCGCGCTGCCGCTGCTGCTCTTCTTTCGTCCTTGGGGGCTGTACTGGCGGCTGAGGCGCGCGCTGCGCAGTGACGAGCGCGTGCTCGTCGAGGACGCGCTCAAGCACCTCTACAGCGCGGAGGCGAGCGAGCAGAGCTGCACGCTCGACAGCCTCGCCGGAACGCTGAGCATCGGGCGAGGCCGCGCGGCGCAGGTGGCCGGGCGCCTGCTGGCGCTCGGCCTGGTCGAGCAAGAGCGCAGCTGCTACGTGCTGACGGCGACAGGCCGCAGCGAGGCGCTGCGCGTGATCCGCTCGCATCGACTGTACGAGCGCTACCTCTCCGACCACACCGGCGTACCACCCGAGCGGTGGCACGAGCTCGCCGACGAGGTCGAGCACCAGCTGGCCGACCGCGGGGTCGAGCAGCTGGCCGACTTTCTGGCGCAGCCGGCGTTCGACCCGCACGGCGATCCGATCCCCAGCGCCGACGGCGAGCTGCCCGAGCTGAAGAGCATCCCGCTCTCCGAGCTGCCCGTGGACGTGCGCGCCGAGATCGTGCACGTCGAAGACGAGCCTCAGGCCGTCTACGAGCAGCTGCTCGCCGAAGGGCTGGCGCTAGGCATGATGGTCGAGGTCTTCCATCGCGACGCGAGAGAGATCCGCTGCGAGGCTGACGGGCGCGAGTATCGCCTCGCGCCGGTGGTGGCGGCGAACATCTCGGTGCTGCCGTACGAAGGGCCGCGCCAGGCCGTCGACGAGGTGCGGCTCGCCGACCTCGAGCTCGGCGAGCAGGCGCGCGTCACGGGCATCGCGCCGAGCTGCAGCGGCTTACCGCGCCGGCGGCTGCTCGATCTCGGCTTCGTGCCCGGCGCGCGCGTGGTCGCCGAGCTGTGTGCGCCTGGCGGCGAGCCGACGGCCTATCGCGTCTGCGGCGCGCTGCTCGCGCTGCGTCGCGATCAGGCCGAGCAGGTCGCCGTCGAGCGCGTGCGCGCCGCGCCGCCGCAGCCGCAGCCACAGTCACAGCGAGCGGGAGCGCGATCGTGACGGGCTCGCCCTGCGACACGTGCGTGGCGGGCCGCGCCGAGCAGCTCGAGCGGCTCGGCGTCGACATGTCTCGCCACGACTACGTCATCGCGCTAGCGGGAAACCCCAACACCGGCAAGAGCACGGTGTTCAACGCGCTCACCGGGCTGCGCCAGCGCACGGGCAACTGGCCGGGCAAGACGGTCACGCGCGCCACGGGCGCCTTCGCCTTCGAGGCAAAGCGCTACCAGGTGGTTGACCTGCCGGGCACCTACTCGCTGGTTGCTACCAGCGTCGACGAGGAGGTAGCGCGCGACTTCGTGCTCTTCGGCCGCCCCGATGTGACGGTGGTGGTGGTGGACGCCTCGCGCCTCGAGCGCAACCTCAACCTCGTGCTGCAGGTGTTGCAGATCAGCGATCGCGTGGTGGTCTGTCTCAACCTCGTCGACGAAGCCGAACGGCACGGCGTGAAGGTCGATCATCGCCGGCTAGCGCGCGACCTCGGCGCGCCGGTGGTGCCGACGGTGGCGCGCTCCGGACGCGGGCTCGCCGAGCTGAGCGCCGTCATCGCCGAAGTGGCGAGCGGCAAGACACGCGCGCGCCGCCCCAGTATCGATGTTCGCGACCCCGCCATCGAGCGCGCCCGCCGGCGAGTCGCCGCGGCGCTGACGAAGATCTACCCGTTGCTGCCCAATCCCGACTGGCTCGCGCTGCGACTGCTCGACGGCGACCAGCGCTTGATGCACGCCGCGCGCGACGGCGAGCTCGGCGCCCTCGGTCGCGGCGACAACAGCGCCAGCGCCGCCGGCGCCGCGCTCGTCCCGCGGCCTCCCGCCGCGCAAAACGAAGCGCTGCTGCGCACGGTAATGCAGAGCCGCTGGCAGCTCGGACCCAACACCTACCAGCGCATCGCCGAGGCCGTCTACGCCGAGGCCGCCCGCATCGCGACCGGCGCCATCACGCGCGCCGGCGAGGCGCCGCGCGCCGACATCGACCGCATCATCGACCGCATCGTCACCAGCCGCCGCTTCGGGCTGCCGCTGATGGTGCTGCTGCTCGC
>JAGQIK010000032.1 GCA_020431405.1 Myxococcales bacterium
CGAGCCGACGCTGGCGCCGCCGCCGCCCACGCTCGTACCGCCACCGCCGACGGCGGCGCTCGAAAACCCGCCGCGCGCCCCGCGACGTCGCCGCGCGCGCCTGCTGCTGCCGCTGCTCGCCATCGCCCTGATCGCAGGCGGTGGGCTGGCGTGGTTTCTGGTGACCACCAGCGGCGAGCCGCCGCCGTCGCGCACGGCGAGGGCGCCTTCCGCTGCGCAGCCCAACAACGTGGGCGTGTTGCCGAGCAGCAGGCAGATCAAAGCGCCGCCCAGCCGCGCGAGCCAGGCCCCGCTGAGCCCAGCCGTAGCACCGACGCCGCCGGTGAAGAAGCCCGCCAAGAAGGTGCTCGCGCCGCGGCGCCTGTCCCAACGCAAACGGATCCCGCCCGCGAGCCATGGCGCTGCCAGCCATCGGCCTCCCCCCGATCGGCCTCCCGCGCGTGGGCAGCCTCCCGTCAACCCGGTCGCCAGCCGGCTCAAGCTCGACATCTCTCGCGTCGGCCGCGGCGGCGTCAAGCTGCGCTACGTCATCGCGCCCGGCTCGATCAAGGCCTACAAGGCGAAACACTGGCTGGCGCGCACGCCGCTGAGCCACCTGGTGCACTGCTACGCCAACGCGCGCGCGGGCCGCGCCGAGCTTCACGCCAAGGTGACGATGACACTCGCGCTGCGCGGCCGCACCGCGAAGGTCATCGCGATGGCCGCCGGCGGCAGCCGCGGCACGTCCAACCTCAAGGCGTGCATCCGAAACAAGATCGCGCGCTGGCGTCCGCCAGACCTCGACTTCGATCTCGAGGCGCGCTGGCTGTTCACGCCGCCGACCGAGGCGCCGTCTGCGTCTGCGGCAGCGTCAGGGGCCGAGGTGTTGGTGCTGATTCGCAACGACCTCAACGAGAAGGACTACCGTCCGAAGATGTGGCGCTACCTGCGCGGGCGCGGCAAGGAGGCCGCCATGCGCTGCTACCGCAAAGTGCTAGCGCGCTTTCCGCACGTCGTCGGCAACGTCGACGCCGAGTTTCACATCTACAACCTCGGCCGCAAGCCACCCGGCTGCTACGCGCTGGTGCGCGGCGGCCGCAGCTCGGCGTCGTTTTCGATGATTCGCAGCTGCTTGAAGGTGGATCTGACGAGGTCGTGCAGGGGCAAGATGCCGCGGCCTCGTCACCACGTCGTGGTGCGGACCACCTGGATGTTTCGCCAGCCGGTCGGAACCGGCACCGGCAACGGCGGCGGCAGCACCCGCTAGCGGCGACGGCGACGACGGCGGCGGCGCTTGCGCTTGTTGCTCTTGCGCTTGGCCTTGGCCTCTTTGTAGCGCTTGACGAGCAGCGCCAGCTGGCGACACGCGAGCTGGTCGCCGCTGCTGCACGCAGAGCGGGTCAGCTTCACGCCGAGCGCCACGTCGCGCTTGACGCCCGCGCCCTGCAGCAGCAGCACGCCGAGGTTGGCGCAGCCGCGCGGCGAGCCCGAAGCGCAGGCGACCTTGTTGAGCTTGGCGCCGAGCTTGAGATCGCGCGACACGCCGCTGCCCTGCACGTAGGCGGCGCCGAGGTGCGCGCAGCCGGTCATGTCGTTGCGGCGGCAGCCCTTCTGCCAGTAGCTCGCGGCGCGCTGCACGTTGGGCGGCACGCCGATGCCCATGCGGAAGTACACGCCGAGCATCGTGCAGCCCGGACCGTAGTTGGCGTTGCAGGCCTTGGCGTAGGCGCGCGCTGCCGTGGCGTTGTCGCCGCGGCGCTCGGCCAGCTTGCCCTGGTGAAAGCAGCCGGCGCCGTGCTTGCCGGCGCAGGCGCGGGCGAGGAACTTCTCGGCGCGCTGGTAGTCGCCGCCCTTACGCGCGAAGAGCGCCCCGGCGCCGAGACACGCCGCGGGTGCGCCGAGCTTGCAGCCCTTGATCGCGTAGCGGCGCGCGCGCGAGACGTCGTTGCGCTTGGTGTAGAGCGCTGCGAGATACGTGCAGCTCTTGCCGCTGCCTTCGTTGCAGGCGTCGCGGCAGGTGGCGACGCCCTGACACTTGGCGTCGGCGGCGCGGCGCGCTGCCAGCGTCGTGCTCTTGCCGCCCGTGGTGGCGCAAGCGCCGAGCGAGAGCACCAAGGCGAGTAGCGTCGAGAGTTGGGTCGTCTGTCGCAGCATCTTCGCTCCTCCTCACTATCGATGCGAACGGGGGCGCGCTGTCCAGCGCAGCACCTGTTTCGCCGTCACGGGTCCGTAGAGATGGCCGGGCAGACGGCGCGTGCGCTGCTGCCGCGGCTTGTGGCTGTAGGCGTTCTTCATGGCGGCGGCGATGAGGCCGACCTCCGAGTGCACGCCCTCGCGAGTCAGGTTGTGGCGTCCGGCGTACAGCGAGAGGGCCGCCTGCACGTTCTTGTCGTGGAAGACCACCGGCACGCTGTTGCCGAAGTTGAGGCCGTGGTTGTTGGCCCAGGTGCCCTTCTTGCCGCCGGCGCCCTCGTGGAAGAAGGCCAGCTCGAAGCGGCGCAGCTTGCCCTTGGGCACGTGGCTGACGTCGACCTCGAACACGATCTCGTCACCCTCGACGCGCGACGGCTTGGCGTCGAGCCAGCCCTTGTCGGCGCCGGTGGTGTCGTAGTGCATGCGATAGCCGCGCAGGTCGCGCTGGCCGAGCGGGTTGCCGGCGAGGCGCACCTCGATGACGTCCTTGTTGCCGTTGGACAGCTGCCGCACGGCGACGCCGTTTTCCTTGTAGGTCGAAAGCAGCGCCATCTTGCCGAGGCCGGGGCGCTCGACGGTCTTGACGCGCCCTTCGGCGAGCCGCTGCGCGACGACAAGCGCGGTGCCCTCGCCGATGATGTTGGTGCGGCGCACCTTGGCGTCGATCTCGGCGCGGATGCGCAGCAGCGTGTTCTGGTCGGCGTTGGCGATGCGGCCGGCGATGTCGCGCGACCAGTCGCGCAGCGAGTGGCGCTCGAGCTCGTGGATGTGCTTGGTGCGATGACCGGCGTTGCCCGACATCATCTTCAGCTGGCCGCTGAGCTCGGTCTGTCCGAGGCCGAGCTTGCCGAGCACGCCCTTGAACGCCGCGAGCAGCTCGGCCGGCGCCGTGGCGTCGGTGTCGGCGTGCTGGCCATGGGCGAGGATCTTCATCGCGCCGCGCACCGCCTCGACCTGCGCCTGCTCGCCGGGCTTGCTGTCGGCGATGGCGGCGAGGCTGCCCACCGCCGAGTAGACGTCGTAGCGCGCGGGGTGTTTGACCGTGGCGCCGCCCATGCGATGCGTGGCGCCCATGTTCTGGTAGCTGGCGATCTTGACGACGACGTCGTGGAAGCGCTTGGCCTCGGCGGGGTAGCGGTGGCTCAGCTGCTTGGCCTGGTCAGGCGAAAAGCCCGCCGCCAGCAGCGCGCCCTTGGTCATCTCTTTGACGAACAGCGCGTTGACCAGCTTCTTGGCGTCGATCTTGGCCAGCGAGGCCTTCTCGCCGGGCGTCGCCTCGGCGAAGCCGCTCATCAGACCGTAGAGCTCCTCGGCGAAGAACTTCTCGAGGAACAGCCCCGACTGCAGACCGAAGCCGCGGCCGCCCTCGTGCTTGGACTTGCCGTCGGTGAGGTCGTGGAAGGTGTAGTACCAGTGCGAGCGGTCGAGCACGCTGCCGGTGCCGTGGTCGCCGTTTTCGGTGAGGAACGTGTTGTCGCAGGTCGGCGCGCCGTGGCTGACGCGCAGCCAGAACAGCTGCGACATCTCTTTCGCCTTGCGCTGCGCGAGCACGTGAAACAGCTGCGACATGCTGTAGCGCGTGGTGCGGCCGGCCTCCATCGAGAGGCGGTCGTTGATCTGGTCGAGCATCACGCGCAGGCGCTTGGCGCCTTTTTCGTGCTCGCCCGGCGCGGCGCGGCCCTTGAGCGCCTCGTGCAGGTGCGCCAGGCGGGTGAAGTCGCCGATGCGATCGGTGATGCCGGTGCGCTGGTCGCCGAAGACGTACTGCGGCGTGTCGATCATCGAGCCCGAGCTGTTGGTACGCACGCCGTTGCGCTGCAGCATGGTGGCGAAGATGTTGTCGCCGAGCACGTCGTAGAGCGGCTCGCGGCCGGTCTGATAGCCGGCGCTGAAGTTCGGCGACAGCCCGGTGGCGCCGCCGCCTTTGGCCTGGCGCTGGCGATAGCCTTTGACGCGGCCGTCCTTGCCGCGCAGCACGAACACGCCGACCTCGGTGGCGCGGCCGTCGCCGACGATGGCGTCGGCGTTGGTCGAGTAGTAGCGCGTGGCGTGGGTGACCCGCTTGCCGTCGGGCGTCTCGCCGTTGATCAGCGTGCGCACAGCGGCGGGGTCGAGCACGTTCTTGGCTTCCCAGGCGGGGTCGAAGGCGTAGTTCTTGGGGACCTTGAGGCCCATCGCCTCGAAGCCGGCGAAGTTGGGCCAGATCACCCGCGCGTGCTCCTGCGGCATCACGGGGATCGGCTTGACCATCACCTTCTGCTCGTCGGGGCCGAGCGAGTGCGCCCAGGTAGTGGGCGAAAAGCCAGCGCCCTCGAAGGTCTTCTCGGCCGCGACGGGCTTCGCGCCGTCCCCTTCGGCGCGCGCGCGCGGCGCCGAGAGCAGCAGCCAGCCGAGGGCTGCGAGGAGGGTCAGGCGGGCGGTGCTGCGGAGCGTGCGCATGGCTGCCCGGATCCTTGCGATAAGGGTGCCACATGTAGGCCCCTAATTTCCCCAATGATCCAGCCACGTGCAGGGGGCGGACGCCCCATCCGGCGACTGGAGTAGCCGGGGCGCACGGAGTCTAGGCCGCCGGCGGCCCACAGCCGCCGAGACGCGACTGACACAGCCCGTTGACGCAAGCACCGCAGTCGCAAGCGCTGTCGTCAGAGCAGCCGCGGCGCACGCAGCCGCGCACGTCGCGGCCGGTGGCGGTTGGGCTGCAGTCGGTGTTTTGTGCGCAGGGGTCGGCGCCAGGCGCGTCGCAGCGATCGACCATCGGCTTGCACTCGCCGCAGTAGCCGACGCAAGCGGCACCGTCAGGGCAGCCGGCGTAGTTGCAGTCGTCGTAGCCGCAGAAGACACCGCTGTAGACCTCGTCGACGCCGACGCAGGTGTCGTTAGGCTGCGTGCAATCACCAGGGTCGCGGCAGGCGGCGCCGCCGCCCCCCTCGAACTGCCCCGAGGTCTTGCAGCTGGGCAGCGTCGTGGTCGCACCGCTGTCGGTGTTGCTGTTGTTGGCGCTCTCGTCGCAGGCGCACAGCGCCAACGCACAGATCACGATCATCCGTTTGGCTCGCAGCATCCGGCACCCCTCGCGCGGCAGTAGAGCAAGGGCGGTGCCGATCCGCATTTCGCCGGCTTAGCCCCAGGGTTGAGCCAGGCCGTGCGCCACGCTGCGCCACGCTGTGCCGTGGTTGGTCGTTGCCGCTGGCCAATCTTGTGTGGTAGGCGCCTACACAAGATGGCAGTTCGCATCCCGGCGCTGCGCGCGCTGCTCATAGTGGTTGTCCTCGCCAGCGGCTGCGCCGACGACTTCGGCGGCAAACGCGACGCCGACGCCGGGCCCGCCGACGGCGCCCGCGATGGGCAGACCGATCACACGCTCGATCTGACGCCCGGCGAGAGCCGCCCCGATCTGGGCACCGATGGTCCGGCGCCCGACGGGCCGCCTCCGGCCAAGCACCTCGCGATCCACTTCAAGAAGCCGAGCGGCTGGACCGTCGCACGCGCGCACACCTTCGACAGCTGGCCGGACAACCTCTCGTCGACCTGGCCGGGCGTGCAGATGACCGCGGAGAGCAACGGCTGGTACGGGCTGACGTTGAGCGGGCAACGCTCGGCGGGCATCGTCTTCACCGACGGCGCGGGCAATCAGACCGTGGACCTTTGGCGCGCGCGCGAGGGTTGGTTCACGCCGACGGCAACGATCCGCGGGCGCGTGGTCGGCCGATGGACCGACGCCAACCCCGACGTGCGGCCGACGGTGCGCGTCTCGCCAGCGGGCGGCAGCATCTACGCCGCCGAGGTGATCGTCACGCTCGGCGTCGACGGCAGCGGCATCAAGCAGGCGCGCTACAGCACCGACGGCTCGGATCCGTCACAGGGCGGCACGAGCTTCAGCGACGGCGACAAGATCGCGCTCGGCCAAGGCCTCGCCGCTGCCGCGTCGCTGACGCTGCGCGTGTTCGCCGAAGGTCCCGGCGGCAGCCACAGCCAGAGCTACACCTTCACGCGCAAGACGGGCCGCGCCGTCGAGAGCTGGAACCCGCAGAACGCGCCGACCAGCGTCAACAAGGTCGGACGCTGGCACTACCTCGACAACTTCAGCGGCGCCGCGCACAACCTGCTTTCACGCCAGGTGCGCGTGCTGCTGCCCGCCGACTACGACAAGAACCCCAGCGAGCGCTACCCGGTGCTCTACTTCCACGACGGTCAGAACCTGCAGGAAAACGGCGCCGACGGTCAGGAGTGGCTCGTCGACGAACGCCACGACGAGCTCGTCGCCGAGGGGCTGATCACGCCGGCGATCATCGTCGGCGTCTTCAACACCAGCGATCGCGACCGCGAGTACGCCGGCTGCAACAACGACGAAGACAAAAAGAAGCGCTACGGCGAGTGGATGGTGCACGCGCTCAAGCCGTACATCGACCAGCACTACCGCACCAAGCCGCAGGCCGAGCACACGCTGACCATGGGGTCGTCCTACGGCGGGCTGGTCTCGCACTACCTGGCGTGGACGTTTCCTGACACCTACGGCGGCGCGGGCTGCCTCTCGACGCAGTTCGCGTTCTGCACCGGCCCGGCGGTGCTCTCCGAGCTTTCGTCGTACAGCGGCCCGAAGAAGGCCACGCGCTACTGGATCGACGCCGGCTCGGCCGAGGGCGGCATCGCCGCGAGCGGGCGCAGCGACTACATCGAGCGCAACCGCCTCTTCGCGCAGTCGCTGCTGCGCGCCGGCTGGAAGGAGGGCGACGATCTGGTGTTCCTCGAGATCATCGGCGGCGATCACTCCGTGCCGGCGTGGGCCAAGCGCGTCAAGAACACGATCTACTTTCTTCTGCGACACCGCGCGCCGCTCATCGCCAGCGCCGACATGCACAGCTTCAAGAGCAGCATCGGCGTCGGTCAGATCACCGAGGCCTCGCTCAACCTGCGCTTCGAGAACAACTTCCGCGTCACCAAACTGTTCGACACGTCGATGTCGATCTCGTCGTCCAACGCCAGCATCGCCACCGTCGACCCCGCCAGCGGCACCGTCACCGGCAAAGCGCCCGGCGCCGTCAGCATCGACGCCAGCTACCAGAGCTACGCGGTGAGCCTGCCGATCTCGGTGCAGTAGGCCGGAGCCCAATCGGGGAGCTGACTCCTCAGTCCGGGCGCGCTCTCCCCACGACGGCAGCGCGACGGCGACGCTACATCCTCTGATCACGAGAGCCTTCTCGTGGCGCTGTTCTTGCTTCAGCGACGCGCGTGGGCAATGGGGAGCCCCAGGTCGCCGGGTGAGTCCAGCCATGACAGCAAAAAGCGACCATCACCTGTCCAGCAAGATCATCGTCGTCACCGCCGTCGCCACGATCGTCGGGTGCGCCGGTCAGACCGGACCCGTACCGACCGTGTGCGCGCCGGGCTCCACTCAGGCGTGCAGTTGCCTAAGCGGCGCGGCGGGCGCGCAGTCCTGCAACCTCGACGGTCAGGGCTGGAGCACGTGCAATTGCACATCGCCGTCGACGACGCCGCCCGTCTATTACCCCGATACGGGTGTCAGCTACGACAGCGCCACGTTCGACCTTGGCACCACGCCACCATCGACACCGCCCTCGACGCCGCCGTCGGGTGTGGGGACCAAGAGCTGCGCCGAGGTCGACCAGTGCGTGCTGGCCTGCGACCTCACCAACGACGCGTGCGTGCAGGCGTGCGTGGCGCAGGGCACAGCCGCCGCTCAGGCGGCCGAGAACACGCTGATCACTTGCACGATCAACGCCTACAACAACACGTGCACGCAGAAGTGCCAGCAGCAGGGCCAGCCGTGCATCGACTGCCTCAACCAGGCCTGCAGCGCCGAGATCGCGGCCTGCTACGGCAGCTGAGCATCCGCCGCGACCCAGCCGCGGAGCAGCTTCTCCACCGCGTCGCGATCGCTCGGCGCCAGGTTGGCGACACGTACGCCGCTGTGGCCGACGCCCGTGACGAGATACTCGACGACGCGGCGCGCCGGCGCGACGGGGTGACGCACGGCGCCCCAGGCGTCGAGCTCGCCGCGCAGAAAGACAATGTCGTGGCTCTTGGTCTCGATCCAGTCGTCGACCAGCTTGTCGAAGGCGCCGTCGTAGCTGGCGTCGACGCCCGCCGGCACGGTGCCACGCGTTAGATCGGGCGCGGTGGTCTCGAGCACGTCGGCGAGGTGCGCGTTGGGAAGCTGTGGGTAGCCGTCTTCGCGGTGCGCGATGATGAAGTAGGCGCTGTAATAGTCCTGCTGCGCGTCGGTGGCGAGGTCGCCGACGCTCGAGATGAGTAGATCGTAGAGCGTGGCGGCGCTGGCGCTGACCGCCGGCAGGCCGTCGCAGGGGTACTTGCCGTAGCTCTGCCAGTAGGAGAGCGACAGGTCGAGCACCGTCGCCTCGTAGGCGGCCTTGTCGCCGCCGATGCGCACGAAGGTCGTGCCCGTCGGCTGAGATGCAGTGAACAGCGCGAAGAGCTCGGCGCGACGCGTGCTGAGCATCGCGCGCTGCAGCGCTTGCAGGCGCGAGCGACAGGCGGCGTCGCCGAGGCTCGATAGCGCGGCGACCCAGCGGCCGTCGGGCGCGCCGTCGATGTCGGGCGTCGCCACGGCGACGGTGCCGGCGACGTCGCCGTCGTAGATCGCGCGATGGTGCAGCGCGACGCTGCCGCCGCGACTTCGGCCGACGGAGATCCAGCGTCCGACGAAGTAGCGCTTGAAGGCGAGCACGAACGCGTGCACGTCGGCCGCGGCGGCGCGCGCGCGCAGGTGCGCGAAGGCCGCGTCGCCAGCAGGTCGCGAGGCGCCGTTGTAGCGGTACTCGATGACCAGCTGGTGCGCGACGAGCAGCTCGGTGATCGCGTCGAGGCGGTCGGCGTTGGCGAGGTCGTAGCCCGAAGGGATCAGCACCAGCGGGTCGCTCGCCGCTGCGTCGGTCTTGACGTACAGCGCGGCGCGCTGCTCGAACGTCCCGGCGCTCGTGTCGTCGGGATCGAGCGGCTGCGTCAGCGTGACGTCGTAGACGCGATAGCCCGCTGGCGCGCCGCTGCGCTCGCTGGCCGAGAGCGCGACGTTTTCGGTGAACAGCTGCTCGAGCGTCGCGATGGACGGCTGCGCGTCGCCGCCGCCGTCGGTGGCGACGAAGATGTCGCCGCTAGGCCTGGTCTGCTCGGGCGGCAGCACGCAGGCGGCGCACAGCGAGACCAGCGCGGCGCAAAGGCATGCCAGACAGCGCGCGACGACGGCTCGACGTGCTCGCATGCCTCTAGACTACCCCTGCTTGAAGTCGGCGGCGTCGAGCGCGTACTTGTCGAGCTTCTTGTAGACCGTCAGGCGCTGTACGCCGAGGATCGTCGCCGCTTGGGTGATGTTTCCACGCGTGCGTCGCAGCACGCGGATGATGTGGTCGCGCTCGACGCTCTCGAGCGAGGCGAGGTGCTCGTCGGCGGCGTTGGCGGCGCGCAGCGCCGGCGGCAGGTCCTCGGGCCAGATCGTCTCGCCGTCGCCGAGCACTGCCGCGCGCTCGATGACGTTGCGCAGCTCGCGGATGTTGCCCGGCCAGCGATAGGCGCAGAGCAGCTCGAGCGCGCGCGCGCTGACCCGCGTCACGCGGCCGGCGGCGAAGTGCGCCGCGAGCAGCGGGATGTCGTCGGGGCGCTCGCGCAGCGGCGGCAGCTCGATGCGCAGCACCTCGAGCCGGTCGAGCAGGTCGTGACGAAACTCGCCGCGCGAGGCGGCCTCGGCGAGGTCGCGGTTGGTGGCGCAGACGACGCGCACGTCCACCGCCACCGGCGTGGTAGCGCCCACGGGCAGCACCTCGCCCTGCTGCAGCGCGCGCAGCAGCGCCGCCTGCGCGCCGGCGCGCAGATCGGCGACCTCGTCGAGAAACAGCGTGCCGCCATCGGCCTGGCGGAAGTAGCCGGGCTGGTCGCGCTCGGCGCCGGTGAACGCGCCGCGCAGGTGGCCGAAGAACGCGCTCTCGGTGAGCGACTCGGGGATCGCCGCGCAGTTGACGGCGACAAACGGCGCCGAGGCGCGCTCGGAGCTGCGATGGATCGCACTGGCGGCGAGCTCCTTGCCGGTGCCGCGCTCGCCGGCGACGAGCACCGGCAGCGACGAGCGCGCGACCTTGGAGAGCAGCTCGCGCAGCTTGCGCGTGGCCGGCGCCTCGCCGACGATCTCGGCCGCCGCGCCGCCGCGAAGCTCGGCGACCTCGCGCTCGAGCTTGGCCAGCGTCTCGACGGTCTTGACCGACTGCGCCGCCGCCGCGCCGAGATGCGAGAGGGCGATCAGATAGTCGAGGTCGGCCTCTTCGAAGCCGCCCAGCGACTTGCTGCGCGAGTCGACGTAGAGCGCGCCGACGACCACGCCGCGCACGGCGTAGGGCACGCAGGCCACGGTGCGGATGCGCTGGCGCATAATGCTGCGCACGCCGCGCGTCTGGGCGTCGCTGGTGGCGTCGGCGACGAGAAGCGCTTCGCCGCGCTCGATCACGCGCGCCACCAGCGTGCTCGAGAGCTGCAGCGGACGCGCCGGCCGGCCGCCCTGCTCTGCTGCGCTGTGCGCGGCGAGGATGCGCAGGCTGCCGTCGCTCTCGCGCTGCACCAGCGCGGCGTGCTCGGGGGCGATGGCGCGGGCTACGAGCGAGAGCATGCGCGCGTAGACTTCGGCGAGGTCGAGATCGCGGCCGATGGTGCGCGCCATGTCGGCGAGCAGCGCCAGGCGCGCCGCCGGGCCCGAGGTCGGCGCCTGCGCGTCCTGCGGCGCCGGTTTGGCGAGCCGCACCTCGACCTCGTCGGGCTCGCGCACCAGCCACAGGCGTGCTTCGCCGAGCGCGAGCTCGGTGCCGGGCCGCAGCCGATGCTGCGCCACGGCGCTGCCCGCCACACCGAGCGGCGCGTCGAGCTGCTCGAGCTCGAGCGCGTCGCCGTCGACGCGAAAGCGCGCGTGGCGCGGCGCGCTGCCCGCGACGCTGACGGCGCAGTCGGCCGCGCTGCCGATGACCCCCTCGTCTGCGGGCAGCGGCTGCTGCACGAGCGCGCCGGCGCTCTCGATCAGAAGGTACATGGACGGCTATCTCCCAGGCCGGTAGCTCAGCTGCAGCACCATCGAGCGCCCGTCGGGGTGGCGCAGCTCGACGCGGCGCGAGGCGGCCCCGACGGCGATGCCGTGGCGCGGCGTGCGCCCGGGCTGCGTGCCGCTGACGTAGGCGATGGTCCACGGCGTGCTCGACAGCGACGCGACGAGGCGCGCGCCCGAGACGCGATAGCGCAGCGTGACGGTGAAGGTGCCGCGCACGGTGCTCGAGCCACCCGCGGCGCTGACGGCGAAGGCGTGGCGTCGTCCGCTGGCCGCGATGGCCAGCGTGCCGACGGCCGCGGGCTTGGCGGCGGCGGCGGCGGCGGCGGCCTTCTTGGCGGCGGCCGCAGCAGCAGCAGCGGCGGCAGCTTTGGCCTTGGCTTCGGCGGCGGCTTTGCGCGCTGCGGCCCTGCGAGCAGCCGCTCTTCTTGCCGCAGCCGCTCGCCGACGACGACGCGCTGCGCTCGCCGAAGCCGTACCCGAAGCCGTACCCGGAGCCGGAGCCGAAGCCGAAGCCGTACCCGGATCCGGACCCGAATCCGAAGCCGAAGCCGTACCCGAGGCCGAAGCCGAAGCCGAAGCCGAAGCCGTACCCGAAGCCGCAACCGAAGCCGAAGCCGTACCGGAATCCGGAGCTGTACCCGCCGCCACTACTGCCGTACGCGCGGCCGAAGCTGAGCCCGAGCCCGAGTCTGCGCTCGTGCGACGCGTCATGAAGTAGGCGCCGAAGCCTGCGCCGCCTAGCAGCAGCACGACGAGCAGCAGCAGCGCCGGCGACAGTCGCCGTGTCGCTGGCGCGGCTGACGACGGCGCGTGGGCCTGGGTTCGTAGGGTCGAAGGATCCGTAGCGTGCTGCGTGTCGGCGAGCGCGTCTCGCGAGCGGTCCTTCTGGTGGCGCGCCGAAGCCGATCGCCGCGACGACGAGGGCGAGCCTGCCTGAACCGTGGGGTCGGAGCCACGCTGCGCGCGCTCGAGCTCGGACGTGGGCAGCAGCCGGCGCGCGGCGCGGCCGTACAGCAGCACCAATAGCTCGCGCAGCGTAGCGTCGTCGGCGAGCTCGCCGCACGACGACAGCGCACCGAGCGCCTCGTCGGCGCTGGCGAAGCGGTCCTCGGGCCGCTTGGCGAGCAGCAGCTTGACGACCTCCTTCAGCTCGTCCGGAGCGCTGGCCGTGATCTCGGGCGTGGGGTCGTCGCAGATCGCGCGCAGCGTGGGCAGCACGTCGCCGCGATCGAACGGCGTGTGCCCCTCGAGCAGCTCGAAGAGGATGCAGCCGACGGCGAACAGGTCGCTGCGCTCGTCGACCGGCTGGGCCGAGGCCTGCTCCGGCGCCATGTAGGCCAGCGTGCCGCGGATAATGCCGGTCGATGTCTTGAGCGAGGACGTCGTCGTCTTGGCCAGACCGAAGTCGATCAGCTTGACGCTGCCGTCGAACCCCACCAGCACGTTGCCCGGCTTGACGTCGCGATGGATCACGCGGTGCGGCCGGCCCAGCTCGTCGACGTAGCCGTGCGCGCACGACAGCGCGCGCAGCAGATCGCAGCACACGCGCAGGATCACCTCGAGCGGCAGCGTCTCGCCGCGCGCGCGCGCGGCGGCGATGATCTGGTCGAAGCTGCGCCCGTGCACGTGCTCCATCACGACGTACGGCAACCCGTCGACGTCGCCCAGCTCGTAGACCTGCACGATGTTGGGGTGCGAGAGCCGCGCATTGACGCGCGCCTCTTGCGTGAAGCGCTCGACCACCTCGGGCTCGTCGAGCAGCTTGGCCCGCACCGCCTTGACCACCGCGAGCCTGTCGAGCCCGCCGCCTTCCTGGCGCGCCAGATAGACGGTCCCCATGCCGCCTTCGCCGAGCTTTTCGATCACGCGGTAGTTGCCGAAGCGAAGCTCGGCGCTGCCGCTGTCGTCGACGTCGCGCGCCGCGGTCATCTCAGGTCTCGGACCACATCAGGGCTGGATCAAAATGTGGAAGGGGCGCCGCTGGCCGACGTCCACCTGCTTGTAGCTGGCGCCCTGCAGCACGCGATAGCCGGTCTGCAGCAGCGAGATCGGCGGCAAGACAAACGCCACGGCGAGCCAACCGCCTTCGGGCGGCGCGGCGAGCCCGAAGCCGACCTCGGTGCCGCCCACGGGCGTGAAGTAGTTGCACGTCGGCGGGTCGCCGAACTTCGCCACCTCGATGGTGCAGATGCCGTTGGCGGCGTTGTCGCCGCTCGTCTGGCGGCCATGGGTAAACACGCGGTCGCCGCTGGCCGAGAGCGCCAAGCCATGAGCGGCGATGATCGTGGCCGACGAGATCGCGATGCTCGGCGTCGCCGAGTTGAAGTCGATGCGCTCGACGCGCGATAGACCTGGCCGCGCAAAGAGCAGGACGCCGGCAGACAGCTCGCGCATCGACTTGGCGTAGTCGTCCTCGCACTTAGACGGCAGCGGCGGGCAGCCGTCGCCGAGATCGATGTGCGTCTCGTTGGCCATGTCGAACGAGGCCACCCCCTGCGCGTCCTCGAGCAGCTCGATGCGCGTGATGCGGTCGTTGCCGCCGCGCTCGGCCCCCGAAAACACGTAGACGTGCTTGCCGTCGAGCGAAGCGCGCAGCGCGCGCCCCTTGGCGATCGTCGCATTGCCGGCCGGCGCGCCGAGCGTGCGCGCCTCGCTGTCGACCGCGCGCAGCGCGAGCTCTCCCGACTGGACGTCGATCTGGGCCAAGAAGCGGCCCCCCAACACGAACGCCGTCGAGCTCGCCGGCGACAGCGAAGACGCAACGGTCCAGCGCTTGCCGAGCGGGATCTCGATCACGAACAGCTCGTCATGGGCAGGCGTGGCGCACTGGCCGACAACCAGCCGGCCGTCGGGCGAGATGCTGTGCAGCAGCGCACCGCACTTGTCGAGCGTGTCTTGCGCGCAGTTGGCCTTGGTGTCGGGCACGCAGGTCGTCTTCTGCACCAGCGGCGCCGCGCTGATGTCGCCGCGATGCACGTTGGTCATCACCACGCGGCTGTCGCCGCTGACGACCACCGAGCGCCCGGCGGCGAGCGTCTGCTCGAAAGACTGGCCGAGCACCTCGATGACGAGCTTCTGCGGCTGGGCGACGTCGATGCCGGCTGGGATCTGCAGGTCGAGCGTCGAGTCGGTGGCACCGCGAACGGGCACGTCGATGCGTCCGCCGTCGAGCGCCGGCC
>JAGQIK010000265.1 GCA_020431405.1 Myxococcales bacterium
CTGGCGGCGGCGGCGACGGCGGCGAGCGCGCGCGGCAGGCGCGCCGCCGAGAAGGGTTCGACGTCGACGCGCCCCGTGCGACCAGCGGCCAGCGCGAGCGCGCGGCAGGCGACCTCGCGCTGGTTGCGCAGCTGCTCGAGGGCCAGCTGCGCGTCGCTGAGCGCGGTCTTGACCTTGAGCACGTCTGATTCGAGCGCGCGTCCAGCGGCGACGAGCGCCAGCACCTGACGCTCGCGCTGGCCGAGGCTGCGTACGAACGCGCGTGTGGTGCGCCGCTGGGCGTCGATGGCGAGCACGCGGATGTACGAAAGCGCCGCCTGCGCCTCGCGCTCGGGCACCTCGCGCCGCGCCACCGCCGCTCGCGCGCGCGCCGAGGCGCTGCTCGCTGGCGCACCGAACAGTAGGCGCGCCGGATCAAAGAGCGGCTGACGCAGCTCGGCGGCGGCGGCGAGGGTTCGCCGCCCGCCGAGCGCGAACGATCCGATGGGCGTCGACAGCGCGCGCTGATAGCTGAGAAACGAGACCGATGCCTCGCCCGAGAGCGTGGGCAGCAGCGCGCGGCGCCACTGGACGCTCGCGCGCGCGGCTTCGGCCGAAGCGACGGCGCGAGCCGCTTGCACCGCTGGCCGACTGCGTGCCGAAGCGATCACCGCGTCGAGGCTCAGGCGCACGGTGCCGTCGGCGTGTGCCGCGCCGCCGGCGAGCAGCAGCGCCACCACCAGCGCCGCTCCGCCCGCGATCAGCTTTGCGCCCGGCCTCGATGAACGCGCGGGCTCGGGCGCCGCGTCGCCGTCACGAAAGAGCAGCCGATAGAGCGCCGGTACCACGATCAGCGTCAACCCGGTGGAGCTGACGAGCCCCGCGATCATCGAGGCGGCCAGCGGCGGCCACAGCGTGGCATTGGCGAACAAGAGCGGCAGCAAGCCCGACACGGTCGTCGCGGTGGTGAGCAGGATCGGCCGGATACGCTGCGCTACCGCCGCGCCGAGCGCCGCGTCGACGCTCGCGCCCTCGCGGCGCTGCGCCTCCACTACCTCGAGCAGCACGATGGCGTTGTTGACGACGATGCCGACCAGCGCGAACACGCCGAGCAGCGCGGTGAAGCCGAACGGATAGCCGCCCACCAGCAGCCCAGGGATCACGCCGACGGCCGCCAGCGGCACCGTGGCGTTGATGATCAGCACGCGCCGAAACGAGTTGAACTCGGCGAGCAGGAACGCCAGCAGCAGGATCACCGCCAGCGGCACGGCGCGAAAGAGCGCGGCGTTGGCGCGCCCCGAGCTCTCTGCCTCGCCGCCATACTCGACGCGCACGCCGTCGGGCAGCGAGAGGCCCGCGATGCGCGGGCGCAGCTTGGCCAGCACCGCGCTGTAGGTCGCGCCGGCGCGAAGCTGCGAGCGCACCGTGACCAGACGCCGCCGGTCGCGATGATGGATCACCGCCGGACGCCACTGCGGTCGCACGCTCGCCATGCTGGCCAGCGCCACAGCGCGCGCGCGCGGGCCGTCGCCGTTGACATCGATCGACCCGAGGCGGGTCAGGCCGGTGTGCTCGCCCGTCGACGCGCGCACGACGATCGGCACGAGGTCCTCGCCGGCGCCGTAGCGCAACATGCCGAGCGGCAAGCCGCGCGTGGTGCGCGCCAGCGCGCGCGCGACGTGCGCGCGGGCGAGCCTGCGCCTGCCAGCTGCGGCGTCGTCGACGGCAAAGCGCAGCGTCGGCACGCCGAGCCCCACGTCATGGCGCGCAGACACCGCGCCCGGCACGGACCGCAGCTCGCGCAGCACGGCGTTCGCCGCGCGCGCCAGCTTCTGCAGATCGTCGCCCACCACGCGCACCTCCACTGGCGCTTGCACCGGCGGTCCCTGCTGCAGCGTGCGCGTGATGACCTGCGCCTCGGGCAACGCGCGCGACGCGTAGCCACGCAGCCAGCGCGCCACGCGCCGCACGTCGCGCAACGAGCGCGTCTGCACGATCAGCTGCGCCAGGTGCTCGGCGCGCGGGGCGCGCGGCAGGTTGTAGTAGAAGTGCGGCACCGAGCGTCCGACAAAAGCCGCGACGCGCGTCACCTCGGGCCGGCGCGAGAGCGCGCGCTCGAGCAGACGCGATGCCGCGTCGGTGCGTGCGATGTGCGCGCCCTCGGGAAGCTCGACGCTGACCACGAGCTGGTCGCGATCGCCGGAAGGGAAGAACTGCTTGTCGAGCGCTGCGATGCCCGCGCCCGCCGCAGCCACGAAGAGCAGCGCGACCGCCACCACGCGCTTGGGCGCGCGGGTCGATAGCGCGACCAAGCGCGCCGAGACGCGCGACAGCAGCGTCGCTCGCGCCGCGTCGTCGCCGCCGCCGCCGCCGCCGCCGCCGCGTTTGGAGCGCCGCAAAAAGAGCGCGCACAGCGCAGGGGTGACGAGCAGCGCGAAGAGGTAGCTCAGCACCATCGTCAGGATCACCACCACCGGGATGGCGCGCACGAAGTCGCCCGAGTTGCCCTCCGACAGCAGCATCGGAACGAAGGCCGCCACCGTGGTCCCCGTCGCGGAAAAGAGCGGCAAGCCCAGCTCGGAGACGGCGCGCGCGGCCGCCTCCCGCGCCTCGAGCCCGGCGTCGACGTGCGCCTGCACCAGCTCGGCCATCACGATCGCGTTGTCGACGAGGATGCCGAGGGCGATGACCAGCGCGGCCACCGATATCTGGTGCAGGATGCCGCCGCCGAGAAAGTAGATCGCCAGCGAGGCGAAGGCCACTAGCGGCACAACACTGGCCACCACCAGACCAACGCGCATACCCATGAAGACGAGCAGCACCAGCGCCACGATGCCAACGCCGAGCAGCAGCGAGCTCCCCAGCTCGGACAGTCGCGTCGCGACGCGCCCCGGCTGAAAGGTCACCACCGTCGCGCGCAGCGGTCTCAGCTCGGCGCGCATCTCGCCGAGCACGCGGCGCACGCCGTCGCCGAAGGCCACCAGGTTGATCGCGCGGCGCGGCACCACGCCGAGCACGATGGCGCGCTCGCCGCCGACGCGGACGATCTCGCGCCGCGGCTCGGCGGGGCCGTGTCGAACGCGCGCCAGCTGACCGAGGGGCAGCGCCGCGCCCGACGGCAGCACCACCGGCGTACGCCGCAGCGCCGCGACGCTGTCGAAGTGCGCGCGCGGCCGCAGCACGGCGCGCCGACCACCAACGCGCAGCGAGCCGCCCGGCGTGCCCGCGTTTCGCGCGGCGAGCCGACGCACCAGCTCGGCCGCCGAGAGCCCCAGTCGGCGCGCGACGGCGTCGTCGTACTCGATGGTGACCTGCTCGCGCGGCTTGCCCGAGACCTCCACGCGCGCCACCTGCGGGTGCGCGAGCAAGCGCTTCTCGAGCCGATCGGCCGCCCGCGACAAGCGCATCGGATCGCCGCTGCCTTGGAGCGCGACGAGCACCGCTTCGGTGTCGATGATCTTGGTGTCGAGCGACGGCTCTCCAGCGCCGGCGGGCAGCTTGCGACGCGCGCGTGCCAGCCGCTCGCGCACCTCGTCCCACGCTTCGTCGACCTTGCGCCCCGACGTGGTGCCGAGCAGGCGCACCACGGTGATGGCGACGTTGGCTCGCACAGTGCTCTCCACGTGCTCGATGGCGTCGACGTCGGCGAGCGCCTTTTCGATGCGGTCGACCACCAGGCCCTCGACGCTGCGCGCGTCGGCGCCCGGGTAGGACGTCACGATCATCCCGGCGCGATCGGGAAGGCGCGGGTCCTCCATGCGCGGCATGGAAAACCACGCCAGCATGCCGACGACCGCGAGCAGCGCGCTGAGCGTGACCGTCAGCCGCGGGCGCGCCACGCCGAGAGCCACCAGCTTCGTCGTCAGCCCGCTCATCGCGCGGCCCTCGAGCGATGGCTCGCCATCCGCTGCCGAGCGCGCACGACGACGCGATCGCCGTCGAGCAGGCTCAGCTGCCCCTCGACGATC
Organism: Myxococcales bacterium; assembly: GCA_020431405.1. Classification (GTDB taxonomy): domain Bacteria; phylum Myxococcota_A; class Polyangia; genus JAGQIK01. Next base: position 3,948 of record JAGQIK010000265.1, read on the forward strand.
ACCTCGTCGCCAACGCCCAGCGATCGCCCGCGCACGCGCAGCGAGACCTCGCCGTCGCCGAGTCGCAGCACGTCCACCGGCACGCGCTCGGCGACGCCGCCACGCACGCGAAAGACCGAAGCGTCGCGCCCCGACGGATCGACCACCGCCTCGATGGGCGCCACCAGCTGCGGCTCGCCGCCTAGCGTAACGTGCACCTCGGCCGCGAGGCCTGCGACGACACCGGGCGCCGGCGCCAAGGTAACGATCACTGGAAACAGCCGCCCCGGCAGCGGCGAGCCGCTCGCGCCGAACGACGTCACACGCGCCTCGAGCCCGCGCCGGCCGAGCAGCGGCAGGTCGACGCTGACCTTGGCGTCGGCGCGAAAGCGCGCCGCGGCGCTGCCCGGAAGCTCGATCTCGACCTCGATGGCGGCGCCGGAGAGCGCGATGACCGGCCGGCCGCCGCCTACGGTCTCGCCGCGCTCGACGAACACCCGCGTGACCACCCCCGCGAAAGGCGCGCTGAGGTGCGCCTCGCGCAGCGCGCGTCCCGCCTCGCGCTGGCGCACGCGTGCCGCGTCGCGCTTGGCGCGCAGCGCGCGCAGGCCAGCCTCGACCTTCTCGCGCTCCTCCTGCGTCGCGGCGCCCTGCGCCGACAGCGCGCGCACGCGGCGCTGGTCACGCTCGAGCTGGCCGATGCGCACGTCGAGCTCGCCGAGCAGCGCGCGCGCCGAGCTGCTCTGGTTGACGTAAGCCGCCGCGTCGAGCCGCGCCAGCAGCTGGCCGCGCCGCACGCGGTCACCGACGCGCACCGGCCGACTGACCAGGCGCCCGCCGACCGTAAACGACAGCAGCGCGCGTTTGGTGCCGCGCGTGATGCCGGCGTACGCGAGGCGCTCGGGCAGCGCGCGACGCGTCACCACAGCCGTCACCACGTGCTTGATGTCCGCGGCGTCAGCGCGCGTCTTGGCCTGCGCGCTCTCCTTCGGCGCGCCGGAGCCGTCGCCAGCCCGCGCGCCCGCGCGCACGAAGAGCCCCACGGCCGCGACAGCGCCGAGCGCCAGCGCGACCCACAGGGTGGGCCTGCGGCGCATGGCTAGTACCTCAGCTTGAGCGTCATCGCGACGCGGCCGCCCGGGTAACGAAAGCGCGCGTCCTTGAACTTGGGCCCCGAGAAGGTGCCCGGCTTGGCGTCTCGCGAGGCGCCATAGCCTTCCTTGGGCATACCGACCCAGTTGGTGTCCATCTTGTTGTTGCCGTTTTCGTCGTGCAGCACGGCCACCGCGTAGGTGCCAGGCTTGACGTTGGCGAAGCGACAGATCGCCTTGCCTTTGACGATCAGCGCCCACGTGCGGCGATGCGCCAGCTCGCTCTTGGCCGGAAAGCCGCGCTCGCTGGCGAACAAGGTGCAGCCGACCTTGCCGCGCCCGCTGCGTGGGTGCGTGGTGATCTCGATGCCCGGCTTGCTTTCGGCCGCGGAGAGATCGCCCGCCAGCGGCAACAGCAGCACGGCGCCTGCGAGGTAGCGCGAGAAGGTCTTCACGGTGCCCATCATATCCTCCGGCAAATTAATTCGAACATTCGAATGAATCTCGGCTCAAAAAAGGGGCGGCGAGCGGCCGCCCCGTCCTCAGTCCCTCGGTCCGATACCTTCGGTGATCAGCTTGGTGACCGTCTCGAGGTAGCGCTCCTCGTGGGCGTCGGGGTCTTCGATGCCGAGCTTTTCGCAAAACTCGTCGCGCGCCTGGAACCACCACGAGACGATGCCCAGAAAGGCCATCAAGGTCAGGCCCGGATCGATGTCATCACGCAGCCGACCGGCGCGCTGCGCCTCGGCGATGACGTCCCGTCCGAGGCCGAGCAGCCGCCCGCTCTCGCCCTCCCCCATGCCGCCAACTTCCAACAAATTCCACATCATCAGGCGCGCGAAGCGCTGGTCGTTCTGGAAGAAGCGGAAGTAGGCCTCCATCGAGCGCGCCACCGTCTCGACGCCCAGGTCGCGCCCGGAGAGCAGCTCGACCTGGACCTTGTAGTACTCCTTGAACTTCAGCGCGTGGATCTCGCGCCACAGCTTCTCTTTGGAGCCGAAGTGGTAGTTGATCTGGCTCGGCGAGACTCCGGCGCTGCGCGCGATCTCGGCCGTGGACGTTCGCGCGAACCCGCGCTCGACGAAGAGCTCCTCCGCCGCGGCGAGGATGTCTCGCCGCGAGGCTTCGGCGTCGTACCGGCGCTGCTTAGTCAAATCGAACACTCATTTGATTTAGTACCAGGACCGCGCGACCTGTCAACCGGGGGCAGCGTCCCTTTTTACCATCGCTGTTCGAGGCCGCGACAACGTCTGGCAACTGCAGCCTCCCACGCCCCGCCGCCGCCTCGCTAAGCCGGTGATAATACGTGCGGTGCGCGAGGCCCGCACGTTGCAAAACCACTGCTCGTGCTGTCGCGTGCGCGTGTCGTCGTCGTCATCGCCCTGGCCCTCGCCGGCTGGGTCGGCAGCGCTGCGGCCGCACCGCCGCGCGGGCGAACCCCCCGGCTCGCCGACCGGCTGATCTGGCGCTGGGTGCCCAACCTCTCGCACGCGGCGTCGGTCAAGGCCGTCTCGGAGCGGCTGCAGACGCAATTTGGCCACGCCATGCCGAACAAGGACTGGCAGGTCACCGCCGACCGCATGCTGCGCCGCCACGGGCGCATCCCTGCTTCAGTGCTGCCCGAGTCGCTGCCACCGCTGCCCGCCGTCGCCTCGACACACCTCGCGGCCGGAGTCATCAAGACCGCGCTGGCCGCCTCCGACGTGCGCAGCGGCTACATCTATCTCGAGCGTCAGGCCGCCGCCCTGCGCGGCAGCAGCAACGAGCTCGAGCAGCAGCTCGGCTCGGCGCTCACCAGCTACCTCGCACGCTACAAAGCCAAGTGGGCCAAGCCATGGCTGCGCCAGCAGCGCGCGCGCTTCGCCAAGGCGCCGCGCGAGGCGTGGCGCTTCACGGAAACCGTCAACTACCAGGACAGCATCAGCAGCGAGCAGCGCGCGGTGATCGAAAAGCGCATCGCGCGCGCCAAGCGCGTGCTCGAGCATCTCGTCGATCCGCAGGTGCTGCTGCGCATGCCGCCGGTGCCGATCCAGGTGGGCAGCCAGTTCTCCGGCCCCTGCATCGCGACCGAGGCCAACGGGCGCAAGCTGATCCACCTCACGCCGACGAGCAGCGTCAAAGACCTGCTTCACGAGCTCGGACACTGGGTCGAGGACTTCGGCGGCTGGCGCATCTTCACCACCATGCACGCGCTGCGCTGGCGCCGCTCCGATGGCCGGCTCTCCGAGCTGGGCAAGCTGCTCGAAGGCACGACCTACGACGCGACCCAGAAGGCGTTCAACGGCAAGTTCGTCGCGCCCTACATCGGCCGCAAGTACGCCGGCGGATCGACCGAAGTGCTGAGCATGGGGCTCGAGCGGCTGGTCAACACGCGCGCTGCCTACAAGTTCTTCCAGCAAGACGGCGAGCACCTGCTGCTGCTGCTCGCGTCGCTGCAGGGCCAGCGCTAAGGGCCCGCGGCGGCCCCCCGCAGTATGATCGCCAGCGATGACGGACCGTGGAGCGCTGCTCGACGCCGTGTTGCGCGATTTCGACGACGTGCAGGCGCGCTCGGTCTATGCCGACTGGCTGCAGGAGCGCGGCGATCCGCGCGGCGAGCTGATCTCGCTCGAGCTGCGTTGGGCCTGCGGCAGCTGCGCCGCGACCGAGGTCAGGCGCATCAAGCACCTGCGCCACGCGCTGGTCGCCGCGGTGCGCCAGCGCTTCGACAACAAACGGATGGCGCTCGAGATCGAGCGCGGCTTCGTCGTCGCCGTCGACGCGCAAGTTTCGTGGCTGCTCGAGCGGGGCGCCGAGCTTTTCGCATGCGAGCCCGTGCGCTACGTCGTCGTGCGCGGCACGAGCCCCGACGCGCTCGCGCGCCTCGGCGAGATCGCGGGCATCGAGCGTGTGCAGTGGCTGTGGCTATCGACCGCCAGCCCACAGCTGCTCGGCGCGATCAAGCTGCCCAGCCTCTCGCTGCGCATCACACCACGCTTCAAGGGGCTGCCAGCGCTGCTCGACCTACCTCAGATGCGGCGCGGATTTACCCCCTGGAGCGGCTACTCGGTGGAGAGCCTCGCCGCCGCCGCCGCCGAACCGGCGCTGCGCAACATCGAGTGGCTCGCGCTGCACGACGATCATCTGGTCGTGGCCGAGCTGCTGGCGAGCTTGCCGTGGCGCCTTCGTCACCTCGACATCTCGCAGCGACGTCTCTCGCTCGACGCGCTCGCGGCACTCGCAGACAACCCCACCTTTTCAGCGCTGCGGCGCATCGACTTGGCCGGCAGCGATCTCGATCGGCGCGGCGCCGAGCAGCTGGTGCGCGGGCGCTTTCAGCTTGCTCACATCGACGTCAGCAAGTGTGCGAAGCTGTCCACTGACGCGCTCGACGTGCTGCGCGGGCGTTTCGGCGACGATGCCGTGGTCACGGACCCCGGCATGCTCTCTTCGACAATACCGAAATCAAAGTAGAACCGTAGCCTGCCGGCCTACGTTCGCTACACTCGCACGTTCCGTGAACCGACGACGCAGAGCCACGAGTCCGATGCAGGTGGTGCGCCGCAGCGTGCTGAACCTGCCGTTCATCGAGACGCTGCGCACGAGCAACCCAGAGTCGGTGCGCCACGACGCCGTCGCCGCGCTCACGACCGCGGCGATGCTCGTGCCGCAGGCGATGGCCTACGCGGCGCTCGCCGAGCTGCCGCCCTACGTCGGCCTCTATGCGGCGACGCTGCCGCTTTTGCTCTACGCCTTGCTCGGCCGCACACCCGAGCTCGCGATCGGCCCGGTGGCGATGGCTTCGCTGATGCTCGCGTCGGGTGTGACGCACTTCGCGCAGCCGCACTCCGCCGAGTATCTCGAGATCTCGATTCAGCTCGCTTTCATGGTCGGCGCGATGCAGATGGCTGTTGGCATCCTGCGGCTCGGCTTCTTGACGACGCTGATCTCGTATCCGGTGATGAGCGGCTTCACGTCCGCGGCGGCGGTGCTGATCGCGCTCAGCCAGTTGCCGCACGCGCTCGGCTTCAAGGTCCCGCACGGGCCACCGCTGCAGACGCTGCAATTCATCTACGCGCACATCGGCTCGACGCAGGCGATCCCGCTGCTGCTCACCGTCGGCGGCGTCGCCGTGCTCGCCTCGTGCAAGCGCTGGCTGCCCAAGGCGCCTGGCGCGCTGATCGTGCTCGTCATC
>JAGQIK010000266.1 GCA_020431405.1 Myxococcales bacterium
ACGCCGCGCCCGACCAGGCGTCGGACGGCGCGGGCGACACGCCCGGCGACGTCGCGCCAGGCGAAGCGATGGCAGGCGACGGGCTCGGCGACACGGGCGCGGACGCGGGCGCCGACACCACCGCGTCCACGCCGCAGATCAGCGGCTTCGTCACACGATCGGTCGCGCCCGGTCTCGATGGGCGCGGCCCGCTCTACGTCGGCCTCTTCGTGAGCGGCTTTCCCACGCCCGCCTTCATGCTGTTCAACGCGCCAGTGATGGTCACCGACATGTCGGATCCAGGCGCCAAGATCCCCTACGCCATCTCTGGCGTGACGCCGGGCACGTACGACCTGTGGGCCTTCCTCGACGACAACGCCAACTCGCTGCCGGTGCCGCTGGTCGGTCCCGATGTGGGCGACATGATCGCCGGGCCGTTTACGGTCACCATCGGCAGCACGCCGATCACCAAAGACGTCGACCTGGCCAAGGTCGAGGGCATCACCGGCCAAACGCCCACCGGCCTGCGCGGCTCGGTGACGTCGACGGCGCCGCTGGTTCACGACGGCAAGGGGCCGCTCTACGTCTCGCTGCACTCGCAAATACCGCCGGCGGGCGAGGTCGCCATCGTCAGCATAGGCGGCGTCGACATCAGCTCGCCCTTCCGCAAGGACATCTATCTGATCACTCAGGTCGCGCCCGGCAACTACTACCTGCGCGTGTTCCTCGACGACAACGAGAACTACAACCTGCTCGCCCCCGGCCCGGACAAGGGAGACCTGATCCACGGTCAGGCGATCCAGGTGCGCGTCGAGAACAACAAGATCAACGTGCAGGACGTGGTGCTCGACAAGGCGCTCTAGTGATCAGACCGCATCAACTCGCCACGACACGGTCCGCTCGGTAGTGCTGCGCTACCCGCTCGTCGCATTCGATATCGACGGCACCCTGGTGCGCACGCGCCCGGGCAGCCAGCCCAAGGTCGTCTGGCGGCTGCTCAACGACCACTTCTGCGGCGAGGATGTCGTCGGGCGCTCGCGGCTGGCGGCTTATCTCGCCGGCGAGCTGAGCTACGAACGTTGGGTCGAGCTCGACGTCGGCGGCTGGCAAGCGCGCGGCGCCACCCGTGACGAGATGGCGCGCGTCATCCGCGAGTCGCTGGTAGTTGGCCCTGGCGTGTCCGACGCGCTCGCCGAGCTGCGCGCGCGCGGTCACCGACTGGTGGCGATCAGCGGCACCCTCGATCTGCTCGTCGAGGTGCTGCTGCCCGAGCACCCCTTCGAGCGCTGCCACACCAACTGCATCGACTTCGCCGCCGACGGCACGATCAGCGGCTGGCGCGCCACGCCCTACGACATGGACGGCAAAGCGCGGGCGCTGCGCGCGGCGGCCGACGAGCTCTGCGTCTCGTTCGAGCGCTGCGCGTTCGTAGGCGACGACATCAACGACCTGGCGGCGATGCGCGCGGCTGGGCTCGCCATCGCGTTCGAGCCCAAGCACGACGAAGTCGCCGAGGCGGCCGACCACGTGATCGCGGGCGACATGATGAAGGTCGTCGACCTCGTCAGCCGCGCGGCAGCGTCCGCCGACGACGGCGACGGCGACGGCGACGGCGACGACGCGGCTGCGGCGGCGGCGGGAGGCTGAGCGTGATCCGACGGCGCGACACCGGCGGTCACGGCCGCCCGGTGGCTCAGGTGCGGCTAAACCACCCGACCAGCCTGCCGGTCTACCCCAAGGTCGATCACTACCGCCGCCACCCGATGGAAGGCCCGACGATGGTGCTGATGTCGGGCGGCTCGGGGGCGCGCGGCCTGGCGCAGACGCTGATCCAGTACACGCACAACAGCACCCACGTGCTGCCGATGTTCGACGACGGTGGATCGAGCCGCGTGCTGCGCGAGCACTTCAAGATGCCGCCGCCCGGCGACCTGCGCAACCGGCTGATGGCGCTCTCCGACATGAGCCAGCGTGGAAACCCCGAGGTGGGCCGCCTGTTTCGCACGCGGCTCAAGGAATCGGGCACGCCGCAGCAGCTGCAGGCCGAGCTCGACACCTACCTCAGCGAGTCGCATCCGCGCATGGAGCTGATCGAGCCGCGCTACCGCCGTATCATCATCAAGCACCTGCAGCGCTTCAACGAGCACAAGCTTCCGAGCTTCGACCTGCGCAACGGCAACATCGGCAATTTCGTCATCGCCGGCGCCTACCTCACGCTCGGCGATCTCGAGTCGGTGATCTTCGAGTTCTCGGCGCTGGCCGCCGTGCGCGGCGAGGTGCTGCCCGTCTGCTCGGGCGCCAACTACCACCTCAAGGCCGAGTTTCAAAACGGCAGCGAGATGATCGGCCAATCGCAGATCACCTCCACGCCGCATCCACCGATCAAGCGCCTCGCCATCGTCGAGCGCGACCAAGCCGGCGAGTGGTGCGAGGTGCGGCCGGCGCTCAACCCGCTCGTGTCGCGCGCCGTCGAGGACGCGCAGCTCATCGCCTGCACCATGGGCAGCTTCTACACCAGCTTGCTGCCGATCCTGCTGGTGGACGGCATGGGCGCCGCCGTGCGCCGCTCGAGCCGCCCCAAGGTCCTCGTCGCCAACCTCGTGCGCGACGAAGAGACCATGAGCATGACCGTCAGCAAGATGGTCTCCGAGGTCTGCCGCGCGCTGCGCACCTCCGACGACCAGCCCGGCCGCGTCAGCGACTATCTGCACTACGTGCTGGTCAACGAGCACGGCAGCTCCGACGCCGACGGCCACGTACCGGTGGATGTCGATCGCGTACGCGACGTGGGCGTCGAGCCGATCGCGCTGCCGCTCGAGCGCGCACCCGGCGTGCACGATCCCGAGCTGGTGGCGGCTGCGCTGCTCTCGCTGTGTTAGCGTCTTCGCTTGCGACGGCGCCGACGCCGTCCGCGACGCTTGCGCCGTCGAGGCCGCCGTCGATGGCGCGTGATGTAGCGCGTTAGCCAGCGCGCGCGGGCGCGCACGCGGCGGTTCTTGTGGTGGCGCGCGGCGCGGCGCAGCTGGGGCAGGGCGGGGCGACCGACGCGCATCAGCAGCGTGGTCGCCTGATTGTAGGCGGAGCTGCCCAGCGCGCGGATGGCGTCGCGCGTGACGCGCGGCAGGCGGCGGTAGCGGCGGTCGAGAATCGCTCGCCGATAGGCGCGGATGCCCGCCGCGTAGGCGCGCGTCTCGAAGTAGAGCTTGCCCGCCAGGTAGCTCGCGTAGTGCGCCTTGGGGTTTTTGGCCTGCAGCGCGCGCAGCACCGCGAGCGCCGCGCCGCGCTTGCCGCTTCGCGCGTACTTCAGCGCGAGGCGCAGCGTGGGTGCTGGCGCAGGTGCAGCCGCGCTCGCCGCGTCGCTGCCCGCGCTGGCGGCG
>JAGQIK010000267.1 GCA_020431405.1 Myxococcales bacterium
CGGGCGGCGCGGCAGCGACGGGCGGCGCTGGGGCGACGCTCGGCGGCGCGCTCTTGATCGGCTCCGGCGGCGGAAGGTCGATCTCGATGCCGTCGTCGTCGTCCTCGTCGGCGGGCGCCACCGCGGCCGCGGGCTTCGGCAGCATCACCTGCGGCAACGCGGGCTGGGTCGCGGACACCTCGCCGGCTGGCGGCGCGTCGCCGATCGACAGCCGGCGCAAGCCCTCGAGCACGCGCGGATCGTTGGTCGGCGCACCTTCGATGCTGACCGTCAGCAGGCCCACGGCCGGCACGCTCGGGTCGCGCTGGCCGACCAACAGCAGGCGCGTTCCCGAGGGCAGCACCAGCTCGAGCGCCACGCGCACCGGTCCCGCGCCCGGCGCCGGCGTGATCGTCGCCGACTGCGGCGGCGCGCTCGGCATCGTCGCGGGGGGCGGCATCATGGAGGGCTGCCCTGTCAGGGGTGGCACCGTCGTCGGCGGAAGCGTCGGTGACATGGCCGACGGTGGCAGCGGCGGCGGCGGCTGGGCCGGCGCCCCCAGCGGTGGCGGCCCGCTCGGCGGCGCACCGCTCGGTGTTCCGACAGCGGCCTCCATGCCCGCCGCGTGCACTGCCGGCACGCCGTCAGGCGTGGCCTCGTCGTCGGTGGGGGGTGCGACCCAGTCGACGACCCGCTGCCAGAACCCCGAGCTGGGCGGCGCCTTCTTCGTCGGCCCCGTCGGTCCGCCGCCCTTACGCGCACTTCCACCGCGGCGCCCGTATCGCTCCACGACGGAGTTGACGTCGGGATTGGACTTTCGACTGTCGTCGCTCAAAGGCTCACACCACGTTGGCTCGAGACGGGCGCACGGCGGCGCCGCGGCCCGACCAGGATACAGCTAACCGCAACGGATCACGAGGGATTCGAGGGTGAAATTCGACAGCGCGAGCGGCCGAATCGATCGGATCGCTTCAGATGACCTTGTACAGCACCAGCCCCACCGAGAGGATCATGGCGGTGAAGATCATCGCCACCCCCCAGTTGCCCTTCTTGATCTCTTCCCACTCGTCGATGGAGCCCGACAGCTTGTCGAAGACCTTGATCGCCAGCCCCATGGCCAACGCGAACGAGATCGCCGCGACGATGGCCCAGCCGAAGCTGCGAGCGAACTGCCACAGCGTGAGGATCAACTCGTCTTTGTTCATCGTGCTCTCCTGCTAGCGCCAGCTAGCGGCTGATGTACATCGGGAACGTGACCTCTTGCGGCGGCCCACCGTGGCGCTGAAAGCGCAGCGCCCGCAGCGCCCCCGCCAGGCAGCGCTTGACGCGCGCCGCGCGCTCCTTGGTGCGCACGCGCGTGGCGCGCCCGCGTCGATCTACCGAGAAGATCAGCGTCACACCGCGGAAGCGCCGGCTGCGCATCGCTTCCTTCTGCAGGCAAGGCGCCAAGCGCGACTGCATGGCGGCGACCAGCGTTTGACGCGCCCCCTCGGCAGAGAAGCTGCTGCCGCCGCCGCCGCTCGAGCGGCCCGACGCGTCGGCGTCCGAAAACGACAGCGAGCGCGCGCCGCGCTTCTTGTGGGCGACGTAGCTCGACCACAGCTCGCGGCTCGACACGCGCCCGCGCGCGAGGTTGAGCGCCGCCGAGATCGGGCAGCTGTAGCGCTCCTCGCTGCGCCGCCGGCGCTGCACCGTCGCCTTGATCACGATCTGTCCGCCGGAGGGTGTAAACGAGCTGGCGGCGAGCGCCTTGCCCGCGCCGCTTAGCGCCGACAGCACGTCGCGCTGGATGCGCACGCGGTCCGATCGGATCGAGATCGAGACGGTCGCCGAGCTGCCCTCTTTGGTCACGTTCGGCGTGCTGCTCAGCCTCACACGGCGCAGGCGCAGCTGTCGCGTGATCGCGCGCGTCATCGCGCGTCCCCAGCCCGCGCGCGCGCTGTCGATCTTGCGCACCAGGCGCGCGCCGCTGTGGCGATGAGCAGCGCTGATCGCCTGCGTGGCACCGAAGCGATAGATCTCGTAGTCGGTGTTGCCGATGTGCGTGGTGGTCCGAATGGTCACCGACTTGAAACGGATCTTGTAGTCGCGCGTGCGGATCACTGCCTGGCGCAGCGACTTGCCGATCAGCTCGAGGTGCTTGCCGACGCTGTCGCGACAAACCGAGCGGCCACAGGGATCGATGACGAGATCGATATCGACCAGCACCTCGCGCAGCTCCTTGAGGCCTGCCTTGGTGATCGAGCCCGGATAGAGAAACAGCAGCAGCCGCGCCTGCGCGCGCGGTCGCGCCGCGCGGATGTAGCGCCGCAGCGCGCCTTCGATGCGCGCCAGATCGGCCGTGCTGAAGTTCTTGCCCATCGCCTTGCCGAGCAGCGAGTCGAGCTCGCGATCGGCGGAGGTGCGCGGCGCAGCGTCGATGGCGCGCTTGCGGCCGGTGCGAAGGTCGACCTTGAGCAGTGTGGTGCGATCAGCGGAGGCCGACGACGGCGCGAACGCCAACGTGGCAAGCGCCAGCAGGAGAAATCGCGTTTTTTTGGGCATGCTCACCAACGGGGTACTCATTGTACGGGACGATCGAGCAACAACACCGCGCCCGCGGCGCCGACCAACACGACGCGGCCTGCGCTGTGCGAGACCCCGAGCAGGTCGCGATCGTCGATCGGCGAAAAGTACGTCACCGGCTCGAAGCCGCCGCCCACCGGGCGCCGCAATACCAAGCCGGAGCGGCCTACGATGAACAGCTCGCCATCGCTGCGCAGCTCGCCGGCGATCGCGGTCAGCGTGGCGTTGGTCGGCGACGCGAAGCTGCGCCACGTCTGACCCTCGCGGGCGAGGATCGTGCCCGCGGCGCCGACGGCGAAGCGCCCCCAAACGCCGAGCAGCGCCAGATCGGTGGGGGTGTCCTGTTTGCGCCACAACGCGCCATCGAAGTGCATGATCGTGCCTTCGGCGCCCACCGCCCACACCGCGTCGCTCCTCTCGCCCCACACCGCGGTCAAGTCGCGGCGCGTGGGCATCTCGGAGGGCGTCCAGGCGACGCCGTCGTAGTGCAGCGCCGTGCCGCCGCTGCCGACGACCCACACGTCGTCGGCGGCGCTGCCCCACATGCCGAGCAGGTGCCACGCCGAAGCGGGCGGCGCGCCGGCGGGGCGCTCGATCTTCTCGCGCACCCAAGCCTTGCCATCGAAGTGCAGCACCGTGCCGTTGTAGCCGGCGGCCCAGATGTCGTCGTCGGCGCTGCCCCAGATCGCCGTCAGCGGCTCGCCGGTGCCGGCGTCGAAGGTGGTCCACTCGCCGCCGTCGCGGCGCAGCAAGCGCCCGGCGTCACCGGCGACCCACAACGCGCCGCCCGCGCTCTGCCACGCGGCGCCGAGCGCACCGCCCACCGCGGCATCGGCCGTGGCGAAGGGCAGATAGCTCGAGCCGAGCAGGCTCGCACGCCAGCCCTGAAAGCAGGCCGACTCCACCGGACACTCGTGCAAGTAGCGCTCTTCGGCCTCGCAGCGCGCGTTGGCGGCGCTGCGCGGCACGGCCGAGTCGCACGTGGCGCAGCAGATCGCCGGCCCCTCGCCGACGTAGGCGCCCAGCGCGCAAACCGAACGCTGCGGGCACAGCGCCGGCAACTTGAGCGAGCCCTCGCAGCCGAACGCGTTGACGCGCACCGGCGCCTCGTCGCAGGCCGCGCAGCAGTCGCGCGGCAGCGGGTCGGTGAGCATGCAGCTCGCGCCGGCCGCGGCGGCAAGCGTCGCGACCGCGAGGAGCAGAGCGAGCGAGGCGGGGGTGCGCACGGGGGAAGGATAGCAGCAGCCGAAGTGATACCGTGTGGCGATGAGTCGCCAGCACGCCGCCCTCGCGCCGCTCGAAGCGTTCGACGACGAAGCCGCCGCCCGCATCGAAACGCTCTTCACCGACATCGACGACACGCTCAGCGACGAGGGCCGCATCACGTCGCGGGCCTTCGACGCGATGTGGCGTGCCCACGACGCGGGCGTTCGCGTGGTGGCTGTCACGGGCAGGCCGGCGGGCTGGTGCGATCACCTCGCGCGCATGTGGCCGGTAGCCGCCGTGGTCGGCGAAAACGGCGCGCTCTGCTACGCCATGATCGACGGCGCGATCCAACGCCTCTACGCCGAGCGCCCCGCCGACGCCGCCGAGCGGCTGGCCGCCATCGAGCGCGACGTGCTCGCCGAAGTGCGAGGCTGCAAGGTCGCCGCCGACCAACCCTTCCGGCTCTACGACCTCGCCATCGACTTCTGCGAGGAGGTGCCGCGCATCGACGACGCCGGCGTGCGCCGCATCGTCGAGGTTTTCGAGCGCCACGGCGCCACCGCCAAGGTCAGCTCGATCCACGTCAACGGCTGGTTCGGGCAGTTCGACAAGCTCTCCATGTGCCGCCGCGCCATGCAGGAGCTGTTCGACGTGGCGCTCGACGCGCGCTGCGTCTACATCGGCGACTCGCCCAACGACGAGCCGATGTTCGCCGCGTTCGAGCACAGCGTGGGCGTCGCCAACGTGCGCGATCTCGCCGACTACTTCCAGACGCTGCCGCGCTACATCACGCGCGGCCGCAGCGGCGGCGGCTTCGCCGAGCTCGTCGATCATCTGCTGTCGGCCCGCCGCTGAGCTACGGCTAGCTACTCGAGGTCCGGCCACACGGCGAGGAGCTTGCGCGGCGCCAGCACTTGGTAAACGCGCAGCACGCGGCCGTCGGGGCCAAGCTCGACCATCGTCGCCGCGCGCTCGGCGAAGCCATCGCCGAGGGCCATGCCTTCGATGAGCACGCCGGGCACGCCGTTGAGCTCGACGAAGCGCGCCGACGGCAGCTTGGCGCCGACGTGTTTCTTGGTGACGCCGACGAGAAAGCGCGCCACCCGCAGCGCGCCGGCGAGCACGCGCCGCGAGGCGTGCACCTTGCCGCCGCTGTCGGCGATGTGCTCGCACTTCTCGTCGAGCACGCGCACCACGCCGTCGACGTCGCCGCTGACCACGCAGCTGAAAAGCTGCGCCAGCGCTTGCTCGATGGCCTGGCGCTGCGGCGCGTCGAGCACCGGGCGCGCCTCGTCGTAGCTCGACATGGCGCGTCGCGCGCGATGCAGCGAGACTTTGACGTTGGCTTCGCTCAGATCGAGCGCCGCGCTCGTCTCGCGCACCGACAGATCGAGCACGTCGCGCAGCAGCAGCACGGCGCGCTGCTGCGGCGAGAGCGCCTCGAGCGCGCGCAGGAACGCGAACGAGACACTCTCCAGCGCCCCGTAGCGCACCTCGGGCCCCGGCGCGGGGTCGCCGAGGCTCTCGAGCCCGTGGCCGCCCGCCGTCGGGATCGGCGAGGGCAGCCACTGCCCCGGGTAGCTTTGCGCCTTGCGCGCGCGCAGGCGATCGCGCGCGAGGTTGGCCGCCACGCGCACCAACCAGGGGCGCATCGGGCGGCTGACGTCGGGCGGCGGCCGCTCGAGCGCGCGCACGAACGTCTCTTGCACGAGGTCGTCGGCGTCGGCGGCGCTGCCGAGCATGCGATAGCCGAGCCCCCAGATCAGCCGGCGGTGTTGATCGAGCTCTGCCGACGCGATCCGTCGCTCGCTGCTGCCCTGCCCACTCGTCACGTTGTTCAGCATACGCGCCTCACGCAGCCTGGCGTAGCGTCTGGCGCGCGATCCACGCCGTCAGCTGCAACGCCGCCTCGCGACCGCTGTCGGCGGCGCCATCAGCGAGCCAGCCGCGCGAGCCGACCCAGTCGCCCGCGATGAAGACGCCGGGCACGCCGCTCTGCTCCACGCCGGGACGTCCCGCGAGCCCACCGTCGCGTGCCAGCGGCAGGCGCTGTGCCACCACCAGCGACGGCAGAAAGCGCGCGTGGCGCAGCACGTCGCGCCAGCCCGGCTGCATCACGTCCACCAACGCCTCGAGCTGCGCGCGCACCGCGCTGCTCGGCGTGTCGTCGGCGGCGCCCAGATAGCGCATCACGTGTATCACGCAGCCTCGCCCGAGATCGGCGCAGATATCGCGCCCGCGCGAGCGCGCGCGGCTATGCACGCTGAAGTAGAGCGGCTGATCGAGACCGAGCGCGAGGCGGCGGCGCCTTCGTGGAAGCCGCGCGAGCACCAGGTCGAGACACGCCGCGCGCACGGCGGGCGAGCGCGGCCAGTCGGGCGCCGCGTCACCAAGCAGCTCCGCGGCCACGCGCGGCGCCACCGCCAGCACGACGCCGTCGACGTGCCGCACGCTCGCCGCGCCACGCTGCTCGAGCTCGACACGCACGGGCGCTTCGTTTCCCTCACCTGCTCCCGAGCTGACGCGGCGCACGGCCACCCCGCGCTCGATGGTCACGCCCAGCGCGCGCGCCCGCGCGGCGAGCGCGACGATCAAGGTCTGCCAGCCCCCATCGACGTAGAGCACGTTGCCCGCCACCACCAGCGCCAGCTGATCGAGCACCACGTGGGCGCTGACCTGATCGAGGTCGGCGGCGTAGCTCGCCACGCGGCCCAGCGTGCGCAACACATCGCCCGCTTTGGGCTGCTTGCTGTGTCGCGAAAGCCACGACTCGAAGCTCTCGCTGCGCCGGCGCGCGCGCTCGACCTCGTCGACGTGCGGATCGGCGATGGCGCCGTAGAGCCTGTTCATCTCGAGCTTCGACGGCGCATCGAGCGCCCGCGAGAGCAGGCCCGAGAGCGGGGTCATGGGCAGCATGTGCAGCCGCCCCGTCTCGCTAGCGCCGCCCTCGCGATAGGCGTAGCCAAAGCTGTGCGGCACGGCGCCGCGCGGCTCGATGCCGAGATCGGCCAGCGCCTGCCAGGCCGCGCCGCGACGATACAGCGCGTGCGGGCCGAGATTGAGCTCCGCGCCGGCCTCCACCTGCGTGCGCGCCCGGCCGCCCAGCTCGCGCGCCCGCTCGAGCAGGCACACGCGCGCGCCGTCCCGCGCCAGGTTGCAGGCCGCCACGAGCCCGGCGAGCCCGCCACCGACCACCAACACCTCGGGCTGCCGGTTATTGTCATGCATCTTCATCGCTCCTCCGCGGTTTCACATGGCTGGTTTCGCAGAGGCCACGATCGGGGCCGCGCCGAGGTTACAGCGGCGCATTTTTTTCGTATAACCCGCCGCGATGACACGACATGGCCGTCTCGAGATCGAAGTCCTGGTCACCGGGCCCTTCGCCGAAAACACGATCATCGCCGCCGACGCCGACACCGGCCGCGCGGTCCTTTTCGACCCCGGCGACGAAGCCGAGCGCATCCTCGCGCGCGTGCGCGAGCTCGGCGTCGACATCGAGCGCATCGTCTGCACCCACGCCCACCTCGACCACGTCGGGGCCGTCGCGCCGCTTTCGCGCATGCTCGGCGTGAAGTTCTACCTGCACCCCGACGAGCAGCCGCTGCTCGACAACCTCGAGCTGTCGGCGCGCATGTTCGGCCTGCAACCGCCCGAGACGCCCACCGTGGACGCCCCGCTGGCCCACGGCGACGAGGTGCCCGTGGGCGAGCTGCGCGGGCGCGTGCGGCTGACGCCAGGGCACTCGCCCGGCGGCTGCGCGATCTACTTCGCCGATCAGAAGGTCGTCATCGTCGGCGATGCCCTCTTCGCCGGCAGCATCGGCCGCACCGACCTGCCTGGCGGCAACCTGCAGCAGCTGCTCGACGCCATCCGCGAGCAGCTGCTCTCACTCGACGACGATACGGTCGTGTATCCAGGCCATGGGCCGGCGACCACCATCGGCGAGGAGCGCGCGCACAACCCGTTTCTTCAGCCCGGCTTTGGCCGCTAGCGGTATAGTCGCGGCGCCATGGGCATGAAGGGTCGCTGGCGCTACGTCGTCCCCAACCTGCTGACCTCCGTGAGCATCAGCCTCGGGCTGTATGCCATCGGCCAGTCTGTGGCGGGCAAGTTCGACAACGCCGCGTGGGCTTGTCTGATCTGCGTGCTGCTCGACAAAGCCGACGGCACGGCGGCGCGCCTGCTCAAGGCGTCGAGCGAGTTCGGCGCGCAGATGGACAGCCTCTCGGATCTGATCACCTTCGGCGTCGCCCCCGGCACGCTCGTGCTCGCCGCGCTGGTCGGCCACAAGCCCGTGATGGTCATCGACGCCATCCCGCTCTTCAAACCGTTCGTCTACGTCTCGGCGTTCCTGTTCGTGATCTGCTCGGCGCTGCGCCTCGCCAAGTTCAACATCGTCAAAGACGCCTACGGCAAAGACTACTTCTTCGGCATTCCGACGACGATGTGCGGTGCCGTCGTCTGCGCCTACTACCTGACGCTGCGCAAGTACGAGCTGCCGTGGCAGTTCTACGCCGCGCTGCCGGCGATCACGTTCATCCTGGCGCTGCTCTTGGTCAGCCGCGTGCCGCTGCACAAGCTCGGCGTGCGCAAGAGCATGGCGATGAACATCTTCCAGTTCAGCAACGTCGCCGCCGCCTACGTCTTCGGCTTCATGCGCATCTTCCCCGAGTACCTGCTCGCCATCGCCAGCAGCTACATGATCGGCAGCGTGCTGTACCTGCTGCTCAAAGGCGTGCGCGCACCGCAGCTGCGCTACAACACCGCGTCGGGCGTACCGGAGCGCATCGAAGAAGGGGAAACGGACAGCGGCGACGCGCAGAGCGGCGACGCGGAGAGCGACGACGCCGCCAAGCCCGAGAGCTAGTCCTTGTCGATGCCGAGCTTGCGGTGCGCTCGCTTGCGAGCGCGTATGGCGCGCGAGATCGGCTTGAAGGCGCGCTTGGCGCGATAGCCCCCCTCCTCGGCGCGGCGCGCGTTGGCGACGATCTCGCGCTGCAGGCGCTGGTAGCTGGCGAGGCGCGCTTCGGGTAGGTGTCCCGCCTGCACGGCGCCATCGATGGCGCAGCCCGGCTCGCCGGCGTGCGCGCAGTCGCGAAAATGGCAGCTCTCGGCGAGTGCCACGATATCGGCGAAGGCCTGCTCGAGCCCCTCGTCTGCGTCCCACAGGCCGATCTCGCGCATACCGGGCGTGTCGATGATCAGCGCGCCGCTCTCGGCGAGATAGAGCGTACGGCGCGTCGTGGTGTGACGTCCTTTGTCGTCCGCCTCGCGCACGGCCGCGGTGCTGATCGCCTCGCCGCGCCCGAGCAGCCGCCGGATCAGCGTCGACTTGCCCACACCCGACGAGCCCACCAGCGCGAGCGTCACCCCTTCGCCAACGTAGGGCGCGAGGTCCGAGACGCAGCGCTCGTCCACGGCGCTGGTCAGCACCAACGGAACGCCGGGCGCCAACATGCCGAGCTCCGCCCGCAAAGCCGCCGCGTCGTGTGGACGGTCGCACTTGTTGATCACCACACACGCTTCGGCGCCGCCGGCGAGCACGGCCGCGATGTAGCGCTCGATACGGCGCGCGCTGAGCTCCGCGCCGACGGCACCGACGATCAGCACACGATCGACGTTGGCCGCCACCAGCTGCGGTCGCGCGCGCCGGCCAGCTGCAGCGCGCACGAACACGCTGCGGCGCGGAAGCAGCGCCTCGACGCGCGCCACCGCTGCCCCCGCGTCGTCGCGCCGAACGGCGACCAGATCGCCCACGGTCGGTCGCGCCAGCGGATCGTCGTCGCGCGCGAAGCGTGCTGCAAGCTCTCCGCGCACCACATCCGCGACGCCATCGAAGCGCAGCTCCACGTGCTCGCGGCTAATGCTGGCGACGCGCGCCGCGACGAGCGCGGGGTCACCGAGCTCGGCGAGCGCGCTGCGTTGGGCGTCGTCGATCAAGCCTGCCAGCGATCAGGCCGGTCAGCGAAAGGACCGGTCAGCCCTGCAAGCTGGAGAGGTTGATCATGCCGCTGCGGTGCTGCGCGATGGCGCCCACGGCGCGCGCGAACTCGGGCACGGCGTCGCGCAGCATGCGTACGCGGCTGCCCGGCAAAAACAGCAGCTTGGTGTGGGTGGCTGCCACGGCAGTGGCGGCCGCGGGCTCGTTGCGCATCAGCGACGTCACGCCGAGCATCGCGCCAGCGCGCATGCGCTGCGTCGGGCGGCCCTCGGCCTTGACGTCGACCTCGCCGCGGAAGACCAAGAAGATGCCTTTGGCGTGCTCGCCCTTGCGAAACAGCACCGTGCCGGCCGGCGCCTGGTGCGCCTGAAAGTGACGCAGCAGGTCGCGCCGCTGCTGCGCCGAGAACACCGAGAAGAGCGCGCTCTGCTCGATGACGTTGTTCATCCAACGCTGCTGAGCCATGCGGTAGAGCGCGGGGGCGATCTCGTCGAGCTCCTCGCCGATGCCGGCGAGCGCCTCGGGGCCGAGCTCGATCACGTCGCATGGCTCGAGCGTGCGCACGGTCGCCGAGCGCGGCGCGCCGCTGACGAGCGCCATCTCGCCGACCACCGAGCCGGCGCTGACCTGCGCCACCTGGCGCGGCATGCCGAGGTCGTCGACCTTGAGCACTTCAAGACGGCCGGCGGCGACGAGGTAGCAGGCGCTGCCCGCGTCGCCTTCGTTGATCAGCGGATGGCCGGCCGGCAGGCGGTGCACGCAGCAACCGCGTACGGCGCCGAGCAGCGCGCGCGGGCTAAGGCGCGAGAGCAGCGGCTCGCGCGGCAGCTTGAAGGGCATCGCCATGTCGGCGGGTCGCGCGGTGCCGACGGCGACGGCGCGCTCCACCAGCTGCGCCGGGGCGCAGAGCTTGAGCTTGCGGGTCTCGACCTTGAGGTCGTCGAGGCCGAGCGCGTTGAGCCGGGCGCCGACGTCGGCGAGGCGATCGGAGTCGCGGCCGTAGACGGCGGCGAGCCGCTCGAGCAGCGCTTCGCAGCGCGGCTTGGCGGCCGGCAGCGCGGTCTCGAGCGCGCGGCAAGCAACGATCGCGATCAGCGGGTGACCGCCGTCGATGGCGAGGTCGGCCGCGGCTTCGTAGATCGGCGCGGCGGCCTGCGGCATGCCGAGCGACGTGAGGGCATCGGCCAGCGACATGCGGGCGTTGATGTCCTCGGGCACGCGCTCGAGCACGGCGACGTAGTAGTAGGCCGCGTCGCTGACTCGACCGGCGGCGAATAGGGCATCGGCGCGCTCGCGAAGCGCTCTAAGACTGAGTTTCATGGTGGGCTCCCGGCCTGTTCCTCACACTGACGTTTCTGGCAACACGTCGTAGTGCGAAGCGCATGCCAGCCGCGCGCGCCGGCCACCCTAATGATCTCTGTCAGTTAGAACAGCTGCGTGGCGCTAGGCCACCAGCATTGCAGTAGAAGTGGCGGATCCACTGGCCGCCGAAAGCGGCGCGCAGACCCCTGCTGCGAGGCACCGCCTCAGCGGCGGCGCAGCACGTAGTGGTCCGTGTTGGGCTGCAGGTGGATCTCGGGCTTGCCCTTGACCTTCTCCTCGACCCAGAAGCTCACGCCGGTGAGCGGCGGGTCGGCGAGGATGTACTGCTCTTTGTGCGTGTCCTTGGGCTCGGGCTTGAGCGGAAGGAACGCCGAGCGCATGCGCTCGGTGTCGAGCAGCAAGCGCGTGCCCTTGCGCAGCACACGCACCCTGCCCAGCTCGCGCCCGACATAGCGCCCGACGAGCACCTTGGCGCGCGCGGCCGGCACGCCGTCAGCGACGCGCTCGGCGAGGCGCTTCTTGCCCACCGCGATGCGCGCCAGCAGGAAGCTCATCGTCTTGTCCGAGTGGTCGGGGCGCGAGAAGAGCGTGGCCATGATCTTCTTTTCGAGCACCGCCATCACCGCCGAGCCGCGCGCGCCGTTGGTCAGGATCGCGTAGCCCGCGCGCGCCGCCGGCACGTAGACGAGCTTGGCGCGAAAGCCGAACGTGGCGCCGCCGTGGGTGTGCACCTTGGCGCCGTGATACTCGCCGCTGAGCCAACCGAGCCCATAGCTGGCGCGCGCGGCGACCTTGGCGCGCGGCTTCCAGAGCTCGGGCAGCTGCGACACCGGCAGCGCGGCGGGGCGCTTTTTGGCCGTCAGCGCGGCGAGCAGCTTGCCCATGTCGTTGGCCGTCGACCAGATCGCACCTGCCGGCGCGTAGGGACCGACGAAGCGCTCGTAGTCGAGCTTCACCGGCACGACCTCGCCGCGGATCGTCTCCGAGTGCGGCAGCGCATAGCGCCGCGCGCGCATCACACGCCGCCACGAGACGAAGGTGTCCTTCATGCCGAGCGGGTCGAGCACGCGCGAGCGCATCAGCTGCTCGTAGCGCCGGCCGAGGCCACGCCCCTTGCCGAACGCGCGCGCCGCGACGAAGCCCGCCGCGGCCACGAGCTGATTGCTGTACTGAAACGTCTCGCCGAAGCCCGTCAGCAGCGTGAAGGTGCTCAGCTTGGCGATCAGCTTCTTCGGCGTGGTGTGCTCCCACTCGAAGAGGATCGGCATATCGCGGCGTGGCACGCCGGTGCAGGCGCACATCAAGTGCCACATGCGCAGCGCCTTGGTCTGCTCGGCGGAGGCGAGGCGCAGGCTCGGGTAGTGCTTGGTCACCGGGTCCTGCCAGCTGAGCTTGCCCTCCTCGACCAGCTTGGCCAGCATCAGCGCGGTGAACGACTTGGTGATCGAGCCGACCATCATGTGCGTGCGCGCGTCGACCTTGCGCCGCTTGTCGCCGAGGCGCAGATAGCCTCTGCCGAAGGCGCCAGCGATCTTACCGTCCTGCACCAGCACCACCGAGAGGCCCGGCAGCTCGAACGCCGCGCGCGCCTTTTCGGCGAGCGCTTCGATGGCCTTGACGTGCGCGTCGCCGAGCGTGACGGCGTCCTTGGCGCCGAGCTTCTTCGGCGAGAAGCCGCGCGGGCGCGCGCTGCTCCAGACCTCGCGCACCTGCGCCTGGCGCTTCTTGAGCTCCTGCAGCGGCGCCTCGACGAGCAGCACGTAGCGCTTGCCGTCCTTGGCGCGGCCGAAGAAGCCCTGCCGCACGACGTCGGCCTCCACGCGGTAGTTGCCGATGTAGACCGCCGAGTAGGGCTCGGGCGGCGTCGGCGCTTTGATCACCTCGCGCGGCTTGGTGGTGAACGTCGGGCTGAAGCGCGTCCAGACCTCGGCCAGCGCCGCGGCAGGCGTGCTGCTGACGCGCGGCGTGGCGATGGCGATGCGCAGCTTGGGATCGGGCCCGCTGACGACGATCACGCCCTGCTCGGTGCGCCGCGTGAAGCCCTTGGGCAGCGTCAGCGTGACGTCGGGGACCTGAGGTTGCGCGGCGGTCTTGGACTTGCTCGGCTGCGCGGCGGCCGTCGCCTTGGGCGGCGGCGCCTTGGGCTGCGGTTTCGGCGCGCCGCACGCGTACGCGCACGCGCCGAGGGCGACGAGCAGAGCGAAGTTGTTCTTGGTGAGCATCGCGATCACTCCTCAGAGAGCCGGGTCGAGCAGCACCTTGAGCGCGCCCGGCTCGGCCGCGCGCGCGAAGGCCTGCACACCCGACGAGAGCGGCAGCCGCTCGGCGATCAGCCGGCGGGGATCGACCACGCCGCGCGCGAGCAGGCGCAGCGCCGGTTCGAAAGGACCGCAGCGCGAGCCGACGACGGTGATCTCGTCGACCACCAGCGCCGCCATGTCGACCTCGCTGCGGCCGGCGCAGGTGGTCTTGAGCAGCAACGTGCCGCGCGGGCGCAGCGCGGCGCGCGCCACGTCGAAGCCAGCGGTCGAGCCCGTCACGTCGACGACCATATCGGCACGCGCCGGCGGCAGCGAGTCTACGGCGGCGATGCCGCGCGCCAGCAGCGCCTCGCGCGCGCTCTCGCGCCGCGCCAGCACCGTCAGGTCACAGCCGGTCAGCGAGAGCGTCTCGGCGATCAGCTGTCCGAAGCGCCCCGCGCCGACGATCGCGACACGGTCGCTGGGGCGCACGTGAAGCTGTTGCTGTATCTCGAGCGCCGCCGCGAGCGGCTCGCAGAAGACTGCCTGCTCGTCGCTGATGGCGTCGGGCACGCGGTGCAGGTTGCGCGCTGGCATGCAGAGCGTCTCGGCGAAGGCGCCGTCGCGGCCGACGATGCCGAGCACGCTGCGCCGCTCGCAGTGCGTCGGCCGAAGCGCTCGGCAGGTAACGCACTCGCCGCAGGCAGCGTTGATCTCGCAGACCACGCGCGCGCCGACGAGCGCGCGGTCCTCGACGTCGGCGGCGAGCTCGACGACCTCTCCCACCAGCTCGTGGCCGGGCACGCCGCGATAGGGGTAGTAGCCGCGCAAGAGCTCGAGGTCGGTGCCGCAGATGCCGGCCAGCCGCACGCGCACGCGCGCTTCGCCGGGCAGAAGCGGCGCCTCGACGATGTCGTCGCGGTAGGACAGCTCGCGCGATTCGAGCCACAGGCCCTTCATCGAGCGCAAGCTAGTCCAATTACGGGCCTGCCTGCAACAGCGCGTCTACGCGCGGCGCGAAGCCGCGGTAGGCGTCGTGCGCGCCGAGCACTCCGATGTGCTTTGCGTCGATGTTGCCGTCAGCGCCGACGAGCGTCTGCGCCTTGGCGATGACGGCATCGCCGTCGCTGCGATAGCGCGCGATGAGCTCCGCGTCGCCGGTCAGCACCATCTGGCCCTGCGTCCGCAACACCTGCTTGTAGCCGGCCAGATAACGCTTGACCGCCTCACGCGTGGCGGGCGGCGCGTCCTTGATGCGCGCCGCGATGCGGTGCGCGATGCCTCTGAAGTAGCCGCGCAGCAGCGCGCGATTGATGCGCGCCGGCGGATAGGCCTTGTCGAGCTCGCCGTCCTTGGACGGCGCTCGCCACCAACGCCCGAGCGGCTGCGCGAGCTGGCCCATGATGCGCGCCTGCTGCTCGAAGGCGCGTGTCTCGGCGTTGGCCGCCGTCCACAGCCAGCGCGCCTGGCGTGCGAGCTTGGCCTTGCTGCGCGGCGAGCGCGCCGTGACCGCGAGCTCTTCGAGCGCCAGCGCGCGCGTGATGTCTTTGATGTGCTTGAGCTCGTGGCCCATGATCGGCACTACACGCTGCGGCTTGCTGTAGAAGGCCGAATCGAGGTTGATGCCGAGCGAGGGCTGACCGCCGCCGTAGCCCGAAAACGCGCGCATGCCCTTGGGCATCATGTCGGTGGTGCGACGCAGCTCGCGCACGCGCAGCAACGCCTCGCGGCGCAGCCGATAGGCTTGGCTGCCCTTGCGCGCGCCCCGCAGCAGCGTCGACGCCTCGTGCAAAAGCCCGTGCTCCTCGGCGCTAGCAAAGTAGATCGGCACGTTGGGCGCCATCGTCACGCCAATGCGCGAGAGCACGCCGAGCGCCGCGTGCAGGTTGCGCTTGGCGACGCGCTCGCGCAGCGGACGACGCAGCGTGCGCACGCTTCGGGCGCGCTGCACGAGCAGCTTGGCGCGCGCGATTTGAGCGCGCGAAGGCGCGGCGGCCGCTGCACCGAGCAGCAGCGCGACGAGCAAGACCGGGACGAGAATGTACGACAGGGGGCGGTGCTTCATCGATGCTCCAGACGAGCGCAGGCCAAACGATCTCTGCAGTGCATGGACTGGTCCAATGCCAAGCTCGCGAGATCGCAGCACGGCGAAGACGCCGACTCTGACCAGCTATCGGAGACTGTTCGGAACCACGCGTACGCACACCGAACGGTCGCGTGGCAGCGCCTTGAGGCCGCGGTCACGCAGCGCGCGGCGGCTGATGCGCGACTCGCCTGCAGACGAGACCACCAGGCAGACGTCGATCGGCTTGTTGCCGTCTACGCCGAATGCGCCTGGAAGCGGCACGCGGTTGCCGCAGCGCAGGCGGCGCGCGCGCCCGAGCGGGAACGCGACATCGCGTCCCTGCAACACGACGGTCTCGACACGAACCTCGCCGCCGCTGCCGCAGGTCAGCTCGACCTTGAAGCGGTCGCCGCCCGACGGCGCGAAGGTGGTCGGCGCCAGCTCGACCGCGCCGCCGCGCGCGCGCACCAGCGAGATGGCCAGCGAGCCGCCCTTGAAGCGGATGCGGCTCGGCGGTAGGCCGCCCGGCGAGACGAGACCGCCGCCGCCTGTGCGCGTGTCGATCCGGATCACGATCAGCGCCGCCGCCGCGGCTGCCGCCAGCGCGCCTACGCCAGCCCACAGCGCGAAGCGCTGCCACCAACGCTGGCGCGGCGGGCGCTCGGGCGCAGCGCTCGCGGTGGTCGCCGTCGCGGTGGTCGTCGCCGTCGCGCCCGCAGGCGCCGCCTCCAGCGCGGCGAGGATCGCGTCGAAGCTCGGCGCGGGCGCCTCGGCCTCGCGTACGATCGCGGCCAAGCAGTCGCGGCAGACCGGGCAGCGCTCGAGGTGCGTCTCGACGCGCGCGCGCTCGGCGCCGTCGAGCTCGCCGAGGTGGTAGCGCTCGAGGCGCAGCCACGACACGGGCGTCTCGACGCAGCGCCGCTGTGCAGTGGCCGCCGTCACGACACGTCCCCGTGTGCCGAGCGCAGCTTGTCGACCATCTCGCGGATGCGCTTGATGCGCTTGCCTACGGTGCGGCGGCTGGTGTTGAGCAGCTCGGCGATCTCCTCCTGCGTCATGTCGTCGACGTAGTGGTAGGCCAGCACTTCGGCGTGCTTTTCGTCGAGGTGCTCGTAGAGCTTGGCGAGCAGGTCGGTGGTGATCACACGCTCGTCGCACAGCGTGCGCGGCGTCGGCGCGGCCGCCGCGCTGCCGTGCTCGGCGAGCAGCCGGCGATGGGTCGCGTCGGCGCGCAGCCGGTTGAGGCAGCGGTTGGTGACGGCGCGATACAGATAGGGCAGCTCGAGCTCGAGGCGGCCTTGCCGCAGCATGTCGACGAACAGCCCTTGCACGATATCCTCCGTATCTGGGCTGTCGCCCAGCATGCGTCGACACTTGCGCCGCAGCGCCGGCCCGTACCGCTCGTAGGCCGCCGCCGCGGCTGCTCTCGCCTCGGCGTCCACACTCCGCTCAGTCGCACGTTCCGTCGGTGTAGCCAACAAAGCGGCACGCACCCCACAAGCAATCGTCGCTGCTCGTACAGGTGCGCCCGTCGATGACGCACAACTTGAGCTCGACGCTGCCGCTGCACGTGAAGCTGGCGCAGTCGGTGCCAATGAGGCAGCTCGCGCCGCTGCTGCGACCGGCCGCTGCGCAGCGATAGGGCAGCGCGAGGTCACCGCTCGTGCTGTCCTGACAAGCGATGCCAGTCGGGCAGTCGACCGTGCCGCTGCAGCACTCCGAACAGCGTCCCCGGCAACACACGCCGCTCTTGCACTCGGCGTTGGTCGCGCAGCGCTCGGCCAGCGAACGCGACGCCTCGTCGACACAGGCGCGGTGGAAGTTGAACTTGGCGCTCGTGTTGATGCCGCAGACCTTGCCGCTCCCGCACTGGCTGTCGAGCTCGCACTCGGAGCAGACGTCGAGCTGGCTGTCGAACAGCTGCGAGTATGGAGGGGGCAGCGTCGGCGTGGCCGACTGCTGCACCTTGATGCACTGGCCGCTCTTGCAGGTCGAGCTGAGCAGGCACGTCGCCCCCAGCGGCTGCTCGGTGAGCTGCACCGGCGAGAGGCCAGCGCACTCTTCGCTGCCGACGCCCTTGGGTTTGACCTCGGCGAGCACGGCGCGCCCCGCACCGGTCTTGCGCACGATGAACGTCGCGCCCTGAAAATTCGTCGGCGCCAGCAGGTGCACGGTCACGTCGCGAAAACGATCGCTGCCCATCGGGTAGCTGACGTCGATCTTGCCGTCGTTGCCGAAGTCGATCTGGATCTGCAGGTTCACGCCGTCGTCGTGGTCGGCCTGCATGCGCAGCTCGAGACACTGCGTGTTGCGATTGGTGATGTTGGTGACCTGCTGGAGCACCACCGGATCGCCGACCAGCGACGCGCCGTAGTCGGAGCGATGCCAGGTGGGCACGCGCTCGACGTTGCCGCTCGTGGTCTGCCAGCCGCACAACTCGTCGCCGCACCACATGTCGAAGGTCGGATCGCCGACCACCGACGAGTCGCAGCCGCCGCCGTCGGCGCCGCACAAGAGGACCAACGCCAGCAGCGCGCCGAGCAAAGAAAGTGAGCGTTTCATGGTCATCGCCTTATCTCTCACAGCGCGAAGCGCAGGCCGAAGGTCCACATACCGCCGCCGCTGTTGTGGGTCTCGCCGAGGTTGTTCTTGATCACCGGCGCGTAGATCCACGCGCCCTGCGTGTAGAAGCCGAAATGGCGCCACGGCATGATCGCGATGCCGCCGAGCAGCTCGAGGTGCGCGCCGAAATGCGTCTGGTCGTCCACCTCGGGCGAGGCCTGCACCTCGTCGGTGTAGGTCGTGTTGGCCCAGGCCAGCCCGCCGCCGCCCTGGATGTAGAGCTGGAACCAACGCACGCCCATCGGCAGCGTCCAGCGCACGTAGATGCCGACCGCGTGGGCCGACCAGCTGAAGAACTGGTCGCGCGCGTCCGTGCCGAGGTCGAAGGCCTCGCGCGACCAGTCGCCGCTGTCGAGCTTGGTCCAGCCGACGTGCAGCGAGATGCCGGAGAACAGGTGCCGCCCGAACATCACGTGCGCGGTGAACGGCGCGTCGATGAGGCCGACGTTTTCGTTGAAGCGAAACGCCTCGAGCGTCTGCGTGTAGTCGCTCTTGGGCGTGCCGAGCGCGCCGATGCCGACCTCGAGAATCCAGGTCTCGTGCCACGAGCGCGGGCCTGGCGCGACGTGCACGCCAGCGTCGGGCTCGGGCGGCGGCGGCGGCGCGTAGGGATCCCAGACGCCGCCTTTGACGGCGAGGCCCTTGCTGGCGCGGATCGGCGCGCAGCCCTGCCCGCGCAGCGTCAGCCGCTCGAGGCCGCGCTCGGCGAGGGTCAGCGGGCAGCGCACGGTGGTCGACCGGCCGTGCACGCGCGCGAGCGCGACGTAGCGTCCCGGCGGGAGCGCCAGGCGCAGCGCCTTGCCCGACGACTTGACCACCTCGGCGACCACCACGCGGTTTCCGCGCTTGTGCACCAGCACACGCGCGCGCATGCCAGCCGGCAGCAGCAGCGACGACGTCGCCTTGCCCGGGTAGGTCAGCACCATCTCGCCCTTGCCGCGCAGCCGCGTCTCGAGCGTCACGTGCTGCTTGCCCACCGCCGTCGCCGCCGTCGCCACCAGCGTGCGGTTGTAGGCGTAGCGGTAGGCCTCGGAGAGCGTCACCGTGCCGTCGCCGTCGGCGTCGGCCGCGCCGCGCAGGCCCACCACCAGGTTGTGCGTGAAGTACGACGAGCCGAGCGACTTGGCCTCTTGGCTCAGCTCGCTGGCGCTCGACGAGGTCATCACCGCCAGCCCGGCGGTGTTGAGGTCGTTGACGGCGTTGTACGAGAAGTCGGCCGCCGGCGTGACGCCTTTGACCTTGGAGATGGCGCCGGTCTGACAGGCGTCGAGGATCGCCACGGTGACCGTCGCCGGCAGCTTGGTCAGGCGGCCGCGAAGCTGCGCCAGCGGCAGCTCTTCGTGGCCCATGTTGAGCGCGCGCGCGCGCGCGTGGCCCGAGTAGTAGAACAGAAACACGGTGCGCTCGCCGCGCGCAGCGTGCGCGCGCAGGCGCGCCGAGACGGCCGCCAGCGCGTCGACGATCTGCTTGGGGCTCGGGTCGAGCACGGTGGTGATGTTGCGCGCCGAGTAGCCGCCCAGCTGCGCGAGCACGTCGCGCATGCGCTGGGCGTCGGCGTGGCTGAACGCCAGCGTCTGCTGGCCCGGCCCCGCCTTGTTGCTCGCGACCAGCAGCGCGTAGGCGTTGATCTCGGGCGCCCCGGCGGCGCTCGCCACCGCCGAGAAGCTGCACAATATCAGTGCGATAGGTAACGTGAGCCGGAGCTTCATCGCGTCGTCCTCGAGTGGTTCGGCACCTGCGTTCCCCTCGATAACAACCGAGGCGAGCGCCATGGGAACCCTACGTCCGAGAATTTTACGCGACTAGCCGCTCGGCGAGCGTGCCGCCGTCACACCCCGGGAACCGGCACCGTGCCCGGCTTGGGGGCCGCCACGTCGATGCGCATCTTCTCCGCCGCCACGCCGTCGCTCCACGTGCCGAGGAACGTGCGCTCGGGCTTGTTGCCGACGAAGTACTCGGCGTGCGAGCCGTCGAAGGCCCAGCGCAGCGCCGCCTCGGAGAAGCGGCGATAGCCCCAGGTGTCGACCGCGTCGACGGCGAGAAAGCCGGGCAGCCCGAGACAGCCGAGATGATCGGAGATCATCGCCGGGCAGCCGTGGTCATCGCTCGGCACCACCAGCAGCACCTTGTTGGTCGCGGGCACCGCGCTGCTGTTGTGGAAGATCTTGGCCACCGTCTCGTTGCTGACCTCCCCTGCCGACGTCTCGCGCAGGCTCGTCGGCGCACTGAGAAAGACGATCTTGGTCGAGGCGGCGATGCCACTCAGGTCGGTGATGGACAGCAGCTGGCGGATGGTCGGCGCGCTCTCGCCCTCGGCGTCGTGCAGCACCAGCGCCTTGGGCACCGGAAGGCCGTAGCTCTTGGCGCGCGTGGCGAGGCGCGCCGAAATGATCGTGCCCAGCGAGTGGCCCATCAGCGCCACGTTCGCGAAGTCGGGATCGACGATGCCCCAGTTGGCCAGCTCCTTCAGCTTGCGCAGGCCGAGGCGAATTCCGCGCAGCGCGTTGTCCTCGTACCGCCAGGGCTCGACCAGCCCGCCGTAGGTCACGTACATCACCGCGAAGCCCTTGCGCGCGAGGTGCACGAGCATGTTGCGATAGACCAGGTCGCCCGCCGAGGAGCCGCCGTAGCCCGGCAGGTAGATCACGATCGGCGCGCGCTTCGCCGCCGGCGCGCGCGGCAGGTAGAGATACGTTCGGTTTACCAGCGGGCGAAAGCCGTAGCCGTAGCTGCGCAGCCACAGCGCGTGCGAGCCGGCGCTGCCCGGGCCGCTGCTCGGCGGTGCCGGCTGCGTGGCGCTCGAAGACGTGCAGCTCGGCAGCACGCTGCTACCGGCGCCGATGGCCGCGGCGGCGCGCGCGCCGTCGTTGTCGTTGATCGGATCGTCTACATCCCCGGGCAGCGGAGGCGTCTCCGGAATGCATGCAGCGAGGGCCACAGCGAGGCACAACAAGGCGGCGAGCGATGACAAGCGTCGCATCGGTTCTCCTTCCACGACTGTTCGGCGGCGGCGTAGTCGCGAAGAGCAATCGACGCGCCATGGCGCGATCGTGCGATGACGCGCATCTGCGCGGCGTCGCTGGTGCTCGCGCTCCCCGCGCCCGGTCGGCCGACCCTTGACTCCGGTCAAGCCCCGCAAACGCCCGTAAGCTTGACGGGATGGCCGTGGCGGGGTGATTGTAAGCGGGCATGCCCGAGCCTAGCTCCAAGCCCGCCACGACGACGTGGCTCCACCTGCTCGACGCCGCGCCGCTGCCGCCGGGCGCGCGCGCGATCTCCAGCGTCGACCTCGTCGTCTCACCGGGCGGCGGTTATGCCGGCGTCGTCAGCGACAAGGTGCTCCTGCGCGTCTATTCGCCCGCGGGCGGGCGTCTCGAGCAAACGCTGAGCTACCCGCTGCCGCCCTCGGCGCGCGCCGTCGCGCTGCACCCCAGCGGCCGCAGGATCGCGCTCTGCACGCCGCACCAGCTGCAGCTCGTCGACGTCGACACGCACTCGGTTCACACCGTTGACGTGCCCGACGCGCACAAGGCGCTGACCTTCAGCCACTCCGGTGACGTGCTGTGGGCCAGCGTCGAAGACAGCGGCGGCAAGATCTCGGTACGCGCTTACCGCGCCGAAGACCTCACGCCGATCTCGAGCGCCGTGGTCGCCGGCATGCCCGACGCGCAGCACAGCCTGATGGGCCACCCCACGCGCGAGGTTGTCGCCGTCGAGGTCTCGGCCGGGCCCGACGGCTCGTGGGTCAGCTTCGTCGAGCTCGACGGCGACACCGTGCGCGAGAGCGCGCCGGGCGTCTCGCGCGACGGCGCCCCGTTCTCGCTGGCGGGCTTCGCCGCCGACGGCAAGTCCTTCGCCGGCGTGACCAACGAGGCCGTGCTCTCGTGGAGCTACCCCGATTGCGTCGCACGCGCGCCGCACCCGCTGCGCGAGGCGCTATCGCTCGAGGGGTGGTCGCTGTGCTGGCAGGCCGCACGGACCGCCAGCTCTCTCGTCGCGCCCGTCTCCGACGAGGACGCCGAGCGCTTCAAGCTGGTCGTGCTCGACGGCACCACGCTCGAGCCCGCCGCCACGCTCGACTGGGAGCCGCGCGACCAGAGCTACCTGCACGGCGTGCACGCCCTCAGCGGCGAGCACCTGCTGGCCGTCGGCGATCGCCGCCTCGGCCTCTTCGAGCTCAAGAGGAGCTAGATAGGATAGATAGAATGCGCACGCTGATCGGCCTACTCGCCGCGCTAGCCCTCGTCACCGGTCTCGCCACGCTGAGCAGCGGCTGCTGCAAGTTCCAGCCGAGCAGCGGCGGCGCCGCGCCGCGCTGCAGCCCCTGACCCCGCGCCAGCTTCTGTGCGTCACCGATCGACTCTCCTCGGCGTGGCGCTGCTCCTGAGCGGCTCGCTGGCGGCCTGTGCCCGATTCGAGGGCCAGCTGCGCTACGTGCCCGACGCGAAGGCGGCGCCGACCTTCTCGGCGACAGCGCAAGACGGACAGGCGCGGTCGCTGTCACACCTAACGGCGACCGGACCGCTGGTGCTCGTCTTTCTGCGCGGCTTCTCGTGACCCTACGCACGCGCGCATCTGGTCGAGATGCGTGACGCGTTCAAGGACTTTCGCGCGCGCTCGGCCACTATCGCCGTCGTCGTGCACGACTCGCGCGAGCACGTGGCGGCGTTCTGGGCCAAACGCGAGCTGCCCTATGTCGGCCTGCCCGATCCCGATGGCGTCATCGCCAAGGCCTACGGTCAGCCGTGGCGCTTGCTCAAGCTCGGCCGCATGCCCGCGCTCTTCATCATCGATCGCCAGCGCCGCCTCGTCGTCAGCCACCGAGGCACGAGCATGAAGGACATCCCCCCGATCAAGGCCGTGCTCGGCGCCCTCGACCGCGTCAACGCCGCCCGTTGAACTACGAGGCTTCCGGGCGCCGCGACAGCGCCCACGCCTCGCGCTCGAGCGCAGCGTAGAGCGCCTGCTCTTCCGCGCGCGACGAGGGGCGGTAGATCTCTTCCAGCACGCGCGCCGGCTTGGTGCGCGGATCGACCAGCCGGTAGCCTTCCTCGGTGCTCTGGTAGTCGCAGGCGCGCAGCGCCGCTGCGCTGGTGGCCGCCGCGCGCCAGCTGAGGTGGTGTGGGCGCAGCAGCAGCAGCGCCAGCACGTAAAGGACCAGGCCGATGCAGATCGCGTGGACGCGCCCGTCCACATCGACCTGCGCGGCGATGCCGGTCCACAGCGCGGCAGCGAGCGCGAGCAAGGCCACCGTCAGGCTGCGCTGCGGCACGAAGCCACGCAGCTCCCCTGCCCCATCGACGTGGTAGCGCAGCGGATCTGGCGGCGGCGGCGCGAGCGCGAGCACGCGCGCGCGAAAGCCATCGGCGAACGCGATCACGTCGCCTCGCGCGATCACCGCGTGCTCGCCATCGGCGACTCGCAGCCCGTTGACCGCGCATGGGCCACATACCCGTGGCTGCGGCGCGCTGGCCGCCTCGCGATAGTCGCCGCGCTCGAAGCCGAGATCGAGCTTCTCGCGCGCAGCGCGCTCCTGCGCATCCGTGCCGGCGAGACGCTCGAGGTCGACCTCGTGCACGGCGAGACGCGGCTCTTCTCCAGCGGTCTTGCCGGCACGTTTGGCTGCCGCGGGCAGCGGCAGCAGCGGGCGCCGCCATCTGACGCGCAGCGTGATCAAGAGCGCCAGCGCGGCGAAGCCTTCGATGGCGCCGCAGATGTGAAGCACGCGCAAGGTGAGGGTGTTGGCCTTCTCGCGCGTGAAGCGATGCGACAGCGAGCAGCCGAGGCAGACCTCTTCGATCAAGATCCGCCCGCGGCCGTCAAGGTAGAGCGCCGCGGTGACCGACGCGCGCGTCGAGCTGCCGCGCAGTCCGAGCGGGCTCACCCCTTCGAGGATCTGGCCGCCGCAGCTCAGCTTGGCGTCGGCGCCGTTGCCGCTCGGGTTGCCGATCTGCTCGAGTCGGGCGACCACTGTTGGCGAACGCGTGCCGCTGGCCGCCGCGCGCTTGCTCATGCGGCGCAACGTCTCGCAACCAACGCGGCGCAGGCGCGGCGGCGCGCGGAGCGACCCAACGAAAGGGATCCACAGCGCAGCGTAGGCTGCGCCGGCCAGACACAGCGCGGCGCCCACCAGCAGCGCGATCTTTTTGGTGTTGGAGTACGGCTGCATCGCGGCGCTCAGCCCTCGCGCGCCAGGGCGGCGAGCGCGTCGCGATCGAGCCGATAGGTCGTCCACTCGTCGAGCGCCGTGGCGCCGAGCGCCTCGTAGAAGGCGATCGAAGGCGCGTTCCAGTTCAACACCGCCCACTCCAGCCGTGCGCAGCCCCGCTCCACCGCGATAGCCGCGAGACGCGAGAGCAGCGCGCGCCCGATGCCTTGGCCGCGCTCGCTCTCGCGAACAAACAGATCCTCGAGGTAGACGCCCGCACGACCGCGCCACGTCGAGTAGCTCTGAAAGTATAGCGCCATGCCGACGATCTCGCCGTCGGCGCGCTCGGCGACGATGCACTCGAAGGGCGGGCGCTCGGAGGCGAGCTGTTCGCGCAGCTCGTCGACGGTGACCTCGACGGCGTCGGGCTCGCGCTCGTAGATCGCCAGCTCGACGATCAGCGCGTGGATCGCCGCGGCGTCGTCCGCGAGGGCGACGCGCAGCGACCAGCGATCACGCATGGAGAAGAAGGAGGGGAGGAGGGGCTGCTACTTGAGCAGCGGCGCGATGACGAGCGCCACGACGGACATCAGCTTGATCAGGATGTTGAGCGACGGACCGGAGGTGTCCTTGAAGGGGTCGCCCACCGTGTCGCCAACGACCGTGGCCTTGTGTGCCTCGCTGCCCTTGGATTGGATCTCGCCGTCGTCGTCCTTGAAGGTGCCGGACTCGACGAACTTCTTGGCGTTGTCCCAGGCGCCGCCGGCGTTGGACTGGAAGATGGCGAGCAGCACGCCCGAGACGGTGGCGCCGGCGAGCACGCCGCCGAGCATCGAGACGTTGCCCCAGATCTTCTTCGAGGCGAAACCGATCACCACCGGCGTGAGCACGGCCAGCAGACCGGGGATGACCATCTCGCGGATGGCGGCGGCCGTGGAGATCGAGACGCACTTGGCGTACTCGGCCTTGGCCTTGCCTTCCATCAGACCAGGGATGTCGCGGAACTGGCGGCGTACCTCGAGGATCATCGCCTTGGCGGCGCGCCCGACGGCCTGCATCGCCATCGAGGAGAAGAGGAACGGCAGCATGGCGCCGACGAAGAGGCCGGCCATGGTGACGGGGTCGGAGATGTCGATCGCCTTGAGGCCGACCTGCTGCTTGAAGGCCGAGAAGAGCGCCAGCGCGGTGAGCGCGGCGGAGCCGATGGCGAAGCCCTTGCCGATGGCGGCGGTGGTGTTGCCGACGGCGTCGAGGCGGTCGGTGCGCTTGCGGACCTCTTTCTCGAGCTCGGACATCTCGGCGATGCCGCCGGCGTTGTCGGCGATGGGACCGTAGGCGTCAACGGCGAGCTGGATGCCGGTGGTCGAGAGCATGCCGAGCGCGGCGAGAGCGATGCCGTAGAGGCCGGCGTACTTGTAGGCGAGGACGATGGCGATGGAGAGCACGATCAGCGGCAGCGCGGTCGAGCGCATACCGAGGCCGAGGCCCGCGATGATGTTGGTGGCGGGACCGGTGGTGGACTCCTCGGCGATGCGCTGCGCGGGGCGGCGCTCGTCGGAGGTGTAGTACTCGGTGATGATGCCGATCAGCACGCCGGCGGCGAGGCCGACGACCGTCGCGACAAAGACGCCCATGGAGGTGTAGACGCGGTCACCAGCCACCGACCACTTGGGCGGCAGCATCCAGCGGATCAGCACGTAGGTGATGATGCCCATCACGAAGGCGGAGCCGAAGGTGCCCGTGTTGAGCGCCGACTGCGGGTTGCCGCCTTCCTTGGTGCGCACGAGGAACGTGCCGGCGATGGAGACGATGATGCCGGCGGCCGCCAGCACCAGCGGCAGGATGATGGCGTTGAAGCCGAAGTTGGTGCCGTCGGCGCCGCCCGAGACGGTGCCGTGCACGGCGTTGACGATGCCAGGGATCATCGCGGTGCCGAGCACCATCGCGCCGATGATCGATCCGACGTAGCTCTCGAAGAGGTCGGCGCCCATGCCGGCGACGTCGCCGACGTTGTCGCCCACGTTGTCAGCGATGGTGGCGGGGTTGCGCGGGTCGTCCTCGGGGATGCCAGCCTCGACCTTGCCGACGAGGTCGGCGCCGACGTCGGCGGCCTTGGTGTAGATGCCGCCGCCCACGCGGGCGAACAGCGCGATCGACGAGGCGCCGAGCGAGAAGCCGGAGATAACGGTGACGACCATCTCTTGCTGGTCGACGTAGCGCAGCACGGCCGACGACTGCGGGCTCTCGTGAAACATCACGCAGTAGGCGATGTAGAGCAGGCCGAGGCCGACGAGGCCGAGGCCGACGACGCACATGCCCATCACGGCGCCGCCCGAGAAGGCGACCTTGAGCGCCGGGTTGAGACCCTTGCGCGCCGCGTTGGCGGTGCGCACGTTCGCCTGCGTGGCGACGCGCATGCCGAAGTAGCCTGCGAGCGCCGAGCACAGCGCGCCCACGACGAACGAGACCGCGACCAGCCAGTGGCTGTCTGGGCGCCCGTTGTTGGCGATGCCGAGCGCGATGGCGACGGCGACGACGAACCACGCGAGCACCTTGTACTCGCGCGCGAGGAAGGCCATCGCGCCGTCACGAATGTGACCGCCGATCTCCTTCATCTTGTCGGTGCCGACGTCTTGCTTGCTGACCCAGCTCGATTTGACGAGCGCGAAGATCAGCGCGATGGCCCCCGCAACGGGAACCCCGTAGATCAACTGTGAGTAATCGAACACTGCGACTCCTACGCTCCGACGTCGAGCGCGCGCCTCGCTGTGAGGAGGTCGAGTCCCGCCAAAAACTCAATGTTGTCAAAAGATTAGAAGTGGCGGGGCTGTTATCGGCGCTTCTTATACGAAGATCGACGCAGGGAGTCAAGAGCGCGGATTCTTTGTTATGCTGCGGACATGGAGATCCTCGACCGCATCAAGGCAATCTCCGATGTGATCATCGACAGCTTCTTCGTTGTCGACGCCGAGCGCACGATCATCGATTTCAACCGTGCTTTCCACGCCATGCTGCCGCGCAGTGTCGCGCGCGGGCTGCGCGGCAAGAAGTGCTACGACGTGCTGCAGCTCGACATTTGTAAGGAGCGCTGCATCGCCGAGCAGTGTTGGAAAAATAAACGTCACATCCGGCTCGACGAGATCCACGGCAAGGTCGTCAAGACGAACAAGTCGATGACGTTCATCCTCAGCGCGCTGCCGCTGCTCGACGACGACGGCAACACCCTCGGCGCCATCGTGATCCATCGCAACGTCACCGACGAAGCGCAGGTTCAGGTCAAGTATCAGGAGATGCTCGACAACGCCAAGCGCGAGCGCGAGCAGCTCAAGCACGTCATCCGCGCGCGCACCAAGGATCTGCTCGAGACGAGCCAAGACCTGCTCGACGCGCAGAAGGAGCTGATGGCCTTCAAGCGCGGCCGCGTGGTCTAGGCGCGCGCTACCAAGGCGGTACGGCGCCCTTGGTGAACGCCGCGAGCACCGAGGCGACCATGGCGCGCGCGCGAAGCTCGGCGGCGCGCAGCTTGGTCGCCGCGTCGGCGCCGAAGAGCTCGCGCACCACGCGATCCTGATCGCCGATCAAGCCCTGATAGGCGGCGAGCAGCGCGGCGTAGTCGGGCGGCTGGCGCGAGAGCGCGTCGCGGGCGGTGGCGACGCGCGCGGCGCGCAGCTTCTCGTAGCGCTGGTCGAGCGCCGCGCGC
>JAGQIK010000268.1 GCA_020431405.1 Myxococcales bacterium
ACGAAGGCCTCGCGGATCGCGTCGAAGGTCGTGTGCGCGATCTCTTCCGGCTCTTTGTAGATGCCCTTGCACAGGCGCGCGTTGCCGCCGCTGCGCTTGTAGTCGTCGCCCTCGAGCAGCTCGATGTCGTCCTCGGTGCGAAAGAGCATCGCCTGCAGCACCACGCCGACGTTGTCGAACTCGCGGCGCGCCTGCTGGTAGATGCGCAGCGTGGCGTCGGTGCGCGTGTGGTCTTCCATGTCGATGCGCACGAAGTTGCCGTGGGCGCGCGCGTGGGCGAGCACGCGCGAGAGTTGCCCGAGGCAGAAGTCCTCGCCGACATCGAGGCCGAACGCGGTGAGCTTGACCGAGATGTTGGCGTCGAGCTTCTCGGCGTCGATGGCGTCGAGCACCCGCGTGTACTCGGCGACGTTGGACTCGGCGACCTCGGCGCGATCGACCTCCTCGCCGAGCAGGTCGACCGTGGCCATGGCGCCGCGCGCCGCGAGGCGCCGCATCTTGTCGAGCGCGTCGCCGAGGGCTGCGCCGGCTACGTAGCGTTTGGCCACGCGCTGGACCACGGCGCGCGGCACGATGGGGAGGGTGCCTACCACGAGGCGGTCGAACCAGCTCACGTTAGGTTCTTCTGTAGGTAGGAGGTCTACTGCGAGGCGCGGCTAGAAAGACCCGATGATCGCGCCGAGCGCGATGCCTGGCACCGCCAGCATGCGGGGGTTCTGCTCGAAGGCCACCAGCTTGGGCGCGATGTTGTGCGTCTGCTTGTTGGTGACGAACCACGGCGGCTTGGGGAACATCTTGAACGGGCCGCGCACGACGCTCTTCTGCGGGCGGTCGAACATGTAGGCGTTGTGCACCACGCCAATGCCGCTCTGGATGTCGTCGAAGGTGTGGCCGGGATAGGCGCCCCAGGTGGTCACGCCGAGGCCGTAGGCCAGCGCGGGCCAGTGGTTGATCGCGATGCTGCCGTACTCGAGGTCGGCGATGGCCTGCTCGAGACGCGAGCCGAGCGCCGCCGCGCTCTTGGGGTGCACGATGATGCAGGCGTTGAGCGTGCCCCACACGCGCTCGTTGCAGAAGCGCACCGCGTTGGCGAGAAACTCGCCAGCGTCCGCGCCGCCGAGGGTCGTCTCGGCGGTCACGCCGCAGAACGACTCCACCGAGAAGCACATCTCGGTCGGATCGCCGGAGTCGACGCCCGGGATAAGCGTCCAGGGCAGCACGGGGCCGGTGCTGCCGCCGCGCTCGTCGCCGTAGGTCTCGGCCTGCGGGTGCGCGTCCTTGAACGAGGCCCAGCGATCACCGGCGCCGGGGTAGTACCACGGCCGCTGCGGCACCTGCGCCAGCACGTCGCGCAGCTCGGCGAGCAGAGCCGTGCGCTGCGGCCACTTGTCGTGCATCACGAGCACCTTGGCCGCGTTGCAGTTGAAGCCGGCGTTGTTGGTCATCTGCGTGGCGATGTTTTCCGCCTGGAAGCGAAGCTCGCTCTTGCTCCACAGGCCCGGCACCACGATGACGGGGCTGACGTTGCCGAGCTCCGACGTGATGCGCTTGTCGCAGATCGGGTTGTTGTCGGCCTTGCGCTTCTTGCCCTCTTCGCCGGTGCCGAAGACGATCGCGTCGTGGGTGCGATCGCTGCCGGTGATGTGGATCTCGTCGATGCCGGCGTGTTGCGTCAGGTACGAGCCAACGTCGGCGCCGCCGTAGGCGAAGCGCAGGTAGCCGCGGTCGACCAGGCAGCGGAACGCCTCTTCGACGTAGGGGCCGAGGTAGTCGTTGACCGGGTTCATCTTGAGCAGACAGACCTGGCCTTCGACGAACAGCTTGTAGATCACGTCGAGCGGCCCGATGCTGGCGACGTTGCCGGCGCCGAGCACCAGCGCGACGCGCCCCTCGGGGTCCTTCTGCTTGTAGAAGACGGCCATCGTCGAGGCGAGGTCCGACGCGTTGACGTCGGGCTGCATCCAGACCTCGGCTGAAAAGCCGGCGTAGAGCATCTTGTCGAGGGTGTTCTCGGGGAAGACATTGACCACGACCTGGCCGTCGGGCCGCGTGCTCACGGCGCCGTCCATCAGCTGCGGCGTGCCGTGACTGCGCACCTGCTCGAGGCTGCGCAGGAGCAGCCGGCAGCAGCGCACCGTGACGAGCGGACCGCCGAGCCACTCTTCGCCGGCCTGCGGCGACGAGGCAGAGAGCCCCTTGGCGTCGAGCGCCGCGGCGACCTGGCGCTCGGCGACGGCGACGGTGCCCTCGATGCACTGGCGCAGGTAGTCGATCTTGCGGTCGATGGCGAGCCGCGCCCACTCGTCTTTCTTCTCGCCGAGCTGGTCGATCGCGTTGTCGAGGAGCTTGGCGTCGAATGCGGCCTTGTTCATCTCGTACTCCCTTCCATCCCGACGCGCGCGCGCGTCGATCGGTGAGGCTATCACGCTCGCTGCGCCAAAAGCCGGTGGATCGCGTCGAACAGCACGCCCGCGACGTTTTCGCCGCCGTGCTTGTCGATCTCGCGGATGCCGGTGGGACTGGTCACATTGATCTCTGTCAGGTAGTCGCCGATCACGTCGAGCCCGACGAAGGTCAGCCCGCGCGCGCGCAGCGCGGGGCCCACCTGCGCGGCGATCCAGCGCTCGCGCTCGCCGATGGCCATGCCCACGCCGGTGGCGCCGGCGGCGAGGTTGCCGCGCGACTCGCCCTCGGCGGGCACGCGCGCGAGCATCGTGCCGATGGGCTCGCCGTCGACGAGCAGCACGCGTTTGTCGCCGGCCGCGATCTCGGGCAGAAAACGCTGCGCCATGATGAAGCGCGTGCCGTAGTCGGTCATCAGCTCGAAGACGACGTTGGTGTTGGGGTCGCCGCGGCGCAGCCGGAAGATCGACTTTCCGCCCATGCCGTCGAGCGGCTTGACCACGACCTCGCCGTGCTCGGCGATGAAGGCGTGCACACGCGCCGGGTCACGCGTGACCAGCGTCGGCGGGCAGCACTGCGCGAACCACGCGGTGAAGAGCTTCTCGTTGGCGTCGCGCAGCGCGCGCGGCTTGTTGACCACCAGCGCGCCCAGCTCCTCGGCGCGCTCGAGCACGTAGGTGGCGTAGATGTACTCGGCGTCGAAGGGCGGGTCCTTGCGCATCAGCACGACGTCGAGCTCGGCCAGCGGCGCGTCCTCGAAGCGCTCGCCCAGCTCGTAGAAGCCCTGCAGCTGGTCCTTGACGGTCACCGCCTGCGACGAGGCGTAGGGCACGCCGTCGCGCAGGTAGAGATCGCGCAGCTCGAGGTAGCGCAGCGCGTGGCCGCGCCGCTGCGCCTCGAGCATCATCGCCAGCGTGCTGTCCTTCTTGGGGTTGATCGAGGCGATGGGGTCCATCACCACGCCGACGACGAGGTCCTTGGCCATGGCTCAGAGCTGGTCGATCTTGGCGGCGAGGATGAAGTCGCTCTCGGTGAGGCCGTCGATCTTGTGCGTCCAGATCGTGACCTTGGCCTTGCCCCAGGCGAGATAGATGTCGGGGTGATGGCCCTCCGCCTCGGCCAGCTCGCCCACCGCGTTGGTGAAGTCGAGCGCGGCCTTGAAGTCGGCGAAGCTGTAGGCGCGCTCGAGGTGGTGGTTGTCCACCACGCGCCAGCCGTCGTCGATCTGGGTCTTCAGCGCCGCGACCTCGTCGGCGCCAAGCGGCGGGATTCCGCCCATACAGGGCACACAGGCCTTTTTGGAGAGCGCGCTCATGGGGGCTCTCATAGCACGATGCGCCTAGAGCGTCGCCCCGCATGCGCAAAGGTTGGCGACCTTACGAAGTTTTCTCGGCTTTTGCTCGCGAGCGACGTGAGAATTCGCGATAATAGCTGTCTGCATCTATGATCCTCGTGTTCGTGAAACACGTGAGCCTGTGATCAGGAGGCTTTGAGGGGATGCCAACCTTCGTCTGGGAAGGCCGCACCCGCACCGGTGAGGTGCGCAAGGGCGTGCTCGAAGCGGATAACGACGCCGCCCTCGTGGCCGCTCTGCGCGCGCAGAACATCTCGGTCACCAAGGTCAAGCGGCGTGCCCGAGAGATCAACATCACCATCGGCACGGGCGTCAAGCGGCGCGACGTCGTCGTCTTCGCGCGGCAGCTGGCGACGATGATCGACGCCGGCCTGCCGCTGGTGCAGTGCCTCGAGATCCTCGGCAACCAATCCGACAACAAGAACTTCGCGAAGATCATCCACGACGTGCGCGAGCGCGTGGAAGGCGGCGCGTCGTTCTCCGACGCGCTGCGATCGCACCCGAAGATCTTCGACGACCTGTTCGTCAACCTCGTCGCCGCTGGCGAGGTCG
The DNA here is from genome assembly GCA_020431405.1 of Myxococcales bacterium. Classification (GTDB taxonomy): domain Bacteria; phylum Myxococcota_A; class Polyangia; genus JAGQIK01. The sequence continues at coordinate 4,310 of JAGQIK010000268.1, forward strand.
GCGGTATTCTCGACACGATCCTCAACCGCCTCGCCACCTACATGGAAAAGGCGATGAAGCTGCGCTCGAAAGTGCGCGGCGCGATGGTCTATCCGATCGCCATCGCCTTCGTCGCCATCGGCGTGGTGGTCGTGCTGCTGTGGAAGGTCATCCCGACCTTCGAGACCATGTTCCGCGACATGGGCGCCGGATCGCTGCCGGGGCTGACGCAGTTCGTGATGGGCGTCTCGAAGGGCTTCGTGCGCAACATCCACCTCTACGCCATCGCCGGCGTGCTGCTGGTCGTTGGCTACACGGCCGCGATGCGCACGCGACGCGGCAAGCGGATGTTCCACGCGCTCTTATTGCGCTTGCCGATCGTCGGCAACGTGATCCGCAAGGTTGTCGTGGCGCGCTTCACGCGCACCTTCGGCACGCTGCTCTCCTCGGGTGTTCCGATCCTCGACGCGATGGAGATCGTCGGCAAGACCGCCGGCAACCTCGTCGTGCAAGACGCGATCATGGAGACGCGCGAGCGCGTCGCCGAAGGTAAAGACGTCGCGACCCCGCTGATGCAGAGCAAGGTCTTCCCGCCGATGGTCGTGCAGATGATCGGCGTCGGCGAGCAGACCGGTGCGATGGATCAGATGCTGCAGAAGATCGCCGACTTCTACGAAGAAGAGGTGGATGTCGCAGTGGCCGCGCTGACGAGCCTTCTGGAGCCGCTGATGATGGTGTTCCTGGGCGGCATCGTCGGCTTCATCCTGATCGCCATGTACCTGCCGATCTTCGAGATTGCCGGCAACGTCAAGGGCCGCTAGGCCTCCCGCGCCCTCCCCCTCCGCGGCTTCCGCCGTCAGCAACGACGGCGCGCTCGCCTCCGTTCCCCAGCGCGTGACCGCGCGCCGTCTGACCTACATCATGCTCGTGCGCGTGTTGCTCTACACGCTGCTGCTCGGCGGCACGGTGGTGCTGCACTTTCTGTGGGGGCGCCCCGACGAGCTCGGCGGCCCCTACGTCACGGTGCTGTTTGTCTTCATCGCCGTGATCTACGTGCTCAACATCGGCTACGCGGCGGCGGCGCGCTGGATGAGCGATCTGCGCCTGCTGGCGCTGGTGCAGATCGGCGTCGACGTGCTGACCAGCGTCGCGCTGGTGCACCTCACCGGCGGGGTCGACAGCGCGTTCGTGCTGTTTCTGCTGTTGACCCCCATCGCCACCGCGGTGGTCATCGGCCAGCGCGCAGCGATCGGTGTGGCCGTCGCCGGCACGGTGGTGCTCGGCGTGGCGGCCATCGCCGGCACGCACGGCTATCTGCCGGAGCTGCCCGGACAGAAGACGGTCTGGGACGTGACGACGCAGGCTGCCGTGCGCTGGGTGCTCGTGCAGGGCGGCGCCATGTTTGCCGTCGGCGCGCTCGCCGGCTACCTCGCGCAGCAGCTGCGCAGCGCCGCCGAGCGCGTCGAGGCACAGCAGGCGCGCATCGAGGACCTCGCGCAGCTCAACAGCGACATCGTGCGCTGCTTGACGTCGGGGCTGCTGACGGTCGACCACGACGGGCGCGTGATGACCTACAACGCCGCGGCGATGGAGATGCTCGCCCTCGAGGGCGACGGCGCGCTCGGGCAGCCGCTCGTCGAGCTCGCTCCCGAGCTCGCCGGCGCGATGGCTCAGCGCGGCGGCGACGACGGCGAAGGCGCGCAGCTTTCGCGGCTCGAGATCCAGATCGAGCGCGACGGCCAGCGCCGCATCCTCGGCGTCTCGACGTCGGCGCTGGCCGGCGCGGGCGGCGAGCAGCGCGGACGCATCATCAACTTCCAAGACCTGACGGCGCTGCGGCGCATGGAGCAGACGATGAAGCGCTCCGAGCACCTGGCGACCATCGGTCGGCTCGCTGCAGGCGTGGCGCACGAGATCCGCAACCCGCTCGGATCGATCAGCGGCTCCATCGAGCTGCTCAAGGGCGAGGCCTCGATGGAGCCCGACAGCCAGCGCTTGCTCGAGATCGCCCTGCGCGAGATCGAGCGGCTCGATCGCCTCATCGCCGATCTGCTGGTCTACGCGCGCCCCGCCGAGCCCGACTTCGAGCGCATCGATCTCGGCAAGGAGACGCGCGGCATGGTCGGCCGCATCAGCGGCCTGATGAGCGGCGACACCGTTCCCGAGGTCGTCGTCAGCGAGGCGAGCGAGGATCTGTGGGTCGAGGCCGATGTCGACCTGCTCAGCGGGCTCTTGTGGAACCTCGTGCGCAACGCCTGGCAGGCCGGCGAGCGCGAGCGCGTGGAAGTCTCGGTGCGCGCGCTAGGCGAAGACCGCGTGGTGATCGAGGTCAGCGACCAGGCGGGCGGCCTCGAGTCGGAAGAGTCGGTCTCCCGCATCTTCGAGCCGTTCTACACGACCAAAGCCAAGGGCACCGGCCTCGGGCTGGCCATCGCGCAGCGCGTGGTGCAAGACCACGGCGGCACGATTTCGGTAGAGAGCGAGGCGGGCGTGGGGACGACGTTCAGAGTGGAGCTACCACGCGTGCGGAGTTGAGATTCCGAATGCGGCCGGGGAATCCCTATCCGATGCTGCCTTCGCAGGCGTAGCTCACGTGGAAGGCCTTGAGCACGGGAGTGCTGGCCTTGTCGGGGCTGCGCAGGATGAACTCGACCTCGAGGATGTTGGACGGGTTGGGCTGCAGCTTGGGCGAGGCGCCTATGTCTAGCTTGGCCGGCGACGTGTTGTAGGGCCCGAACCACTGGCCCATGTTGGCCGGCGAGTCGCCCGAGCGCACGCGCACGCTGACGGTGGTGCCGTTGGGCGTGTCGGCGTCCCACGTGACCTGGTCCCACTTGGCGCGCTTGTCCTTGCACGGCTGGAAGGCGTAGATGTACGTGCCTTCGGGGCGCGTGAAGTTCTTCAGGCCGAAGCCGGTGAAGTCGCTGTAGGTGTAGGGGTTGGTGCCCACGGCGACCGTCTTGCTCTGGCCGGTGGCCGGCTGGACCACGTTGCCAACGCCGTCGACGTCGAGGCGCGAGGCGACGTTGTTGTCGTGGCTCACGCCCCAGACGTTGCCCTTGAAGTCGACGCCGACGCCGATGACGCTGCTGCCGGTGACCTGCCAGAAGTTGGTGTCGGCGCTCAGGTCATGCAGCCCGTCGCCGAGCGCCTGATCGATGCGCCAGATGTAGCCCTCGTTGATCGCGACCCAGACCTTGCCGCGATTGTCGGCCGCGATGCCTCGGCTGCGCCCGGCGGCGGTGGGGTTCTTGAAGGCGCTCCACTTGCCCTGGTGCAGCGTGGCGAAGCCGGTGCGGTTGGGCTTGTAGCGGTAGGTATGGTTGGTCGACCAACCGCCGAGCCAGACGTGGCTGTTGCCGTCGATGGCGATGCCGTAGAAGTTTGTCGTCGGGCCGACGTCGCTCTTGAAGACCGGACCGACCTGCGACGGATTGAGCGTGTTGAGGAACGTCAGCTGACCGGCGAGGTCGGCCGCCCAGAGGATGTTCGACGAGTCGACGACGCAGCCGTAGACGTGCATGCCGGCGCCGAGGTCGTAGGGGCCGTCGAGCTTTCCGCTCTTGCCGTGGATCTTGTAGAAGCGGTTGGTGGTGCGGTTGTAGGTGCCGACCCAGGCGTGGCTCGCCACGCCCTCGAAGCCGCCGCCGAGGCAGATCGAGCGGCCGTACGAGTTGACGTCGCTGTAGTTGACGGTGAAGAGGATGCACTCGTCGTCGTCGCCGATGAACTCTGGCGGCGAGCCGGCGAACGCGCCGGAGCAGACGGTGGAGGCGTTGTCGGGCACGCCGTCGTTGTTGCAGTCGACCTCGATCTTGCCGTCGTTGTTGTGGTCCTTGGACGTCTCGATGGTGCCGTTCTTGTCGCGGTCGATGCAGTCCTTGATGTCGTTTGCGATCTTGGTCGCCGAGGGCTGGCCGCTGAAAGCGCGGTTGGCGACCCAGACGTCGAAGTTGACGTCGACGGCGGTGCGCGATGGCTTGTGGGCGAAGGCTTTGTCGATGGGCTGGCCGTGCAGGTCGACGCAGCCGGCGGCCGACGTCGAGTTGCAGGTCACCGTGAAGTAGCGCGCGACCTCCTTGAGGTTGATCGTGTCGATCTTCGAGACGGTGCCGCGCCCGCGATCGTCGGTGTTGGCGATCCACATGTAGTTGAAGTCGACCTTGCTCTTGTCGAGCACGATGTCGCCGTTGGGATCGAGACCGACGCCGTCGGCTTTGCGGATGTTGGGGTCGTTGGGATCGATGGGGAACGGCTTGTCGCCGAGCGTGTCGCAGCCGGGCGTGCAGCTGCCGCAAGCGTTCTTGACGCCCTCGTCCGCTTGGCCATCGCAGTTGTTATCAACGTTGTCGCAGATCTCTTTGGCGCCAGGGTAGACGAGCGGATTGTCGTCGTCGCAGTCAGGCCCTGCGGGGCAGCCGAGGCCGTAGCCGTCGCCGTCCTTGTCGGTGCCGCCGACGCAGACTGGCTTGCTGACGGCGTCACTGCCGCCGCCATCGCCGCCGGCACCGTCGCCTTTGCCGATGGTGCCGTCGCCGCTGCCCTTGATGCTGCCCTGATCACACGCGACGGCCGCGAGGCCGACGGCGCAAACTAGCGTGATCCACAAACGTGCGTTTCGAAGCATCGCTCAGTACTCCCGCGTGAGCGTGTTCTCGCCTAGACGTCCTCTCGCACAGTCGGATCCATGCGGCCGTCGAGGCTGCCGCTGGTCAGGTCGAGACCGCGCACGATCGCCCGTAGGCCTTCGATATCGATCACGTCCTTGGCGCGCAGTGCGCGGATCAGCGCCTCGGTCATCAGCTCGAGCCGCTCGACCCGTGCCTTGAGCTTACGCTCTTGATGCGCGGCGCGGCTCTGCGCGAGGTCGGCCGCCACCTTGGCCGCCTCGTTCTCGCGGCGCGCCTCGGCCTCCTCGTTGACATCGCTGCTGTCGAATAGGTCGTCGAGAATCCAGTCACTCATCACTGATCACTTCGCGTGCGCGTCCTCGGAAATCAGATCGACAGGCCGAGCCGACGCCGAGCCTCGTGCAGGTGCGGCCCCACGGCGAAGCGCAGCAGATCGGCCCGCACGGCGTCACTGGCCTTCTCGCGACGCAGGCAGTCTGCAACGGCCGCCACGTCACCGGACAACAGCAAGCCCGCGCGCTCGGAGCTGCGCAGCGCCGCCGTGCGCCAGCGCGCCGCGGCGATAGGCTGGCCGGCGGCGTAGGCACGCGCCGGCTCTTCGAGCATGCGCCGCACGCGGCGCGGCAGGCTGCGCGTGATCTGGCGCGCCAGGTCCTCGACGCTGGGATCGCCGAGATAGTCGCCGAAGCCACGCTCGTAGGGCTCGACGAGCGCGGCCATCAGCACCTCGAGGCGCCGTGGCCGCATCTGCAGCACGAACAGTGTGCGCGAGAGCATCTGCGCCAACGCGCGCCCGACCACGAAGCGGAACGCCGCGCGGCTGGCCTTGCTGGCGAAGCGCTGATCGACAACAAGGCGCGGCGGCGACGGGTCGGACGGCTTGCCGGGCACGCCGGACATGGCGGTGGCGGGCTCGGGCCAGTCGTGGCCAACGTACGCCTGCAGCCGCTCGATGCCGAGCACCTGCGCGAGCAGGTTGCAGCGCTGGCCGAGCGGCTCGCCGTCGCCGAGCGGCATGATGTTGCCGTGGCCGGGCGACTTGAGCTCGTCGCCGATCAAGCCTGGCAGGTAGTCAGCCACCGAGAGCAAAAGCTCGCGCGCTGCTTGCGGCTCGTCACGGTGACCGAGCAGCTGCCAATAGGAGTCCACGCCGAGCGGCGTGGCGGCGGCCGACGAGAGCGCGGGCTCCATCGCCATCTCGGCCTGCTCGGCGAGCTTGCGCTCGGAGGCTTCGGCCTCGCCCACGTGACAGATCGCCTGCGCGGCGCTGGCCGCGCGGTCGAGGTCGCCGCGCCGCTCGTGCACACGGTACAGGCCGCGGAACGCCTCGATGGAGAACGGCTCGCGGTCGAGCACGCGCAGGTACTCGGCGGTGGCCTCGCCGAGGTTGTCGCCCCAAAGGTGCAAGCCCGCCAGCTCGAGGCGCGCCTCGAGCGACTGCGGCGCGCTCTGCAGCGCCTTGCGGATCTCGAGCTCGGCTTCGCCGGGCCTCAGCAGGCGGCCAGCGAGCACGCGCGCGCGCGTCAGCCGCACCTTCACCGAGCCAGCCGAGCCTTCGGGCGGCAGCGACTCGAGCGCGGTGCCGAGCAGCTCGACGAGCCCGTCGAAGTCGCCGCGACGCTCGAAGTACTCGCTGATGCGCGCCGCACCGTCGCCGGTCTCGACGCAGATCGCCGCCGCCTTGCGCAGCGCACCGCGCGCCTGCTCGGCGTCGCCGAGGGTGCGCGAGTAGATCTCGGCCAGGTCGACGAAGCCGTCGATGCGCTGCTCGGGCGGACCGCTGCGCGCCAGCTCGCCGAGCACGCCCACGGCGCGCTCCCAGTCGCCGCGCTTGCGGTAGATCGACATGCAGCGCGCCAGCGCCTGCCGGTCGCGAGGGCGCTCGGCGACGATGTCCTGCAGCACGGCGAGCGCGCCGTCCTCGTCGCCGAGGTTGTCCTCGAGCAGCACGGCGCGCCGCAGCTGCGCGGCCGCCCTGCCCTCGCTGTCGGTCTCGGCCAGCGCGAGGCGGCCGAGGTAGGCCTCGGCCTCGTGCCAGCGGCGCTGTCGGATGCAGAGGTCAGCGATATCGGCGAGCGCCTCGCGGTTCTCGCCGTCGATCTCGAGCAGCTCCTCGAGGGTGGCGATGGCGGCGCTGTCGTCGCCGAGACGGTCGCGATAGAGGCGCGCCAGGTCGAGCTGCAGCGAGACACGTCCCACCGGCTCGGCGGCGTCGAGGCGGCGGCGATAGACGTCGACGAGCGGCGACCACTTCTCGGCGCGCGCGAGGATCTCGGCGAGGCGCCCGAAGGCGGCGCCGTTTTCGGGGTCGGCGTCGAACACGAGCGCGAAGCAGCCGCGCGCCAGCTCCACCTCGCCGAAGCGATCGAGCAGGATGTTGCCGGCCTTGACGCGCGCCGACGACGCGACCTCGGCGGTGGCGACGAGATCGGCCTCGCGCCGCAGCAGATCCGCCGCTTCGCGCCAGTTCTCGATGTTCTCGTCGATCTTGCGCAGCATGCGGATCGCGGGCAGATAGGTGGGCGCCTCGGCGAGGCCGCGGCGCAGCACCTCGGCCGCCTCGGCCTGCTTGCCAACTGACAGCAGCAGCGTAGCGGCGCGAACGCACAAAGAGACCATCGCCACCGAGTCGCCGCCGGACTGGATCTGACGCATGGTCAGCCGCAGCAGCGCCGGTCCGTCGCGCCGCGTGTAAGCGAGACGCTCGAGGGCGTCGAGGGCGTGTGGATCGTGCGGATCGGCCTCGAGCACGCGCTCGAAGATCGGCCCTGGATCCCAACGATCGGAGAGGTGGATCTCGACGATCGATCCCCACTCCTTGAGCGCGGCGATGGCGACCTCGCGATCGTTGGTGGTCGCCGCCACGCGCGCCAGCAACTCGGCGAGCCGCTGCCAGGCGCCGGTGCGGCGGCAGATCGCGGCCAGCGCCGAGAGCGCATCGGGCTGATCGCTGACGACCTTGAGCGCCGACTCGTAGGCGGCGACGGCGCCCACCGAGTCGTCGCCGGGGCCGTCGAAGAGCTGGCCGAGGCGCAGGTAAGCGCGCACGCGCAGCACCGGGTTGGTGGCGCCCTCGGCCTCGCGCAGGTAGTGCGACTCGAGGGCGCGGCGATCGTCGGAGGCGAGATAGAGCCGCTCGAGGCCGTGGCGCGCCGGGCCGCAGCCAGGGTCGAGCTCGAGCGCGCGGCTGTAGTACTGCTCCGCGCGCTTGGCGTCGCCGACCTGCCCTTCGGCGACCTCGCCGGCGCGGCACATGGCGGCGGCGGCGCGCGCCGGCTCGCGCACGCGCTCGGCCTGCAACGCGAGCAGCTCGACGAGGCGCTCCCAGTGCGCCTTCTGGCGCAGCAGATCCTCGAGCGCCAGCAGCGCCGGCGTGTGATCGGCGTCGGCCTCGACGGCTGACTCGTAGGCGAGCTGCGCGCGCTCGAGGTCGCCGAGCTTGTCCTCGGCGATGCGGCCGATGGTCAGCTGCAGCGCGGCGCGCTCGCCCGCCGACTTGGTCGCTTCGATCTCGCCCTCGAGCGTCTCGACGAGATCGTTCCAGCGGCCGCTGCGCTCGAAGATCGCCTTGAGGCGGTCGCGCGTGGCGCGGTCGCTGGGCACGTCTTCGAGCAGCGAGCGGTAGGCGTCGACGGCCTGCTCGGTCTTGCGCAGCGGGCCCTCGAGCAGCTCGCCCATGCGGCGTTTGAGGTCGGTGCGCTCGGCGTCGTCCTCGGTCAGCTCCGACCACTCCTCGAGGGCGCGGCGAAGCTGGTCCATGCGGCCAGCCTCTTCGTAGAGGCGGCACAGCGCGAGCAGCGAGGCGCGATCACGGGTGTCGGCGAGCGGCTCGGCGTCGGCGCGCTCCTCGGCGGCGCGCAGCGCTTCGAGGGTGCGGATGGCGCGGTCACGGTCGCCGAGGTCACGCTCGTGGATCCGCGCGGCGGAGCGCAGCAGCGCCCGCGACAGCGCGCGGTCCTGGGTCAGCTTCGACTTGCGCTCGTAGAGCTCGGCGAGCGCCTCGAAGCTCTTGCTGTCGCGCAGGATGCGGTCGAGCGCGCGGAAGGCCTCGGTGAGGCCAGGGCTCATGCGCCAGGCGCGGTCGTAGAGATCGATGGCGCGGCGCACGTCGCCGATGTGGTTTTCGCAGAGGCGCGCGGCGCGCAGGTAGCCGGTGGCGCGCAAGCCCTCGTCGCCGGCGCGCTCGGCGCGCAGCAGCTCGAGGTCGAGCAGATCGGTCCAGCGCTCGAGGCGCTCGTAGAGGCCAGAGAGCGCGCGCAGCGCGGCCTCGTGCGCGGGCTGCTCCTTGAGCGCGCGCTGGAATGCGTCGACGGCCTGGTCGGTGCGACCAAGCCAGTCTTCGGCGACGCGGCCAAGCCGGTAGCAGATCGAGGCGCGGTCGACGGGATCGCGCACCAGACGAAGCGAGCGCGACAACGCCGAGGCCTGCTCGTCGTAGCGGCCCATGCGCTCGTAGAGCTCGACCAGCGGCACCAGCGGCAGCGTGTCGTGCGGCCGCAGCGCGGCGGCTGTCTCGAGCAGCGATGCGGCGCGCGCGTCGTCCGACAGGTGCACCTCGGCGATGCGCGCGGCGCGGTAGAGGTCGGAGAACATCTCGTCCGGCTCGTGCTCGCGGCCGGCGTCGGCGGCGAGCAGGTCGGCGAGCTCCTTCCAGCGGCGGTGTGCCTGGTAGAGGCGACGCAGCGCGACGGCGGCTTTCTCGCTGCGCGGATCGATGGAGAGCGCCTGGCTGTAGAGCTCTTCGCCGGCCTCGGGCGAGCCGAGTCGATGCTCGGACAGCTCGGCGAGCTCGACCATCAGCTGCGCGCGAGCGCCGGCGTCCACCGTGGTGCTGATCAGACGCCGCAGGGTCTCGGCGAGGTCTTCCCAGCGCGCGAGGCGCGCGTAGATGCCGCGCAGGATCTCCACCGCGCGGCGCGCGCGCGGCACGAGCGCCATCGCCTGCTCGAGCGCCTCGAGCGCGGCCTCGGTGTCCGAGAGCCGGTGTGCGAGCAGCTCGCCTTGGCGCGCGAGCAGCGCGGCGCGCGCCTCCTCGCCGGGCGTGGCGCGCACCTCGAGGTCGAGCACCGCGAGATAGTCGCGCCAGCGCCCGTCGCCGCCGTGGTGGCGACGCAGGGCGCGCAGCGCGGGCAGAAACGTCGGGTCTTGCTCGGCGGCGTCGCGATAACGAGCGACGGCGCGCACGGGGTCGCGCCGGATCAGCTCCTCGATGTGGCCGGCCTCGAAGAGCAACACGGCGCGCTCGCGGCGGCGATCGGGATCGGTGCTGTCGAGCTCGCGCTCGAGCAGCCCGTGCAACGAGGTTGTGATGCTGTCGAGCTCGGGGCCGAGGTCGTCGCCGAGCTCGAGACCGGGCGGGGGTCCGGTGGGCGCGGGCGCATCGATCACCGGCGCATCGGCGTCTTCGATCTCGGGGCTCGGCGTGCGATGCACGCGGCGCGTGCCGGGGCCCACGTCGGCGAGGCCTGGTACCTCTTCGGTGAGCGGCGTCGTGCGCAGCTTGGGCGGCGGCGTGGCGCGCTGGGCGCCGCGATCGATGGTCAGGTCTTCGTCGCGCGGGCGCGAGCGCGGCGCTGGACGGACCGCCGAGACGTCGCCGCTCGGACGCACGGCGCGGCGCGGGCGCGGCGCGGAGTCTTCATCATGCGCTCTTGGCGGACGCGC
>JAGQIK010000269.1 GCA_020431405.1 Myxococcales bacterium
ATCCTTCGTGTGGGTCACCTGGCGTCTCCTGTCCGTGGAAAGACCTGAGATTAGCCGGGCTGACCCAACTCAGCAGCGCACGTCAGGCCAGTCCAGCCGGCCCGCATAGGATCTGAAGCCTGAAGCCTGAAGCCTGAAGCCCGAGGCCCGAGGCCCGAGGCCCGAGGCCCGACTCGCTCTACGTCGACGTCCCGATGATGTCCTCGTCGCTGACACGCACCTCGTCGCCGTCGAACGCCTCGTCGTCGGCCTCGTCGCCGTCGCCCTCGTCTTCGTCGCCGTCGTCCGCGTCGTCGCTCGCGCCGTTGTCCGCGGGCTGCTCTTCGAGGATGTCCTCGTCGGCGAGCACCTCTTCGGCGTCGACGATGTCCTCCTCGGAGAGCTCGTTGACCTCGCCTTCCATCGACTCGTAGAAGCGCCGCGTGAAGGCGCGCACGATGGTCTGGTCGCGTCCGGGTGTGGCGCTGCCGCGCACCTCGGCGTTGCTCTGACGCACTTGCGCCGAGACCATCTCGGCGCGCCGCGCCACGCGTGCCACCTGCGCGTCGTCGCTCTTGACGAGGGCCGTCAGCATGCGTTCGGCGCTCTCGCCCTCGCGCGTCGCCGCGGCGAGCACCACGTGCGCCATCGCCCAGGCGAGCCGTTCGCGCGCCTCGCCGTCAGCGCGAGAGACCGCCTCGGCGAGGCTCGCGAGCGCCGGCGTGCCGACGTCTCCGATGCCGCGCGCCACCTCGCGCCAGATGCGCGTCGGCTCTCCGGTGAGCAGGTCGATCATCGGCACCAGCGCGTCCACCGCCTTGAGCGCGCCGAGGCCGAGCGCGCAGCCCTGGCGAATGAACGACTTGCGGTGCGAGAGGCCTTCGACGAAGAGCGGGACGACCGGCGCGCCGAGCTGCGCCAGCGCCGGCACCACGCGCACCACCTCGCCGCGCGTCATGTTGCGCACCGCCGAGAAGATCGCGCGCGCCAACGTCGGATCGCCGCGCTCGCACAGCTCGAGCGCCGCGTCGCGGCGGCGGTCGCGGTCGGCGAGCATGCCGATCAGCTCGTCATTGTCGAGCGTGCCGAAGTCGCCGCCCGGCTCGCGTTCGTCAAACAGCAGCGCGGCGCCCTGCTGCGCGCGGCGCGCGGCGCTGGCGGCGAGCTCCTCGATCTGCGATTCGACCTCGACGCCGTGCTGCACGCACTCGGCGAGCAGGCTCTTCCAGTTCTCCCACTCGTCGCGCGCGTCGAGGTCGCTCGGTTTGAGGCGCAGGCTGACCTCGGCGAAGTTGGCTACCGAGATGCGCAGCAGCTCGGCCTGCGTCTCGGCGATCTTGTGCTTGAGGGCGAAGACGGTGAGCGGGTCGCCGAGGTAGAGCCCGAAGTCGATGGCGCGCTCGACGACGCGGCGCCGGATCTGGTGCCACTGCTCGAGCGGGAATGACTTGACGAGCAGCAGGTAGTCTTCGTTCTCGCGCTCCGACCAATAGTTGAGGATCCCGAGCGCCAGACGCACAGCCGCTGGCGATGGCAGATCGGCGAAGGAGTCCTCCGAGAAGTTGTGCTGCTTGCGGCCAAGCCGCTCCTCGACGTCGAGCGCCCGCCAGCGCGCCGAGGTGGCCTCGAACATCTCGGGCGCGATCTCGACCTGGCCCACGCGCTCGACGATGAGCCGCACGTTCTCGGCGAGCGGCGCTTCGATGGTCCAGGTGGACAGCGGTCGCGACTCTTCGTCGAACAGGTCGAGGTGCACGACGAAGCGTTCGCCGAGCTCGCCGAGCACCGCGCGCCCGCGGTGCGCGCCCGGGTTGATCGGCCATAGCAGCGATGGCGCGTCGTCGACGGCGCCGGCTGCGCCTTGCTGCTGCTCGTCGCGCGAGACGATCTCGCCCGACGTCGCCGCGCGCGCCGCGGTGTCTTTGACCGGGCTAGCGGCGGGTTTGCTCTCGTCGCGCCGCGCTTCGTCGTCGGCACCCTCCCCTTCGCCGTCACTCGCTGGCGACAGATCGGGCAGCCCGATCAGCCCCACCAGCCACGAGCCGTCGATGCGTCGCAGCTGCGCGAGCAACGTCGGCGGACGATGGCGATACACCGAACGGCGCGCCACGCGCGCGGTCAGATAGACCTTGCCCTCGTGCAGAAAACAACCGGTAGGCGCATCACCTGCGCGCCAGCGATCGACCTCGTCTTGCGGCCGGTCTTCGAGCTTGAGCTCTGCGGGCGACGGCTTGGCCGGCGTGGTGACGTCTGCCGGCAACGGCGGCGGCTTCTTGCGCCGCTTGCGCTGGGCGGCGAGATCGAGGGCCAGCCCGCGCAGCGCCTCGCGCTCGCGTTCGATCTCGGCGCGCGCGGCACGCAGCACGCGCTCGCGCTCCTCGAGCGCGCTCTCGCGTCCGAGCAGATCTTCCTGCTTGCTCGAGACGTCCTCTTCGCGAACGAGCAGCTCCTCTTCGCGGCGCTCGAGCGCGTGCTCGCGCGCCTCGATGGACTTTTCGCGGCGCTGCAGCGCCTCGCGCTTGTCCTCTTCGGGCTCGCTGAGCATCTCGATGCGCTTCTTGAGCGCCGACGTGCCGTAGCTGACCGTCAGGTCGCGCACGTAGGGCGGGATGTCGGCCGGCTCTTCGGCGAGTTGCTCGAGCACGTCGATACGCACGTCGAGCTCGGCGTGGCGCATGCTCGCCGGCACCAGCACCGTGAACAGCGGGAGGTGGGGATCGTGATAGATCAGCGGCACCGCCACCGTGCACGGCTCGCTGCACAGCGGACACTCGGCGACGTTGAGCCCGCCCGCCAGGACGGTCTCGCCGAGCTTCGGATCGGTGGCGACGTTGAGCGATCGATAGACCTGTGCCGAGTAGACCCAGCCGCACTCGGGGCAGGCCACGTGCGTCGGCGCGCGCCGCGTGCTGCCTACCGCACCTGCGTAGGCGCGACGCTGATCGGCTGGCTTGTCGGCGTCCATCGCCCTCGTCTCGCGAGCTCGTCAGCTCGGCCTCGAACATAAGAACAATGATATTGGGCGATTGGAACGGTACCACGGCGCGGCCGACGAGGTAAAGTTGCCGTCGCGTCACCGTGACTTGACGCGCTGATGGCCTATCTCTACAAACTGCGGTCGCCATGTCGCACGCGGACCACGAAAGCAGCATGCCAGGCCCTGTCGGCGATCTCGTCGACGCGTTGGTCGACGCCGTCGACGAGGCGTACAACTTCGAGCTCGACATGACGCCCGAGACGCTGCCAGTGCTCGATCAGTACCTGCGCGACCTGGCCGATACGCCGCTCGCCGTGCGGCAGCACAAGCTCGCCGCGGCCGGCGCCTACTTCGGCGAGGTGCTGCGGCGCGCGCTCGTGGGGCGCTGGGTGCTGGTGGGCAACGACGTGGCGGCCTGGCGCGTGGGGCTTTCGCGCTGCTTCTTGCACGTCAACCCGATGGGCATGGCTGGCGAGGTGATGGTCGGCACCGAGAGCGACCTTTACGATGGCAGCTTCACCGTCGCCGATCGCGCGCACGACGAGGTCTCGGAGATGCTCTCGCACGCGGTGCCGATGCCCGAGAACCTCTACTACAGCCTCTCGGGCCGCCTCGAGACGGTGCAGTTGGTGGCGGACTGGCTCATCGCGCGCACGCTGCAGGATGGCGAGGAGCCGCCGAACTACAGCGGCGACGACTACCGCGCGGTGATCGAAGCCGAGGCAGCCGGCGAGCAGGGTTGACAGCGAGACACGATTCGCGCCCTATTCGCTGTCGTGGACAAGCCAGCAAAGCGCGCGATCCTCGCGCTCGCGCTCGTGCCCGCGCTGCTCGCGTGCCCGAGCAGCGACGCGTGGGCAGATGACGCGCCCGCAGCCGACGCGCCGCAGCGCTGGGCCTCGCCGCTGCAGACGACGCGCGGCACGTTCAGCATCGGCGGCAGCGCCAGCGTCAGCTACGCCACCATCGTAGGCGTCGACCCGCCCTACCCTGGTGCGCTCGTGCGCGATCAAGCGCATCTCTCGTTCGCCATCGCGCCGAGCATCGGCGTCTTCGTCGCCGACGATCTCGAGCTGGGGCTCGGCCTCAGCGCGGGCGTCGACACCAGCTCCCCTACGTCTCAGACGTTCTCGCTGTCGCTAGGGCTGCGCTACTACATCGGCAGCTGGTGGCTGCGTCCGATGATCGGCTTGGCCTGGGGCATTCAGTTCGCCGCCGTCAGTCCGCCGAGCTCCCAGCTCGAGTCGCGCATGCTGCTCTCGTTCGAGGTCGGCCTCGCGGTGCCGCTGGGCCACTGGGTCGCGCTGACGTTCGCGCTGATGCCGGCGTTCGAGTTCCCGCTGAGCGACCAGTTGACCGTCACCACCTTCCGACTGCGCACGTCGCTGCTCGGCGTGCGGGTGTTCTTCTAGTGCTGAGACCGTCATACATCGCGGCGACGCTGCTGCTCCTGCTGTCGATCGCGTTCTCGGCGCGCGCGGCGGCAGCCCCCGCGCCAGCGTCACAGCCAGCATCGGCGCCGGCCTCGCGCCCCAGCTCGCAGGCGGCGCAACCCGACGAGCCGGGCGCCGCGCTGC
>JAGQIK010000270.1 GCA_020431405.1 Myxococcales bacterium
CGCCGCGCCGTCGAGCTGCTCGAGGCGCTCACCGCCGAAGACGAGGACGCCCTCGTGCGCGGCGGCGTCTCGCCTGCCCGCGTGCAGCTTCTGCTCGCAAGCATCTACGACGACGACGCCGAGCTCGCCGATCTGGCCGCGTCGCACTACGAGGACGCGCTCTCGCGCCTACCGCGCGACGCTTACGCCTGCAACAACCTCGGCGTGATCGCGCTGCGCGGCGGCGACGGCGAAGAAGCGCTGCGCTGGCTGACCCGCGCGCTGGAGAGCGACCCGCGCCACGAGACGAGCTACCTCAACATCGCGCGCCTGCTCTACGTCACGGGCACGCCGCGGCACATGGTCGCGGTGCTCGAGGCCATCGACCACGCCGGCCTCGACGCGCGCTGTCTGGCCAACCTCAGCTTCGCGCTGATCGAGGTCGCCCGCGAGGACGCCCACCAAGGCCTGGCCACCAAGGGCCACCAGCTCAAGAACCTGCTCGGCGTGATCGGCAGCCGCTTGCGCAGCCTCGCGCGCAAACAGAGCGACGAGAGCCAGAGCGCGGCGCTGGGCCGTCTCGCCGACAAGGTCACGGCGCTCTACGACGAGTGGGCCGTCTATCTGCGCACCATGCGCGAGGAGCCGACGCGCCACGACAGCTTCAGCGTCAACGAGCTGGTCAGCGACGCGGCGCGCCTCGCCGGCGGGCGCGTGGCGCTGCGCCTCGGCGAGCGCCTACCCGAGCTCTACGGCATGCGCGAGCAGCTCACCGAAGCGTTGGTCAACCTGATCCGCAACGGACAGGAGGCGCAGCGCGACCTCGGCTCGGCGGCGCCGCCGCTGCGCGTGACGACGATGGTCAACGCCAGCGAGACCGCGGTGCAGATCATCGTCGAGGATCGCGGCCCCGGCATTCCCCCGGCAGACCTGCGCCGCATCTTCGCCCCCGGCTACACCACCAAGCGCGACGGCAGCGGCCTCGGGCTCGCCATCGCCGAGCGCGTGGTGCGCAGCCACGACGGGCAGCTGCAGATCGACAGCGCGCCGGGCAGCGGCACGCGCGTGCGCATCAGCCTGCCGGTGGGCCTCGAGAGCGAGGTGCAGCACAAGCGGCGGCGGCTGCCGCTGCTGAGCGTGGTACGCTCGGCGGCCGCGGTGGAGTATGTCGTCGAAGACGAGGAGCTTTCGCGATGATTATCGCCGTCGATGACCAGGCGGAAGTGCGCGAGCTCGTCGAGGAGCTGTTCAGCGCGCGCGGCCAGCGAGTTCGAACGTTCTCCGACGGCGAAGCGGCGCTGAGCTGCCTCGCCGAAAACCGCGCCGACGTGGACCTGGTGCTGCTCGACCTGGACCTCGGGCCGGCCGCGCGTGGCGGGCTGTCGCTGCTCGAGGAGATCCGCGAGCGCGACGAGGAGCTGCCGGTGATCATCCTCACCGGCAAGGGCACGATGGAGAGCGCCGTCGCCGCGATGAAGGCGGGCGCCAGCGACTTCATCGAGAAGGACCCCTACCTCGAGGACAAGATCGAGCTCTCGCTGGGCAAGATCGAGCGCGTGCTGGCGGCGCTGCGCGAGCGCGACGCCCTCGCCGAGAAGAGCCGCGACCTGCAGCAGCGCGTCGACTCGCTGATGGCCGACGTCGAGGCACGCTACCGCATCGTCGGCGAGAGCGGCTCGCTGCGCGGCGTGCTCGAGCGCGCGCTGCGCGTGGCGCAGCTGCCGCGTCCGGTGCTGATCCTCGGCGAGCGCGGCACGGGCAAGGAGCTGGTGGCGCACGCGATCCACCAGGCCTCGCCGCGCGCCTCGGGGGCGTTCGTGGTGATGAACTGCGCCGCGGTCACCGAGACGCTGCTCGAGAGCGAGCTCTTCGGCCACGAGAAGGGCGCCTTCACCGGCGCCACGCAGCGCAAGCAGGGCAAGTTCGAGCTCGCCGACGGCGGCACGCTGTTCCTCGACGAGATCGGCAACATGTCGCTCGAGTTCCAGGTCAAGATCCTGCGCGTGCTCGAGTACCAGCGCTTCGCGCGCGTGGCGGGCTCGCGCGAGCTGTCGGTGGACGTACGCGTCATCGCCGCGACCAACGCCAACCTCGAGCGCGCCATGTCCGAGGGCACCTTTCGGCGCGACCTATATGATCGTCTCGCCTTCGAGGTCATCCGGCTGCCGCCGCTGCGCGAGCGCCCCGGCGACATCGCCGTGCTGGCGCAGCATTTCGTCGACCGCTTCCGGCGCGAGGTCGGCGGCGTGCGCTGCCGCACCGTGGGCGACGCTGCGGTGGCGGCGCTGTGCGCCTACGCGTTTCCCGGCAACGTGCGCGAGCTGAAGAACGTCGTCGAGCGCGCCGCCTACGCGGCCGAGGGCGACGTGCTGGGCGCGGCGGAGGTCGAGGCGGCGTTGCCTACCGGAGGCGGCCCGGTGGTCTCGGCGTCGGCCGACGAGGGCGACTTCACGACGCAGATCGAGGGCTTCGAGCGGCGCCTGCTCACCGACGCGCTGGGCCGCACCGAGTGGAATCAGAAGGAGGCGGCGGCGCTGCTGGGGCTCTCCTACGACCAGTTCCGTCACCTTTACCGCAAGTACGAGCTGTCGAAGCTGCGCGGCTGACGCGCGAGCGTATAATCAAGGCAG
>JAGQIK010000271.1 GCA_020431405.1 Myxococcales bacterium
CAACGGCGTGCCCACGCGTGTCAGCGACGACGGCCGCTTCAAGACCTTCCGCGACGCGCACGTTGGCTACCAGCTGCGCATCCCCAGCCAGTGGCGCCTCGCGCAGCGTCACGTGCGCAAGTTCGGCGCGCAGCGCTTCGCCGTGCCCTTCGTGCGCTATCAGCGCAGCTACCGCGGCTGGACGATCCGCAGCAGCATGCACGTGCTGGTGCGCGAAGCCGCTGGCCAGGACGTGCACGGCCTGTGGCGCTCGATCTACGCCCACCGTCGCAGCCAAGACCCCTACATGCGCGTGCTGCGCGTGATCCCGTTCAAGCACAAGGGGCACCAGGCGCTGATCGCGATCTACCAGATGCGCGGCGGCTACGGCCGCGTCGAACAGATCCGCAGCTTCTGCGTCGTCGCCAACGGCCGTGCCTACGAGCTCAAGGCGCGCGCCAACGCGCGCTGGCGCTCGCCGCTGTGGGTCGAGATCGGCGACATCTTCAAGAGCTTCGACCTGCTCACGCCGCGCTAGCGCGGCTAGTTAGTTTCCCACCTGGCGCCGCGCCCTCGCGCGCGTCGCTACTTCTTCTTCAGCCAGCGATACATCGCGCGCGCTTGGCGCAGCAGCGACTTGTCGGGCGCGTAGAGCGCGAAGACGAAGTCCACCAGCCGCTTGGGCGGCTGCCACAGCGAGCCCTGCCAGCCGGCGGGCGGCTCGACGCGGTCGCGCGACGGCTTCTGCTTGATGAACAGCAAGTAGCTGCGCCCGGCGAGGCGCCCTTCGACGTTGAGCGCGACCTGAAAGTCGAGCTCGCCCTCGCCGATGGGCAAGCGAATGGTGCGCTCGTCGGTGGAGAAGTCGTCGGTCTTGCCGTGCAGCACCTCGCGCGGGGTGAAGATCAGCGCCACGCACTTGGGGTTGGAGAAGCTCGAGTAGACGTTGACGACGTGCACCGTGCCGATCGCCGCGTAGTCGGCGTGACCGATGCGCTTGAGGAACATGTCCTCGTCGTTGCGCGTCCAGTACTTGCGCTCGGGCTCGGGCGGCTGCACCGACGTGTTGTCGAAGACGCGGCGCAGGTGGTCGCGCCACGGCGTGCGCTTGGTCGAGCTACATCCCGCCAGCGTGGCCACAGCCAGCATCATCACCGCTGAAAGGAGAAGTCTCGAACCGGAGCGGGGAAACATAAGCGGCGCAGCTCCGCCGTGGCGCCGCGGCCACGCCGGCGCCGTGCGGGCGCTGTACTCTAACACCCGTCGGTACAAACGCCAGTTATTCCGCCGTTATTCCGCTTCGAGCTTGTACTTCTGCACCTTGCGGATCAGGTTGCGCCGACTGATCTTGAGCTCGCGCGCCGCACGCGTCTTGTTGCCTTCGTTGCGCTCGAGCACGCGCGAGATCAAATCGCGCTCGAGCTGCTGTACCGCCTCTGGCAGTGCCGGCGTGCCCGAGCGCGGTCCCACGGCGGCCTGATCAGCGCCCTCGCGGATCCGCGGCGAGAGCAGCGCGTCGTCGACGCGCGCCGCGTCGGCGCTGAGCACCACCAGGCGCTCGATCTCGTTTTCCAGCTCGCGCACGTTGCCGGGCCACGGATAGCGCGCCAGCGTGTCGTAAAGCTCGGGCGAGAGCGTCTTGGGCGCGGCGCCCGCTGCCTGCTTGCTCAGAAAGTGCCGCGCCAGCAGCGCCACGTCGCCCTGGCGCTCGCGCAGCGGCGGCGCCACCACGCGGATCACGTTGATGCGGTAGTAGAGGTCCTGGCGAAACTGGCCCTGGGCCATCAACGCCGAGAGATCGCGGTTGGTGGCGGCGATGATGCGCACGTCCACCGCGCGCGGGTGCACGTCGCCGACGGGGATAAACGTCCCTTCCTGCAGCACGCGCAGCAGCTTGACCTGCAGCGCGGGGCTGGTGTCGCCGATCTCGTCGAGAAAGAACGTGCCGCCGTCGGCGACCTCGAAGAGGCCGCGCTTGTCGGCGATGGCGCCGGTGAAGGCGCCCTTGCGGTGGCCGAACAGCTCCGACTCGAGCAGCGTGTCGGTGAGCGCCGAGCAGTTCTGCGCCACGAAGGCCCCGTCGCGGCGCGGCGAGAAGCGATGGATCGCGCGCGCGATGAGCTCCTTGCCGGTGCCGTTTTCACCCTGCACCAGCACCGTCGAGTCGGAGACGACGACCTTGGAGAGCAGCGCGCGCAGCGCCTTGATCGGCTCGCTGTCGCCGACGAGGCCATAGCTCGGCGTCAAGCCCGACACCGAGGGAGAGGCGCTCGGCGTCGCGCTCGGCGCCGAAGGCGAAGCGCTCGGCGACGATGGCGACGCGCTGTCGTCGAGCGCCTGGCGCGCGTCGTCGAGCAGCGCGCGCAGCTCGTCGCGGTGCGGCGCGTCGAGCGACGCGCGCGGCGCGCGGCGGCACAGATCGGCCAGTCGGCCCCACTTGTCAGGTTGCATCGCCATCATGGCGCGCTCGTCTTTCGGGGAAACAGCTGCTCGAGCGCCTCGTCGAAGCGATCGGCCCAAGCATCCCAGGTATGGCCCTGGCCGAGGTCCTCGCGATGGACCACGGAGTAGCCGCGTGCGACGAGCACGTCGCGCATCTTGATCGTGCTGTCGCGGTTGTCGCTGCCGTTGTCGAGATAGATCTTGTCGACGGCGAGCAGCGGCCCGCTCTGCGCGCGCTTGATCAGCGCCTCGTCCTCGTACCAGAACGAGCCCGACTGCGAGCCGGCGCGCGAGAGGCAGTCGTTGCGCGAGACGAGCGCGTTGAGCGCCGAGAGCCCGCCGAGCGAGGCGCCGATGGCGGCGCGCGCGGTGCGGTCGGACGAGAGCTGGTAGCGCGTCTCGAGCGCCGGCACGAGCGTGTCGCACAGAAAGTCGACGTAGGCGGCGCCACGCGAGCTCGGCACCGTGCCGTACTCGGCGAGGCGGTCGTTCTGATCGGCGAGGGCGACGAAGGCGATGACCAGCGGCTCGGCGCGCTTGGCGGCGAGCGTCGCGTCGGTGACCTGATCGAAGTGCGAGCGCGTGAGGCTCTCGTTGCCGTCGTTGACCAGCAGCAGCGGGTAGCGCGTGCAGCGCTCGGCGTCGTAGCCGGGCGGCAGGTAGACGAACACGTCGCGCGTGTTGGCGAGCGCCGTGCTCTCGACGCGCCGCACTTCGAGCCGCCCCTTGGCGCTGCCGGCGCCGCTCGCGCCGAAGGCGGGCACCACCGAGTTGAAGGCGCCCACGCCCGCGCGCGGAATGCCGTCCCACGTCACGTGCCGGTTGCGCGCATCGCGCGACCACTCGCTGCCCTGCACCAGCTTGTAGCTGGCCTCGGCGGCGCCGATGTCGAGCTCGGCGTAGAAGAGCGTGGTGTCGGAGAGGCGCGTCATGGCCGTCGGCGTCCAGTTGTTGAAGCTGCCTGCCACGGCGCTCTGGGCGACGTCGCTGACGATCACCACGCCCTTGGCGTCGCGCAGCGGATAGTCGTCGCCGAGCGCGGCGAGGAAGGCGTCGACCTTGGCCTGGCGCGCCGCGGCGTCGGCGGCGCCGTTGACCGCGGCGACGAGCGCGGCGAAGCGCGCGCGCGTGGGGGTCGGCGCGCGCGGGGCGCAGGGATCGACGCTGTCGGCCCCTCCGCCGTCAGACGCGGCGCCGTCGTCGCCGGCCGCTGCGTCAGCGTCCGGCGGCGCGGGCGCATCGCCGCTGCCGGCGTCCCCGTGGGTCGCGTCGCTGCCCACAGCCGCGTCGGCGCCGCTCGGCGTCGAATCCGAGCAGCCCGGCAGCAGCAGCAGCAGAAGCACGAGGACAAATCTCACAGCTGGCTGGCGAGCAAAGCGCGTGCCCGATCATGATCTCGCGAGGTTCGACGCGGGCTTGTCGCCGAGCACGACACCGCGCGCGCCGCGCTGTTGCGTTTGGCAACATCCGCCAGTAACGGTACGGCTCATGGCCTCCAAGCTCGTCAACGTCCGCACCCTCGACCAGCTCGCCAAGGTCATGCCGGCGCCCGCCGACGCCGACCGCGACGCGATGCAGGCCGTGCTCGACCAGTTCCCGGTGCGCATCACGCGCCACCTGCTCGACCTGATGCAGCGCAGCCCCGCCGTGGCGGCGCAGTTTCTGCCCGACACGCGCGAGGTGACCACGCTCGGCCAGGACAAGTGCTTCAGCGGCTTGCTCGAGCTCGACGTGCCCGGCCTCGAGCGCATGTATCCCGACCGCGTGATCATCATGCCGCACCACGCCTGCCCGGCGTATTGCCGCTTCTGCTTCCGCAAGTTCTACGAGCACCACAGCGGCTCGACCATGAGCTACGACGACCTCGACCGCGCGCTCGGCTACGTCGCCGCGCGCCCCGAGATCCGCGAGGTGCTGATCACCGGCGGCGAGCCGGTGATGGAGCCCAAGCGCCTGCGGCACCTGCTCGCCGGGCTGCGCCGCATCGCGCACGTGGGGCCGATCCGCCTCGCCTGCCGCTCGCTGATCATGGCGCCCGAGCTGTGCGACGACGCGTTGCTCGAGATGCTCGCGGCGCACCAAGACCTCGCCGCCGGCAAGCCCCTCGAGGTCGCGCTGCACGCCAACCACCCCGACGAGATCACCGCGCCCACCATCGAGCGGCTCGTGGCGCTGCGCCAGCGCGGCATTCACGTCTACAACCAGACGGTGCTGCTGCGCGGCATCAACGACGACGCCGAGATCTTGCGCGCGCTGTTCGAGGCGCTCAGGCGCTATGGCGTCGAGACCTACTACATGTTTCTCGGCGGGCCAGTGCGCGGCATGGACCACCAGCGCCCGACCATCGCCGACGGCCTGGCGCTCAAGCGCGCGCTGCGCCGCCACGCCTCGGGCCGCGCCAACCCGCACTTCATCGTCACCACGCGCCTGGGCAAGGTCGAGATCGGCGTCGACGGCGAGATCGTCGCGCGCGAGGCCGACGGCCGCCACGTCTGGATCCGCACGCCCTACACTTTGGCCGGCTTTCGCGCGGTCTCGCCGCGCTTCGAGCTGCCTGACGACGCGCGCCTCGACGACGCGGGCTACATCGTGATGCGCTACCTCGATGGGCCTTCCGAGGAATCGTGATGTAGAATCATCGACGTGACGAGATGGGTCGCGTCGGGTTTGGCCGCGCTGCTGCTGCTGCTCGCGGTCTGTGGGACGGCTGCATGGGCTGAAGGCAAGCCCGCCAAGGTGCGCGCGCGCGCGCTGTTTCAGAAGGCGCAGCGCTACTTCGACGTGGGCGACTTCGCCACCGCGCGCCAGCACTACCTCGAGGCCTACCAGGCCTACCCGCTGCCCGGGTTTCTGTTCAACATCGGCCAGTGCTACCGGCGCGAAAAGCGCCACGCCGAGGCGCTGCGGCTCTACCGCCAGTATCTGCTCAAGGCGCCCGACGCGAAGAACCGCGCCACGGTGGAGAAGCTGATCGCCCTCTCCAAGGCCGAGGTGGCCAAGCAGCGCGGTGATCTGTCGCCCAAAGGAAGCGACGGCGCCGGCAGCAGCGGCAGCGGCGCGGCGGGCGCGACGGGCACGACGCGGCCGGGCGGCGGCGACGATCGTGACGGCGCGGACGACCGACGCGACGATCGCGGCGACAGCGGCACGCCGCGGCGGCGCTGGTCGCGCGGCCTCGTCATCGGCGGCGTCGCCGTCTCGCTGGCGCTCTTCACCACCGGCATCATCACCGGCATGATGGCCAAGGATCGCTCCGATCAGTTCAACGACCGCTCGACGCCGCGCACCAACGCCGAGCTGCAGAAGCTCGAGGACTCGGGCCGCGCGCTGGGCGCCACCTGCATCGTGACCATCGCCGCCGGCAGCACCGCCGCCGTGGCGACGCTGATCTACTTTCTCGCCAAGCGCGGCGGCGGCAGCAGCAAGCGCCGCGACCACAAGCGACGGGAGGCTACCAAAACCCCCCTGCTCGTCGGCGCGTCCGCCAGCCCGCTACCCGGCGGCGCCGCCGTGCTGCTGCAGGGCCGCTTCTAGTGCGCCGACTCGCGACGCTCGCCGCCTGCGCCGTGCTGCTCGCCGCTTGCTGGCGCTTTCCGCCCGACCGCTACGCCTTCGAGGGCGGCATCGGCCTGGTGGACGCCGGGCGCGACGCGACGCGCGACACCGCGTCGCCCGACTTGCCGCCGCCGCTCGCTGACAGCACCGTCGACAACGTGACCGCGGACAGCACGATCGACCTCGCCCCCCCACCAGACGCAAGCGTCGACACGGCCGTCGACACGACCGGCGACAAGCCTGACGCCAGCGTTGACACCGCGCCCTGCCCCAGCGAGTGCAACGGCGGCTGCGCCGGCGGCATCTGCCACCGCAGCTGTTCGGAAGGCGGCTGCGAGTGTCCCAAGAACACGCCCTGCATCCTCACCATCGAGTGCAGCAGCAAGTGCGGCAAGACCATCGACTGCGCCGCCAAAGGCGCCGTGGCGTGCACGATCAACTGTAGCAGCGGCGAGTGCGGCGGCGAGCTGCGTTGCCAGCCCAACGGCCCCTGCACCATCAAGTGCAGCGGTGGCTCGTGCAGCAGCACGATCACCTGTGGCAACGGCCCCTGCGACGTCACCTGCAGCGGCGGCTCGTGCAGCGGCAACATCGTCTGCGGCCAAGCCTGCGCCTGCAACGTCAGCTGCACGGGCAACTCCTGCTCGGGCAACGTCTCGTGCAAGCTCGGCTGCGGCGGCATCGGCAAAAACTGCGTCAGCACCTCGGGGCCAAGCTGTGACACCTGCCCCTAGATACCGGCTGCGATACGGCGCGCTGCTGCTCGTCACGCTGATCGTGGCGCTGCTCGCCACGGGCTGCTGGAGCTTTCCCAGCAGCCGTTACGATCAGGACGCGCGCGCCGACGCCCCCGGCGATGCACCCGGCGACACCACGCGCGACGGTGACCCGGGACTGGACACCACCCGCGACGGACCGCGCCCCGAGGGCGGCGGTGACACCACGCGCGACGGTCCCGGGCCGGACGCCACGCGCGACGGCCTACCGCCCGACAGCACCGTCGACGGGCCCGCACCCGACACCACGCGCGACGGGCCGACGCCCGACAGCACCAACGACAGCACCATCGACGGCCTGCCGCCGACCTGTCCCTCGGCCTGCAACGGCGGCTGCGCCGGCGGCGTCTGCCGTCGCAGCTGCAGCGGCGACAGCTGCGCCTGTCCGCCAGGGCGCTCCTGCATCCTGACGATCACCTGCAGCGCCGCCTGCAGCGCGGTGATCGACTGCCAAGCCAAGGGCGCGCTGTCGTGCACCGTCAACTGCTCCAACAACGGCTGCACCAACGAGATCCGCTGCCCCAACAACGGCGACTGCGTCATCACCTGCACCGGCGGCTCGTGCACCAACAAGATCCAGTGCGGCCAGGGGCGCTGCGACGTCGACTGCAGCAATGGCTCGTGCACCAACGAGATCTTCTGCAACCAATCCTGCAGCTGCAGCGTGCTCTGCATGCCAGGAAGCTGCACCAACCAGGTGCACTGCAAACCCGGCTGCAACGGCGCGCAGAGCGGCTGCAAGGGCAACGGCAACTGCTTTAGCTGCTAGCGGAATCTCTCGCGCGGCGGAACTTCCGCTGCGGCGCAGTGTCGATGACCTGCGTGAGCCAGACACTTCTGTATGGCGCGGCCTGCGCCACCGTGGTCTCCATCGCCCTTTTGTTCTACCGCTGGCTCTGGCGCTACCGCTACGCGGCGCCGACCATCGAAGGCGATCACGTGCAGCTGCGCGGCACCATCGTCGGGCCCGGCGAGCGCGGCGACGTGGTCACCGACGAGCTCGAGCTGCAGCCGCGCGGCCAGCGCGCGTCGGAGCGGCTGCTGGTCGAGATCAGTGGCGCGTTTGTCGTCAGGCGCTCGCGCACGCTGCGCGTCGGCCAGCGCGTCACCGTGCACGCGGTGCACAGCACGGTGCGCCGCGAGGGCCACTACCGCGAGTCGTCGCTGCGCCGCTCGGCGGCCGCGCTGCAGCTGGCGCGCGGCATCTGGCCCGCCGCGCGCTGGGCCGACGGCGTCGCCGTCCTGCTCGCGCTGGGCGTCGCCAGCGTCGGCGTGCTGTGGCTGCGCGCGCGCTCCAAGCCGCTCGATCCCGACGTCGTCGTCTGCCCCAAGGGCACGCGCGCCAACGGCGGAAAGCCTCCGCGCCACGCCTTCAGCTGGTGCGAGGTGCGCAGCGAAAAGCACTGGGCGGGCTCGAGCGAGGCGGTCAAGCACGGGCCGTTTATCGCCTACTTCGACGACGGCCACGTCTGGCAGCGCGGTCGCTACGACCTCGGGCGCAAGGTCGGCTACTGGGTCACCTACAAGGCCGGCAAGGTCAACGAGGCCGAGGCGGTGCATCGCTTCGACGCCACCGGCGCGCTGCGCGAGATGGCGGTCTACGGCAAGACGTTTCGCAGCTGGGACGGCGCGGGCAAGCCCCACGGCAAGTGGGTCGACCAGGGGCCCGAAGGCAAGGCCGTGCGCATGCGCGAGTTTTCGCACGGGTTGCGCGTCGGACGCTGGCAGGAAAACGACGTCCACGGGCGCATCGAGCGGCTGCTGAGCTACCGCGCCGGCAAGCTTCACGGCCTGGTGGCGCGCTGGCAGAAGGGCCGGCTGGTGGGGCGCGGCATCTTCGTCAACGGCGAGCGCAACGGCCTCTTCGAGCGCTGGTCTGCCAGCACGGGCAAGCTGTTCTACAGGGAGCTCTACGTCGACAATATGGGCAGCGGCCCGTCGATCTGCGCCGATCGCTGCGGCCTCGGCAACCGCCTGATCTTCACGATCGCGCGCGGTCGCTAGGGACTCTGGTAGCATGGGCGCGAGATGCTCGAAGGCAAACGCGTCCTGCTCACCGGTGGCGCCGGCTTTATCGGAACCCACCTCGCTTGCACCCTCGCCGAACGTAACGACGTCGTCGTTTTCGATAACCTGCGCCGCAACGCGCTGACCCCCGCAGGCATCGACAAGCACGAGCGCGTGACGCTGATCGAAGGCGACGTGCTCGACGCCGACGCCGTGCGCGCCGCCTTCGAAGGCGTGACGCACGTCGTGCACCTCGCCGCCATCGCCGGCGTGGACACGGTGATGCACCACCCCGTGCAGACGATGCAGGTCAGCCTCATCGGCACCTTCAACGTGCTCGAGGCGGCGCGCGCGCACCAGGACAGCATCGAGCGCGTGGTCGACTTTTCGACCTCCGAGGTCTTCGGCCGCCACGCCTTCAACGTCACCGAGGGCGACGTGACCAGCCTCGGCGCGGTGGGTGAAGCGCGCTGGACCTACGCCGTCAGCAAGCTCGCCACCGAGCACCTGTGCTTCAACTACTACAAGCAGTACGGCCTGCGCAGCGCGGCGATCCGCCCGTTCAACATCTACGGGCCGATGCAGGTCGGTGAAGGCGCGGTGCACCACTTCATCGTGCGCGCGCTGCGCGGCGAGCCGCTGACGATCCACAACGACGGCGGTCAGATCCGCGCCTGGTGCTACGTCGACGACATCGTGCGCGGCACGCTGATGGTGCTCGAAAACGAGGCCGCCGTCGGCCACTCGTTCAACATCGGCAACCCGCGCTCGACGGTGACGATCTACAACCTCGCGCGCGAAGTGGTGCGCCTGTCCGGATCGCTGTCCAAGCTGCGCTTCGTCGAGTGGCCCTATCCCGACGTCGAGCTGCGCATCCCCAACATCGACAAGGCGCGCGATCTGATCGGCTTCGAGCCCGACATCGATCTCGAAGAGGGGCTGCGCCGCACCATCAGCTGGTACCGCGAGAGGGAGCGCGCATGAACGCGCCGAGCGCGGTCATCCGCGTCGAGAAGCTGCAGAAAACCTACGTCCTGGGCTTCTTTCGCAAGAAGGTGCGCGCCGTCGAGGACGTCTCGCTGC
The DNA here is from genome assembly GCA_020431405.1 of Myxococcales bacterium. Classification (GTDB taxonomy): domain Bacteria; phylum Myxococcota_A; class Polyangia; genus JAGQIK01. The sequence continues at coordinate 9,843 of JAGQIK010000271.1, forward strand.
ACGTCGAGCGCGGCGAGATCTTCGGCCTGCTGGGCCCCAACGGCGCCGGCAAGACCACCACCATCAAGTGTCTGTTCGGCTTGGTGCGGCCGACGTCGGGCAAGGCCGAGCTGCTCGGCATGCCGGCCTCGGACATCCGCGGCAAGCGCCGCGTGGGCTACCTGCCCGAGGCGCCCTACTTCTACGACTACCTCACCGCGCGCGAGTTTCTCGTCTTCATCGGCGAGCTGTGCGACCTGTCGCGCAAGAAGGCCCACGCGCGCGCCGCCGAGCTGCTCGAGCGCGTCGATCTGAAAGACGCCGCCGACATGGCGATGCGTCGCTACAGCAAGGGCATGCTGCAGCGGGTCGGCGTGGCGCAGGCGCTGATTCACGACCCCGAGGTGGTGGTGCTCGACGAGCCGCTCTCGGGGCTCGATCCGCTCGGCCGCAAGCAGCTTCGCGAGCTGATCTCCGAGCTTCGCGCCGAAGGCAAGACGGTGATGATCTCGTCGCATATCCTTTCGGACGTCGAGCTGCTCGCCGACCGCGTGGCGATCCTGGTGCGCGGGCGTACGGCGGCCACCGGCCGGCTCGACGCGCTGCTCGACACGCGCGTGATGTCCACCGAGGTCGTCTTCAGCGCCGCCGAGGACAAGCTCGAGGTGCTGCGCGGCGCGCTCGACGGGCTCGGCCTCGCCTCCGAGCAGCACGGCGAGACGTTCGCGCTGTCCTTCGACGGCGACGACAAGACCGACGCCGTCGTCGACGTGCTGCGCGCGCACGACGCGCACGTGATCTCGGTGACGCCGCGCAAGGAGTCGCTCGAGGACGTGGTGGTGCGCCGCGCGCAGGCGCCCAGCGACACCGACGACGCGGCGAAGGACGAAGCCAAGGCGAAAGACGAGCCGAAGGACGAAGCCAAGGCGAAAGACGAGGCGAAGGACGAGCCGAAGGACGAGCCGTCGTGAGGAAGATCCTCGTCATCGCGCTCAACACCTTCCGCGAAGCGGCGCGCAACAAGGTGCTCTACAGCCTGCTGTTCTTCGCGGTGGTGGTGATCGTCGGCTCGCTGGCCTTCGGCTCGCTGTCGGTGCGCGACGAGCGGCGCCTGATGCTCGACCTCGGCCTCGGCGGCATGAGCATCTTCTCGGTGGTCATCGCGATCTTCATCGGCGTCAACCTGCTCTACAAAGAGCTCGAGCGAAAGACCGTCTACACGCTGATCCCCAAGCCGATCCATCGCTTCCAGTTCGTGCTGGGCAAGTTCGCCGGACTGGTGTTGACGCTGGTGCTTCAGATCCTGGTGATGGCGCTGACGCTCTTCGTCGTCGTCAAGCTCAAGGAGGAGCACGTCGGCAAGGCGCTGATGATGATGACGGTGCTCGTCTTTCTCGAGGTGCTCGTCGTCACGGCCATCGCCGTGCTGTTCTCGTCGTTTTCGACGCCCTTCCTCTCGGGCTTTTTCACGGCGGGGCTGTTTCTGCTCGGCCGCAGCGTGCCCGATCTGCGCGCGGTGGCGGGCAAGCTCGGCGGCGAGCAGCCCGTGCTCGCCACGCTGCTCGACTCGATCTCGCGCGTGGTGCCCAACCTGCGCTACTTCTACGTCTCGGGCACCGAGGTCTCGGGCCAGCACGTCAGCGTCAGCGGCGTGTTCGTCGACTGGACCTACGTCGGCAGCGCGGCGCTCTACGCGCTGCTCTACGTCTCGCTGCTGCTGATCCTCGCGGTAGGGCTCTTCTCGCGGCGCGACTTCGTATGAAGCGCGCGCTGCTCACCGGCGGCGGCGTGCTCGTCGTCGTCGTGGCAGTGCTCGCCTTTCGCATGCTGCTCGGCGGCCGCGCCGAGCTCGAGCGCGCCATGACCGCGGCGGACGAGCCGGCACGCGTGCGCCACCTACGCCGCGCGATGGCCTACTACCTGCCGCTTTCGCCCTACGTGCGCCGCGCCGAGGCGCAGCTGCTGGCGCTAGCGCGCGCCGCCGAGGCCAAGGGCCGCCCGCAGGCGGCGCTCGCGATCTACCGCGAGCTGCGCTCGGCGATCGTGCGCCTGCGATCGCTCTATCAGCCCTTCGCCGAAGACCTCGCGCCGATCGCCGCCCGCATCGCGGCGCTCTCGGCCAAAGCGCCCGGCGCCTCGAAGGTGATCCAGAGCGCCGCCGGCCAGCGTCGCCTGCGGCTGCGTCTCGAGCACCCGCCAGCGCCGAGCCTCGGCTTCACGCTGCTCGGCTTGTGCGGCTACATCGCCTTCGTCGGCGGCGGCTTTCTGCTCGTGGCGCGCGGTCTGAGCAAGCGCGCCGAGATCGCGCGCCGGCCGTTCACGATCTATCTGGCGGCCACGGTCGTGGGCTTCGGCGCCTTCTGCCTGGGGATGGCGCTGGCCTAGCCGGGGCTACTTGGCCGCGATCACGTACGGACGGCGGTTGAAGACGAAGGCGAGGTGTTTGCCGCCGGCGCCGAGCATCGCGTCGCTGACCTGCAGCTTGGGCCATACCAGCATCATCGCGCCGCCCGGATCGGCGACCGGATCGATGCGCATGCGCTTGTCGTAGACGCGCCGCCGCTTGCTGCCGGCGCGCCATAGATAGAGGCGCACGCGCGCCGAGCCATGGCGTTTGCGATCGGCGATGAGGTCGAGGCCCTTGCTCAGCTCGGGCAGCTTGTGTGCGATGCGCGCCTCGACATGCACGCGGCCCTTGCCCGGCTTGGTCGCCTTGGTGACGACGCGCGCGCGCGTGCCGGCGGCGGGCTTGCCGAAGCGCTTGTGGAGCTTCTTGCGGTCGGCCGCGCCGGCGGCCTTGCTGATGCGCTTTTTCTGGCAGTCGCTGCCGGCGCGCAGCATCGGCAACGAGATCACGCGCCGCCGCGTGGTCACCGAGTAGACCACCAGCCACGTCTCGTGGCACGCCATCGCGCCGCCGTCCCATTTCTTCTCGAAGTAGACGTGCTTGCCGTCGGCCGAAAAGCCGACCACGCGGTACGTCTGCCCGGGCGGATCGCTGGTGGCGCGCGCGGCGCCGGCGCATAGCAGCATCAGCAGCGACAGCGAGAGGGCGGCGAAGATCAGCGGGGCTCGTCTCATGGTTCGTACTCCGCGGCGTTGACCGCCGTCTCCTGCAAGTGCAGCTTCTGGACGCGCGGCGGCGGCTCGGCCGGCGCGTCGGCTTGGCGCAGCACCTGCGAGAGGCAGGCGTCGGCGCGCTCGTAGAGCCAGCGCGCGAGGTTTTCGGTGGTGGGCTCGAAGGGCAAGAGCAAAAGGCGCGCCTCGGGCATCACGGCGCGCAGCGCGGCGACAAACGGATCGTCTTGTTGCAGCGCCAGGTGGTGATCGACCTGGCCGTTCAAAAACCCGCGCCAGGCCGCCTTGAAGGCGCCGAACTCGACGAGCATGCCCTGCGCGTCGAGCGCCTCGCCAGCGATGGTGACCGTGACCCACCACGAGTGGCCGTGGATCGAGCGGCACTTGTCGGGCGCCGCCTGGTCCGCGAGCCGGTGCGCGAGCTCGACGTTGTGACGGATCTGGATGCGGTGCGTAGCCATCGCCTAGAAGCTTAACGGATAGATGCCGCGGCCGACCCACGGCGGGATCGTGCACAGGCCCGAGTGAGCGTGCACGCGCGCGTCGCCCCAGTATGGCAGCGCCTCGGGCCGCTGCACGATGACGATGTCGTCGACGAGGATGTGGCCCCACGGGCCGCCGCCCCAGTCGTTGGCGCGCAGCCGCACCCACTTGCCTTGCCACGGCGTGACGTCCCAGCTGACACGGCGCAGGTTCTCGCTGTCCTGGCCGCGCGCCGAGAGCACGACCTTGTCGTCGACGAGCAGCTCGAAGGCCGCGCTCGCGCGCGAGCCGCCGACGAGGAACGTGATCACGTTGCCGTGCAGCACGAAGCGCTCGCTGGTGAGCGTCCCGGTGGCGTCGTCGCCGCCGTAAAACGAGTTGATCAGGCGCTCGCCGAGGAAGCTGCTCACCGCGAGCTGTCCCGGCAGCGCGCCGCGCGCCGGCACGTGACCGAAGGCAAACCCCTGCGCGGTCCAGCCGCGATAGCCGCCGGCCCACGGCTTTTCGCCCGGCTGGCGCGGCTCGTCGGTGATCGTGATGTCGTCGACGAGGATGTGGCCGTAGGGGCCGCCGCCCGAGTCGCGGATGCGCAGCCGCACGATGCGGCCCACCAGATCGGCGACGTCCCAGGCTTTGCGCGCGAGCTGCTCGCTTTGCTGCCCGCTCGCGCTGCGCACGACCTTTTCGTTGAACAACAGCTCGAAGGCGGCGATCCCGGGGTCGCTCGCGCCGCCGACGAGAAAGCGGATCGTGTTTCCGCGCAGCACGAACGGCCGCGACAAGAGCACGCCGGTGGCGGCGTCGTTGCTGGCAAACGAGTTGGCCAGCTGCTTGCCCTCGAAGCCCGCCACCGGCAGCTGCCCCGGCACGCGCGCGCTCTCGGCGAGCGGGCGGCCGAAGGCGGCGCCGCGCGAGACCCAGCCCTTGTAGGTCGACTGCTCGAAGCGCAGGCTCAGGCCGCCCGGCGCGCGCGACGCGAGCTCGAAGTCGAGCGTCACGCTGGGCGGCTGCAGGCGCTCGGGGCGCGGCAGCCAGACCCAGAAGTGCGCCACCTCACCGCCCGCTTGAAAGTAGGGCAGCTTGATCGGGGTCACCGGCACGTACTGGCTGTCGAGCGCGCCGCGAAACGGCGGCCACTTGGCGCAGCCAGCAGGCATCACGATCGCCTTCCAGTGGCGGCGGTCGCGCTTGGGATAGAAGTCGGGCGGCAGCCGGCGCCCGCTCCAGACCAGATCGAGCAGGCTCACGCCCATGATCTGCGGGCCGCCGCCCGAAAGCTCGGTGACCACCGACAGCTGCGGCGCCAGCACCGGCGCGCCGATCTTCTGGACCAGCTCGCGGTAGCGCGCGGCGTGATACTGGCCGCGCGGCTCGGCGCGCCCGCTGAGCGGATCGTAGGCGCGGCGCACCAGGCCGTAGGTGGCGTAGATCAGCACCGCCGCGTAGAGCAGCGCCGCCACGCGCGGCGAGACCAGCCGCCGCGCGCGTCGCGCCTGCGCCAGCAGCAAGCCGCTGCACAGGCCGACGAAGTAGAACACCAAGGCCCAGTTGTTGATGCTGCCGCCGACCTTGAGGCGCGGGCCGAGCGCGGCGAGAAACGCCGCGACGCAGCTGCCAGCGAGCGTCAGATCGGCGAGGGCCGGCGGCGGCGGCGCCGGCAACGGCCCTTCGGCGGCGCGCGCCGCCTGCAGCCAGCGCGGGCGCGCCGACAAGCGCACCCACAGCTGGTAGCCGACGAGCGCCAACACGCCGAGCAGAAACAGCGCCGGCACGCCGCGTGGCAGCTCGTAGAAGATGATCGCGCCGATCATCGAGCCCCAACTGATGTGCGCGATGGCGAAGGGATCGCTCATCCACAGCGGCTGGCTGGAGCCGATGTCCCAGGCCCAGCGGTGAAACCAGCCGCCGGTGAGCGCGTCGAGCAGCAGCGCCAGCGCGCCGATGCCAAGAAAGTACCCGCCCAGCGCGAGCAGGCCCTTGCGCCGATCGGAGAGGCACAGCGCGCCGAGGCCGAGCACGATCACCAGCCCGACGTTCTGTTTGACGTAGGTCGCCGCGATCAACAGCAACACGCCGACGAGCGTGGCGCGTGACCACTTCTCGCGGCGCGTGACGAGATACAGCCCACCGGCGAGCAGCGCGATGGCGCTCGAGTCGACGCGCGCCATGTCGTAGACGCGGTTGGCGGCCATGTAGCCAGCGAGGAAGATGCCGATGCCGAGCCAGCTGATGGTCGGCGTGCCGCCTTCGCGGCGCACGGTGCGGTAGAGCACGAAGCAGGCGATGCCGATGGCCACGATCGAGATCACGCGCCCTGTCTGCATCGCCGGCAGCCCGAGCTTGATCGCGATCATGATCACCAACGCCAGCCCCGGCGTGTAGACCGTCGAGGTCGCCTCCATGCTCGGCGCGCTGTAGACGGCGTGGCCGCGCAGCATCGACAGCGCGTGCTGCGTGGCGAACTGCTCCATCCACTCGAGGCCGAAGGGATTGGAGAGGCGGTAGATCGCCGTGATGGCGAACAGCGCGACGTGCATCAAGACGGCGGCGACGAGCGCTGCTTTGAGCAGCGCGAGCACGAGCTCGCCCTTGCGCTTGCCGGCGATGCTGATCACAGCCGCTTCTGATGCAGCGTGGCGCGGATGCGCAGAAGCTCCGACAGATGCTCGGCGGTGGCCGAGGCGAGGCGGATCTTGCTGTCAGCGTCCTCGACCCAGTCGATGGGGATCTCGAAGATGCGCAGGCGGTTGCGCTCGGCGACGAGCATCAGCTCGACGTCGAAGCACCACGAGTCGCTCTCGACGAGCTGCACCAGGCGCTTGGCGGTCTCGGTGCGAAAGGCCTTGAAGCCGCACGACGCGTCGGAAAAGCGCGCGGCGAACATCAGCTTGACCAGCGTGTTGAAGACACGCGAGGCGATCTCGCGCTTGAACGAGCGCTGCACGCGCGCGCCGTGCATCAGCCGCGTGCCGGTGCTGATGTCGTAGCCGCAGGCGATGCCGTCGACGAGCAGGTTGAAGTAGCGCAGGTCGCTGGAGAGGTCGATGTCCATGAAGGCGACGACGTCGGCCTCGCTGCGCGTGATCAGCTCGCGCACGGCGCCGCCCTTGCCCGCCACCGAGACGCGCACGTACTCGATGTTGTCGAGCGCGCGCGACAGCTCGCGCGCGACGGCGGGCGTCGCATCGGTGGAGCCGTTGTCGACGATCACCACGCGCCACGCCGCGCGGCTGTGCTCGCTGAGGTGCGCGTGCAGCCGCTCGACGCTGCGTCTGAGCGTGCGCTCTTCGTTGTAGACCGGCAGGCCCACGTCTACGCGCAGGGGCTTCATGGCGCGGGCAGAGTACACGACCTCAGGGCAGCAGCACGCGACGGATACGGTGGCCCTGTTGATCGGCGATGTAGATCGCCTTGCCGTCGGCCGAGGCGGCGATGCCGACAGGGCGCTGCAAGCGCGCGCTGCTCGCCGGGCCGTCGACGGACTCGACGCTGCCGCCGCCGCACAGCGTGTGCACCTGTCCGTCCTCGATGACGCGCACGCGCGCGTTGAGCGTGTCGGCGACGTAGATCGTGCTGCCCACCACGGCGACACCTTGCGGCGACGAAAAGCGCGCCTCGGCCGCGGCGCCGTCGGAAAAGCCCGCTTCGCCTCCGGCGAGCGTCTCGACCGTGGCGCTGCCGGCTTGGGCGCCGATGGTGATCGCGCGCACGCGGTTGTTGCCCGAGTCGGCGACGATCACGCGGCCGGCGGTGTCGACTGCGACGGCCGCGGGGTTGCGAAAGAGCGCGTCGGCGGCGGCGCCGTCGGCGAAGCCGCCGCCCGCGCGCCCGGCGAGCGTCTCGACGCTGTCCGTGAGCAGATCGATGATGCGCACGCGGTGGTTCTGGCGGTCGGCCACGACGATGCGGCGGTCGGGCAGGACGGCGATGCCGAGCGGCTCGTCGAAGCGCGCGTCGGCCAGCGCGCCGTCGACGAAGCCCGAGGCGCCACCCGTCAGCGACGAGACCATGTCGCTCGACAGCGCGCGGATGCGGTGGTTGCCGGTGTCGGCGATGTAGAGGTCGCCCTGCGCGAAGGCGAGCGCGCTGGGCAGCGTGAAGCGCGCGTCGAGCGGCGCGCCGTCGGCGAAGCCGGCCTCGAGCCCGGCCCGCAGGGTCACGCCGCCGTCGGTGACGCTGCGCAGCCGGTGGCTGCCGCGATCGGCGACCACAAGCTCGCTGGCGCTGACGAAGACCAGCCCGCTGGGGCTGTTGAAGGTCGACTGCGCGCGGGCGCCGTCGGTGGCGCCGGGATCGCCGCTGCCGGCGTAGGTCTCGACCGTGGCGGCAGGGCGAAAGTAGCGCGTGGGCGCGCAAACGCCGCGCAGGGCGTCGCAGGTGCCGCTTTCGACGCAGTCGTTGTCCGTCAGGCAGGGCCTGTCGAAGCGGTCGAAGTCAAACGAGCAGCCGCTGGCGATGGCCGCCAGCGCGATGGCCGCCAGCGCGAGTGCCGCCCGCAGGCGGGCGTGGGGGCCGAGAAGCCTCATAGAACCGCAGGCTAAAGCCTCTCTTCGAGGTTGTCAGCTTCCGTGTCCTGCGATTGCCTTGCGCGACGCGGGGAGCTACTATCAAGTTTGCCGCCAAGGACGCGTCTTCCGCGACTTACGAATGCAATGAAAGCCTCTCGTCTGATCACCGTTGGCCTCTGCGCCCTGTTCGTCGCCTTCGTCATGCACTGCGGCGGCGACGACGCCACCTGCAGCAAAGACGGCGATCCGTGCTCGCAGGGCAGCGTCAAAGGTGTCTGCTTCTCGGGCAGCTGCACCCTCAACGCCTGCGTAACCGACCGCAATGGCACGCTCAGCAAGCGCGCCAGCGGCGAGATCAACAGCGACGACGGCTGTCAGATCTGCGATCCCTCGTCGGATCGCGCCGGCTGGAGCAAGGTCAGCTGCCCCACCGTGCCGAGCGCCTGTCGCAAGGCCAACGCCCGCTGTGACGCCACGTCGCTGGGCGGCGCCTGTCGCGGCGAAGAGTGCTGCGTCTACGAGCCCACCTGGGATGGCAACGGCACCGCCCCCGAGTGCACCTACGGCGCGATCAAGGGCACCTGCGACACGCAGGGCCGCTGCACGGGCGTCTGCAAGAAGAACGAGGACTGCGTCACCGGTCAGCCGTGCCGCAAGTTCAGCTGCGACGTGGCCAGCGAGTCGTGCAGCTCGACGCCGGACACCGGCTCGGTGTGCGACTACGTCGCTACGGGCGACGGCGTCTGCGTCGCCGGCGTCTGCCAGAAGCAGTGCACCGAGAACGGCGACTGCGGCCCCGACGGCAGCTGCGGCCCTACGGGCTATTGCGTCGCCGGCCGCCCCAACGGCTCGGCCTGCACGTCGAACTCGCAGTGCAACAGCGCCAACTGCGAATGCGCCGACAGCAGCTGTCAGTCGCGCGTCTGCGCGCCGCCCAGCACCTACAGCGGCGCGCGCATGAGCGACGCCGACCAGGGCTGGCGCTTCGCGATCGGTCTGTAGGGGGGGCGCCCCGTAGCGGGCTGTAGCGCTCGCGCAACGCCTGCACACGCACGCACTGCAGCCTACACGCGGCGCGGGATGTCACGCGCGCGCGCTTTGCTCGGCGATAGGCGCAGCGTACAATCAGAGCAGTGCCCGCCGTCGACTACCGCAAATACGAGGGGCAAACGCTCAATCGGACGTACTGCCTCGATCGGCTGATCAAGCGCGGCGGTATGGGTGCGGTCTTCGAGGCGAGCCACTCGCGGCTGCCCGAAAAGAAATTCGCGGTCAAGATCCTCTACATCGACGCCGAGGACGATCCCGAGATCGCGACGCGCTTTCGTCAAGAGGCCGAGGTTACCAGCCGGCTGCGCCACGAAAACATCGTCGAGGTGCTCGACTACGACGAGACCGACGACGGCGTGCCCTACCTGGTGATGGAGCTGCTCGAGGGCGAAGAGCTCGGCGCGCGGCTGCGGCGCGTCAAGCGCCCCTTCGATCTGCCCACCGCGCAAACGATCTTCGAGCAGGCTGCCGCCGGCCTCGGCGCGGCGCACGCTGCCGGCATCGTCCATCGCGACGTCAAGCCGAGCAACCTCTTCATCATCCCGCGCGGCAACGGCGAGCTGATCAAGGTGCTCGACTTCGGCGTGTCCAAGATCGTCGGCGCGCAGACGTCGATCACGCGCACGCAGATGTCGATCGGCACGCCGCGCTACATGGCGCCCGAGCAGGCGCGCGGCGAAGCAGGTGGCGTCGACGCGCGCGCCGACATCTTCGCGCTGTCGACCATCTTCTACGAGATGCTCGCCGGCAGGCACTGCTTTCGCGGCCAGTCGATCCCCGAGATCCTCTACAAGATCGTCCACGAGCACCCCGACCCGATCGAAACGCTGCGGCCGGATCTGCCGCCCGCGGTGATCAACACGATCCGCTGGGGCCTGTGCAAGCGCCGGCGCGACCGGCCGCAGTCCATGAGCGAGCTCTTGCAGGTCACGCGCGGGCTGGCGCCGCCGCCGCAGGAGGTGCTCGACGCCGGCGCCGAGACGATGATCTCGCACTCGCAGGTCACCGGCCCGCTGGCGCCCGTCGGCGATCTGCCCACCCGCGGCCGCGTGCACACCGGCCCGATGACGCCGCCGCCGCTCGATCCCGGCCTCGCCTCGTTCGAGCAGCAGACCCTCGCCTCGCTGACGCCGAGCGGCGCGAGTGCCGTCAACCCACACCAGCAATCGACGGCGAGCCTGCGTCCGCGCCAACCCGCAACCACTGGCCCGATGCGGCCCTACGAGACGGCCGAGACCGCCGAGCTCGAGGCCGCGCCGACGGTGATGACGCCCACGCCGTCGAGCCTCTCGGCGCGCGGCGTGGCGCTCTACGGCGACGGCAGCCACAGCCACAGCAGCCACAGCCACAGCGGCCACAGCCGCGGCAGCGGCAGCGTGCCCGTAGGCTATGGCAGCGGCGCGAGCTACGGCAGCCACGCGAGCTTCGGCTCGAGCGCGAGCTTCGGCACGGCGCAGGGCCCATCGGACAGCACCTTGTCGGCCGGCACGGGCCAGGTCGCGCCCATCGCCTCGCCGCCGCCGAGCCGCTCGTCGGCCGCGCTGCGCTGGGGTGGCCTCGCCTTCGCGACGGCTGCCGTCGGCGCGCTGGTGGTGGTGCTCGTGCTGCGCGTGACCGACCCCTCGCGCGGTAGCGGCGCGGGTAGCGGCAGCGCCATCGCCGCTAACACGGGATCGGCAGCGAACACGGCAAACGCGGCCGGCTCGGGCTCGGCCGAGGGCTCGGCGAGCGCGGCGGGAAGCGCGA
>JAGQIK010000272.1 GCA_020431405.1 Myxococcales bacterium
CGTTTCAGCCCAGCCGCGCCCGAACGCGCCCCCACCACCAACGCACGAGGCGTCCCCCCACGCTCGCGCCCCGCCCCGCCCCGCTCCGCCCCGCCAGCGCCGCTTCGCGGGCGTTCAGTGCTGTAGATCGCGCAACAAAGTGCGCCCGGATGCCTCCTGACATCCGGGCGCAATCTAGAGATCAGCTAGCCGGTGCTGACGACCGGGGTCGCTTCGTTGTCCGAGGTCAGCACTACGAGCAGATTGTTGACCATGCTGGCCTTCTGCTCGTCGCTGAGCTTGACCATCTTGCCGTTGTCGATGCGCGCGAGGGCTTGCTCGACCATGCCCACAGCGCCGTCGACGATCAGCTGACGGGCAGCGATGATCGCCTGGGCCTGCTGACGCTTGAGCATCGCCTGCGCGATCTCCGGCGCGTAGGCCAAGTCGCTGATGCGTGCCTCGAGCACCTCGACGCCTGCCAGCGCGACGCGCTGACGGGCCTCCTCGGCGAGTGCCGCGGCGATGGCGCCACGGTTGCAGCGCAGCGACGGCGTCTCGTCGTCCTCTCCGTTGATATGATCGTACGGATAGCGCGACGCGGTAGAACGTACCGCCGTCTCGAACTGCGTGGCCACGAACTCGTGGCAGCTCTCGACCTCGAAGATCGCGGCCGCGGCATCGACCACGCGCCAGACGAACACGGCGCCCATCTCGATGGGGTTGCCTTGTGCGTCGTTGACCTTGGCCGGTCGGCTGTGGAAGTTCTGCACGCGCAGGGTCACCACACGACGGCTAGCCAGCGGGTTTGTCCAGAAGAAGCCGGGCTCGCTGATCGTGCCGATATAGGTGCCAAAGAACGTCAGCACACGGGCGCGGTTGGGCGCCTGCGCGAAGAAGCCTTTGAGCATCAGCAGAGCGAAGAAGCCGAGGGCACCCATCGCCGGGAGCCGATAGTGCACCATGGCGTAGGCCGCGCCGGCGGTGGCGGCGATCAGAACGCCGAGCATCACGAAGCCGTTGATCCTCATGGCTCGCTTATCGTTGATGTGACGCATGACTGCCTCCTTGTTACGAGGCACCTTGCGTTGCACCCGGCGTGCCACGGCGGCGAGCCATCCAGCGGGCATCTTTGACGATTCCGGTGCGCTAGGGCGGTGCGCAGCGCCATCGCCGAGCGGCGCGCCACGCGCCCGAGACCCATTGGCCGTTTGATACGTCTACCCTCTACCATGCCCCGCCGCATCGCTGTCTGTTTCGCCCTGTCCACCGCCCTGCTCACATCGCCGCACATCGCTCGCGCACGCTCCAACCTGCGCGTGGCCATCGTTGGCAGCATCGCTGGCGCCGTGCCGCGCGCGCGTCCGGTGCAGGCGCTGCTCGGCGAGCGCGTCGTGCTCTACGCCGTCGTTTCGCGTCGCGAGCGCGGGCGTTGGCGCGTCTACACCGACGCGCCGAGCAGCGCGCGTCTCGGCTGGCGCCGGCTGCATCGCGCGCGACCGCTGTCGGCGTTGTCCGGGCTCTCGCTGCGCTGGGTACGCGTCGAGCCGCAGCCGCATCACGTCAACACGGCGCCGCCCAACAAGGGCAACAAGGCCTACTCCAACGCGGTGCTCTTCGGTCGTCGTCACGGCCAGTGGATCGGCTTCGACACCCTCGAGTACTTCGAGTCCGCCATCGCAGGCGCCAACGGCGGGCGTCTGTCGTTGACGCGCACCCGACCGACGCACAAGCGGGTCAACGTCAACGGCGGTCTCGGCACCATGCGCTATCGCGTCTACGCCACGCTCGACGGCGAGACGGTTGCTACGCCGGGCGCCAAACCGACCATGAAGCGCGGCGTCTCGACGCGCGTCTTTCGCGTCAGCTTCCGCGCCGCCGACGACTTCGTCGGCTATCTCACCGGCTACTTCAACGTGCCCAACGTCTTCGGCAGCGCGCCGGGCAAGGGCAGGGCGCACCAGACCGAGCGCTACCAGGGCGCCGACTGCGCCGACGTGATCTCCGGTGGCGCGCGGCGCGCCGGCGCGCCCGTCCCGTACGTCAGCGTCGCCGCGCTGCGCAACTACGCCTACGCGGTCACCGGCAAGCTGCTGCTCGATAGCAGCGGCCTGTGGGAGCTCGTGCACGACAAGCGCACCGGCAAGGTCTCGCGAGGAAAGCGCGTGACGCTGGCGTGGGGCAGCACGCGCGGGGCGCTGCGGCGCGGCGACATCATGCTCATCGACTATGTCGGCTTCAACGGCTCGCCGCGCGCTTGGGACCACGTGGCGGTGCTGCGTCGCGACAACGGCACCACGCGCGGCACGTTCGACGCGAAGGACCGCATCCTGCACATGGGCTATCTCTTCGGTCTAACCGACACGACGGCCGGCTCGGAAGGCCCCGCGGTGGTCAAGTTCCTCAGGTTCCGCGCGCGCTACCAGCGCGCCTTCACACGCAACGCCCGCCGCGTCAAACGCGCTCGCGCGCGCCGCGCAAAGCTCGTACACGCCAAGTCAGATTGACCAGACCGCGACGCGGTCTAATTGAACATGATCGACATGGTGTACATCGGCAGGCCGATAGGCAGGTACTTGAGGAAGTCTTCGGTGACGCCCGGGTAGATCGGGATAACGAAGTTGATGTCGTGCGTCATGTGCGTGCCCGCGATGCGGATGCCGTAGAGCACGCCCCAGTACTTGCCGTTGTTGCTGTCGAGGTCTTTGTGCAGCGGCGTCCAGCCTTCGGCGTGCAGTCGGATCGAGCGGCTCACACGCCAGCTGAAGCCGATGTTGGCTGCCATCGCCCAGCCGGACGCGTCTAGGTTGCTGATACCGAACGCGCCGCCCGCGTAGAAGGCCGCGTTGAAGAACACGCGCTCGGTGCCCAACGTGAGGATCGGCCCCGCCGCACCGATGCCGAGGATATGCGCCTTGTCGTCGCCGATGAAGGTGCCGAACACGCCGCCAGTGGCCGCCACGCCGAGGTGCACCACCGGGCTCGGGTGCAGCATCAGCTTCACGCGCGGCATGAAGCCATAGATGCCCACCGGCAAGATCGTTCCGAGGCCGAGCTCGACGTTGTCGTTGATCGCGAAGTCGAAGGTGTACGCCGTGAACGCGAACATCGATACCACGCCACGCCCACCGCGCGGCAGTGCCGTCTGACCCCAGATCACGCGCCCCGCGTCGACATAACGAGCCGGCGGCGGCGGACCCTGAACGATCGGCGGCGGCGGATAACCGGGCGGGTACTGACCAGGTGGGTATTGCCCAGGCGGGTACTGCCCCGGCGGGTACTGCCCCGGCGGGTACTGACCAGGGCGCGGCTGCTGGCCCGGCGGCGGCGCCGGGTTGTAGGGCGCCGGCTCGGACGGTGGCGGCGGCTGCGTGTTGTCGGGACCTGGCTTTCCACCCGGCGGCGGCTGGCCCTGAGCAAGAGCCAATGGGATGGCGAGGCCCGAGGCCAGCAACGCCCCCAACATCACTGCAGCGCAACGCGCGACCATGATCCCCTCCGACGGTGGCGAGGTCTCAGTATCGACCCCCCACACAAGAGTTGTCCATGACGCCGCGCACTAGCGCGAGTTGCTCGCTTCTTTGGACCGATGCTCGGAGTCGAGCACGCCGCGTAGCGCCTCGAAGGCCTTGTCTTGGGCCGAGCTCATCTCGCGGACGTCGTCGTCCGCATCGGCGCTGACGTTCTTGAGGTACGTCGCCGTGGTCTCCATCTGTGCCTTGTCAGCTTCCACGTAGGTGCTGTGGATCCTGAAGGGGTCGACGCTGCCAGCGATCTTGCCGATGGCCGCAAATCGCGCAGCGCCGACTCCGAGCGCTTGGCCGCCACTTGCGAGGCCCGGGCCGCTCTGGGCGACGGCGGCGAGCCCCTGGTGAATGCCGGATAGCAGCGCGAGGTTAGCTATCTCCTTGAGCTTCTTTGCGACGTCGCGCTGCTGAACGAGCTCGTCCTTGCGCGCGCTCTGCCGCGCGAGCCTCGCGGCCTTCTTGCCCGAGCGGGCGGCGTCGAGAGACGCGGCGGCAGCGCGCGCTTCGGGGCTGAGCGTGGCGACGAAGGCGGCGAGCATGTTGGACGCGTTGACGGAAGCAGACATGGTGTTCTCCTAGAGCGACGGCATCGTCGCGGCGTTCTTCTTCTGCAGCAGTGTGCTGGCGTCTTTGATGAGGCCGTCCTCGCTATTGAGCGCGCGGCGCATGTCTTCGAGCTCGTCGTCGTTGCTCATTTGTACGCGCGTCATCAGCGCCCGTAGCTCGTGCAGTCGAGCCTGCGCATCGAGGTTGTTCTTCTGCTCGACACCTTGGCCGACCGCGGCGACACCGGTTCCAATGCCGGCCACGCTACCGGTCAGCTTCGCAGCCCGCGTGAGGCCCTTGACCAGGCTGCTCGCGGCGCTGGCGGCGCTTGAACCGAGCGAGACGATGGCAGCCGCCACGCCCAGGACGGCAGAGATGACTTTGCCGATGGTGTTCTTCGCGGCGTGCGCGACAACCATCGAGGCGACCAGAAGCCCGGCGGCGACGAGGCCCGCGCCGCCGGTGAAGACCGACGAGACTGCCGAAGCGATGGTCGCGATGGCCTTGAAGAGCTTGCCGAGAAAGCCCCAGCTCTTGGCTTTGCGCTCGGCGGCAACGCGCTCCCGGAGCTTCTTGATCTTCTCTTTGGTGTTGCTGCGGATGTCCTTGACGTTGCTCTCGAGTTGCGCGGCGGCAGCAGCGACGTCCCCCTTGGCTGTGCTCAGCTGGGCTTTCAGCAGCGCGACCTCGCCGTCATCGTCACTGCGCAGTGAGAGCACGTCGACCGCGACTGATGCGGCTGCGGGCGGCGTGTCGGCGGCGGGCAGAGCAGTGGAGGTGTTGGAGGCGCCAGCGGCGTAGCCGACACCTCCTCCCATCATTCTCATCATTGTGGTCATGACAGCGTCGCCTACGCGATGTTGCGAATGGCGTCCATGGACACCTTGTGGGTCGTCTTGAGCAGATTGCTGGTGAAGCTGTTGCCGCGCTCCACGGCGTTGAGCGCGCTCTGCGTGAAGAGGTTGAGCTGGTTCGTCTCGGCGCCGAGCTCTTCCGACTGGCCCTTCAGCTCTGTGATGTACTCGCTCAAGGTGGCTGCGTTGAGCTCGTAGTCTCCGTACTTGCTGTGGCCGTTGAACTTCATGTCCTTGCCTCCGGCGACGTCGACCATGCCCTTGTTGTCGAGGCTGAAGGTGTCGCGCGTCGTCGGATAGTCGGCGTTGAGCTGCGCCATCCAGCCGTTTATCTCCTGCTTCCAGCCCGCCGCTTTTGAGGAGCTAGCGCTCATGGGGCCCGACGCTTGTGTGAGGAAGTTGAGGCCCTTCAGTCCGCCGGACTGCTCGAACTCTTGAACCTTCTCTTGCGGCGCATAGAGACGGATCGCCAGCTCGGCCAGAGACATGTGTTTGCTGGCCCCTTCGCCATCGCCGTGGGCGTTGATCAGTCCCTTGAGCGTGTTGAGCTTGTCCATGCGCGCGCGAAGCGACTTCTGAAGGTTGCTGTTCTGCTCGAGCCTGGTGACGAGGGAGTTGAGCTTGGCGCGCGACTCGTCGATCTGCAGCAGCTGGACGTACATCAGCGCGAGCTCGGTGGAATTGGCGCCACCCGTCGTGGCCATGAAGTTGCTGATGCTGCTCGCGACGCTGGTGCTGTTGACGTTCATGATGGTCTCCGTTGATTTGAGGTTGAAAACGCAGGTGCAGCGCTAGGCGCGCCGCATGTAGCGATGAAGGTGTCGGGGAATCTCGCTCAGCTGGTGGCCCACCGTGGCGGTCGGGCGTGGGGCTCGCGGCTGCGTCGGCAGGTGACGCTGCGCCTTGTCGATAGCGGCGGGGGAGAGCTTGCTGCGGAGGATGGGAAGCAGCTTGGCGAGGTCGGGCTCGAGGCCGGCCTTGCGAAGCGTGTGCTCGAGCTGACGGTCGAGTTGTTCGAGGCGGCGGAAGATCGTGTCGAGGTCGGCTTGGCTCATCGTCTTGTCTCCTGCTGGGCGCCGGCCTTATCGACATCGCGTCTCGGCCGTTGCGGCGTTTTTTGAGACGCGTGACAAGTGCCTGTAATCGTTGGTAGGCTCAGCCATGGCCGAGCTGCGTCCTTACCCGTTCGCCGCCCTTGTTCACCGCATGTTTCGCGAGCTGCGCGAGCGCGATGCGATCTTCGATCTGCCGCGTCGCAAGTTCTTCGTCGGCGACGTGAAGCACGACTACTCGGTGTCCTTTCATGGGCAGCGGGCGTCTTCGGCGCTGGGGCCGGCTGCGGGTCCGCAGTCGCAGCTGGCGCAGAACATCGTGCTGTCGTGGCTGGCGGGCGGCCGCATCATGGAGCTCAAGACGGTGCAGATCCTCGACGAGCTCGAGATCCCGCGGCCGTGCATCGACATGCAGACCGTCGGCTTCAACGTCGAGTGGTCGCAGGAGCTCAAGCTCGCGCAGAGCCTCGAGGAGTACGTCAAGGCGTCGATGCTGATCGAGATGCTCGTGGCGAGCGGCGAGCTGGGGCTCGTCGATGGCTTCGACGACGTGATCTACGACATGAGCGTGGGCTACGATCTCGCCGGCATTCGCAGCGAGCCGGTGCAGACCTTCGTGCGCGGAATGCTCGATGCGAGCACGTTGATCGAGCGGCTGCGCGGGGAGATCCCCGACGAGCACGCCAAGCTGCGCGAGCTCGACTACCGCACGCGGCTATCGGACACGCTGACGCTGTCGACCTTCCACGGCTGTCCGCCCGACGAGATCGAGCGCATCATCGAGTTTCTGCAGGACGAGGTCGACCTGCACTGCATCGTCAAGCTCAACCCGACGCTGCTCGGCCCCGTCGACGGCCGCCGCTTGCTCACCGAGACGCTCGGCTACGCGGACCTGCGCATCCCCGACACCGCCTACGAGAAGGACACCAAGTGGGAGCAGGCGGTGGCCTTCATCGAGCGCCTCGGCAAGCGCGCCGCCGATCGCGGCCGCGGATTCGGCATCAAGCTCACCAACACGCAGATCGTCGAGAACCATCGCGACTTCTTTCCGGCCAAGGAGAAGGAGATGTATCTCTCGGGCCGACCGCTGCACGTGCTCGCGATGGAGCTGGTGCGCCGCTTCCGGCGCCAGTTCGGCGGCTCGCTGCCGATCTCGTTTTCGGCAGGTATCGAGCGCGCCAACTTCCCTGACGCGGTCGCGATCGGCCTCACGCCGGTGACCGTCTGCAGTGACCTGCTCAAACCGGGCGGCTATGGTCGTGCCAGCACCTACTTCGCCGAGCTGAAGAAGCGCATGGACAAGGTTGGCGCCGCCGACGTCGACACGTTCATCTTGCGCGCCTACGACGGACAGGCCGCCGCGGCGCTCGATGCTCTCGACGGCCTCGACGCCGAGCGCGCCGCCGCCTGCCGCGCGGCGCTCGGCGACAAGGGCTCCGATCTGCGCGCCGCCGCTGGCGATGACTTCGCGCGCTGGGTCGACGCGACCAAGGTGCGCAACACCGAGGTCTATGTCGACGGCGCGACGGCGGACTCGCGTTATCACCACAGCAAGAACGAAAAGCCGCCCAAGAAGATCGGCAGCCACCTCGAGCTGTTCGATTGCATCACCTGCGACAAGTGCATCCCTGTCTGTCCCAACGACGCCAACTTCGCGCTGATGCTCTCGCCGCGCGAGATCAACGCGCCGCGCGTGGTCAAGCAGGGTTCGGCCTTCAGCGTCGTCTCGCAGCGCACGATCAAGCTCACGCAGAAGCACCAGATCGCCAACTTCGCCGACTTCTGTAACGAGTGCGGCAACTGCGACATCTTCTGCCCCGAAGACGGCGGCCCCTACATTGAAAAGCCGCGCTTCTTCGGCACGCGCTCTGACTTCGAGCTCTTCACCGAGCGAGACGGCTTCTACGTCGAACGCGCGGGCAGCGGCGAGGCTCACGTGCTGGGGCGCTTCGACGGCAAGGGCTATCGCCTCGAGCTCGCCGGCGCGCGGGCGCGCTACAGTGGCGAGGGCTTCGCCGTCTCGCTCGACATGGAAAACCCTGCCGGCAGCATCGAAGGCGAGGCCAGCGTGGAAGTGGATCTGGCCTACATGCACATCATGTGTTGGATGGTGGAGGCGCTGCTCGGCGGCGAGGTCTCCTACATCGCCGGCGTCGCCTAGGGCGTTGTCGGGGCCACGAGCGCGGCGATGGCCGCCTTCCAGGCCTCGCACTTGGCGACCTTGAGCGCCGACTTGGCGCGTGCGCCGGTGCCGCCGATCTCGAGGTACGACTCGTTGTTGTCGTAGCGTGGCCAGTTGGGATCGCTGCCGCCGTTGGGATCGCCCGCCTTGGCGAAGCGCGCCCAGTAGCGACCGAGCAGCTGGGCGATAGCCTTGTCCTCGGCGTCCGCGGCGGCCACGTCCTCGATGCTGGCAAAGACGTAGGCCAGCTCGAGCCCGTGAAACGCGCCGTAGATGCTGCCCGCCACGCCCGGCGGCGGCTGCTCGTAGCTGTAGCGGAACACTGGCTCGCTCTGGGACGCGGCCAGCGTCTTGGCGACATCACGCGCGCTGCAGACAAACTGCGCGTCGCTGACCGCGTCGATGTAGGCCTGGCGTGCGCTGGTGTTGGTGCTGCCCGCCGGATAGAGCGCCGCCAGCGTGCTGCGGTGCGGCTCGGGGAAGCGCGCGAAGAGGGCCGCCAGCTTGACCGGCGTGATGCTGCCCGGCGGCACGGTCGGCGACATCTCGTCCGAGTTGCTGCCCACCACGAAGGGCACGGCGTTGTGTTGCTTCTGCTCGATGAGCACGAGCGGCGCGTCGGGCAGCACGTAGCCATCGACCACCGGGCCCCAGCCTTGCTGCACGAGCCCGCCGACGATCACTTCGCCCACGGGCGACGTCAGCTCGGTCGCCGTCTTGCCGAGCAAGCACGCTTCGCGATCGGCAGCGCCGTCACAGCCGACCTTGGTCAGATACTCCACGCCCTCCTTGCGCCGTTGATCGGCGGGCGCTGCCGTGCAAGCGCCGCTCTGCATCAACGCCGCCGCGAAGAGACCCTTGGCCAGCGGCGAGACGAGCATCATGCAGGTGTCGAGCGCGCCGGCCGACTCGCCGAAGACCATCACGCGCTTGGGGTCGCCGCCGAAGCTGGCGATGTTGGTCTGCACCCACTTCAGCGCGTGCACCTGGTCGAGCAGGCCGAGGTTGCCGCTCTGGCCGTGGCCGCTGCGCTTGTCGAGCTCGGGCAGCACGAGAAAGCCGAGCGGGCCGAGGCGGTACTGGATCGTGACGACGATGGCGTCCTCGCGCTCGGCGAGGCGCTGCCCGTCGTAGAGATCGCGGTCGGTGGAGCCTTGTGCGTTGCCGCCGCCGTGGATGAAGAAGAGCACGCTGCGCGGCGAGCTCGATGCGGCGGCCGGCGCCCACACGTTGAGGTAGAGGCAGTCTTCCTGCCCGATGGCGCTGATCGTGCCGTTGTTGTTTTCGCGTTGCGGGCAAGCCGGTGGCAGCGCGTCGGCGGCGCGTTCGCCCGCCCAGCACGCCGGCTCCTGCGGCGGACGCCAGCGCAGATCACCGACGGGCGGCGCGGCGAACGGTACGCCGAGGTAGGCCCAGGTCTCGCCGCGCTTGACGCCGCGGATCGCGCCGCGATGCGTGACGACCACGCCGGGGCTTGGCGTCACATCGCTCGTGCACGCGCCGCTGTCGGCGCTCGGCGCGCCGTCACCCGCGGTGGCGTCGGCGTCGCCGCCAGGGGCGCCGCTATCGGCATTCGCCACGTCGGCTCTCGACGTGCCGCTGTCGGACTGAGGTAGTGCATCGGTGCAGGCGCTGGCCAGCAGCGCGACGATGACGAGCGCGATGTGTTTCATGGCGCGAGGGAGAGCAAAGCGCGTACCGTCGCGCTTGCTCTGCAAGCAGCCGAAAACACGTGACGGTCACCCTTTGACGACAGTCAATGGCCGAGTCGTTCTGCACTCTGCCGGGCGATGTCGCGCTGTCTCTAAGGCGTGCAGGACGCGACCACGCTGCCCTTGCTCGGATCGTCGTTGACCGCGTCTTTCATCAGCTTCAGCGCGTACGGACCGTCGGCGTTGCAGGGCACCTGCACGTTGCTGAAGGTCCACGTGTAGCTGCCGCTGATGCTGGCGTTGCCGCGCCACGTGATGCCGCCGCTCGGCGAGTCGATGCCGCCGAGCACCCAGGCGTACGCCGACGACGCGCTGATGCGCAGCGTGACCTGCGTGCATTTGACCAGCGCGGGCGAGACCTCGAAGCTCACGCCGGCTTGCGAGCACTTGGTGCCCTGCTGTGGCGGCCCGTCGACACTGCTGTCGCCGGGCGGCAGCCCTTGCTCGAGCGGTGCGCCGTCTGCCGTCGTATCGCCGGCCGGCGCGCCGTCAGGCGGCGGACCGAAGTCGGGCGGCGGCGCGCACTGCGCGCTGCTGTCGCCCTGCTGCCAGACCAAGCCGGTGCCGGTGGAGCGACAGGTCCACGTCACGCCCTGGCAGACCGCCGTGGTGCAGACGTTGGCCGCCTGACAGCAGGCCGACTGCTCGCAGCCCGCGATGCGCGAGCAGCCGAGCTCGCTGCTGCCGGGGCAGGCCGCGCTCGCGGCCGCCAGCACCAGCAGGGCCGTTACGGTTGCCGTCTCTCGCGCGTACGTCATATGACTACTATCGTGTCGCATCTAGTCCCCGAGAGGAAACACATGAGCACGTGGATTGCGCGGGCGGCGATCGCGCTGCTGGGCGGCGCGTTGATCGCCGGCTGCACGGCGAACGCGCGCACGACGCACAACAGCAACGGCGGCGCGAGCGCGGCAGCGAAGACCAAGACGGTCAAGTTCCGCGCCGGCGCCTACGCCAGCAAGGCCTTCTTCAAGCACTGGGGTGACGGCAAGGCCGAGCTTTCGGGCTACAAGCTCGTCGCGCCGCGCTACGGCGCCACGCACCCCGGCTACGCGGTGCTGATCTACGTTACCGAGCCGATGGACAGCGCGACGTGGATCAAGGATGACGGCTTCGGTGGTCGAACGGTGCCGCGCGAGCGCCGCGTCGACGTGATCAAGCTCAACCACCTGCAGCGCTTTCGTACCGGCATCTACACCTACGCTTTGATGGCCAGCACCTTCGCGCCCGTGCACGGCCTGGTCGCGCGCGAGCGCTTCGCGCCGACCAAGATCGCGCTCAGCGTGCAGGACTGGTGCGGACACGTTTACTACAAGGTGGTGCCCGAGGCCGATCGTTTCACCACGGAGATCCGCTCCTACTTCGGCAGCGAGGGCGAGCGCACGCGCCGCGTCGCGACCAGCAAAGGCACGCTCTACGAGGACGCGCTGCTGATCCAGCTGCGCGAGCTCGATGGCAAGTTCAACGACGGCAAGCCGTGGTCGGGCAAGCTCGTGCCGACGGCGTGGAAGTCGCGCAAGGCGCACCAGCCGATCGAGATCGTCTCGGCTGAGATCAAGCGCAGTGACACCAAACGCGGCGACACCGACGTGACGCGCTTCGTGCTGACCTACGGCAGCTTCACGCGCACCTTCGACGTCGAAAAGGCCGCGCCGCACCGCGTGCTCTACTGGGAGGACAGCCAGGGCACCAAGGCCACCCTGCTCAAGACGGCGCGCCTGCCGTACTGGGCGCTGCACGAGCCCTCGCACGGCGACATGATCAAGAAGCTCGGCCTCGAGCCCAAAGCGCTGTAAGGCTTTCGCGGACGAAGGGATTCGGGCCTCGGGCCTCAGGCCTCGGGCCACGGGATCGCGCTTCGAACGTGGTGCTCGCTTCACCGGCACATGGCCAGCGGCGCCCTTAACGCAAAGCGACGCTGCGAAGCGTGCGATGGGATCGCGGGCGGGCCCGTGGCCTGTGGCCTGGGGCCCGTGGCCTGCCCCCGAAGCCCGAGGCCCGAGGCCCGAGGCCCGCTCGACCACCGCTGCGCCGTCAGAGCGCGATCAAAAAGGTCAGGTCGTTGACGTTGGTGCCGGTGGGTCCGAGCAGCAGCAGGTCGCCGAGGGCTTCGAGCAGCGGATAGGCGTTGTTGTCGCGCAGGTGCGTGGCGACGTCGAGGCCGCGCTCGGCGGCGCGCGCCATGGTGCTGCCGTCGACGAAAGCGCCCGCCGCGTCGGTTGGGCCGTCGACGCCGTCGCTGGCGAGGGTCAGAAGCAGCACGTTTTCGAGCCCCGCCAGCGCGGGGGCTGCGGCCAGCGCGAGCTCCTGGTTGCGGCCGCCCTTGCCACCGCCGCGCAGCGTGACGGTGGTTTCGCCGGCGCAGATCAGGCAACAGGGTCGCGCCAGGGGGCGGCCTGCGGCGTCGATCTCGCGCAGCACGGCGGCGAGCGCGCGGCCCACCTCGCGCGCCTCGCCTTCGAGGAAGGTGGTCAGGATCTGCGCGCCGAGCCCCAGCGCGCTGCAGCGCTCGAGCGCCGCTTCGGCGGCCACCCGCGCCGAGCCGACGATCAGCGCGCTGGCGCGTTCGAGCCGCGGGTCGCCCGGCGCTGGCGTCTCGTCGAGCTCGCCGCGCGCCCCCGCTTCGAGCAGCTCGCGCACGCTCGCGGGCAGCGTCGAGAGCACGTCGCGCCGGCGTGCGATGGCGAGCGCGTCGGCGAAGGTTGTCGGGTCGCCCACCGTCGGGCCCGAGGCGATGGTCGACAGATCGGAGCCGACGACGTCGGAGAGCACCAGCGACAGCGTGCGCGCGGGAAAGGCGCGCGCGGCCAGCTGCCCGCCTTTGAGCGACTCGACGTGCTTGCGCAGGCAGTTGATCTCGTCGATGGTGGCGCCGCTCGCCAGCAGCAGCTCGGTAGTGCGCACCAGATCGTCGAGGCCGAGCGGCTCGCGCGGCGCCGTGATCAGCGCCGACGCGCCGCCCGAGATCAGAGACAGCACCAGGTCGCCCTCGCCGAGGCCGTCGACCAGGTCGGCCAAGCGCTGCGCCGCCGCGAGCCCCTGCGCGTCCGGCACGGGGTGACTCGCACCTGCGCTCTCGATCGCGCCCACGCGTCGATCCGGCAGCGCGGCGGCGATGGCGTGCGGCACGATCACGAGGCCCGCGTCGACGCGCGCGCCGAGCGCCCGTGACGCCGCGCGCGCCATCGGCACGCCTGCCTTGCCGCCGCCGACCACGACCAGCCGCTCGATGTCGCCCAGCGCCACGCGCGTCTCTCCCAGCAGCAGCGCCTCGCCCTCGACGCGCAGCGCGCGCTGCACGGCCGCTTCGGGATCCGCCGCCTCGAGCGCCGCCTGCACCAGCGCGCGCCCGATGTCTCGCGTGGAGCGCCCGCTCACTTGGCCTGTTTGCTCGCCCCGCGCAGCAGCGAGCAGTCGAACTCGCGAATGAAGCGCTCGTTGAGCTTCTCGTAGCCGGTGGGCTTAGTCGTGCTGTAGGCCGTGTGTCTGCGGTAGGTCGACTGCACCTCTCGCGGCGAGGCCTTGTTGATGCAGCGCTGGATCACGCCGAAGACCATGCCCGTGCGGTGCATGCCGCCGCCGCAGTGGATGCGGATGTTGCCGCGCGGTGCTTTGCCGCCCGGCGCGAGGACCTGCTCGTTGATGATGCGCGCGACCTGCTTCATCGCCGCGTCGTGGTGCTTGGTGTAGCCCTCGGGGCGCTTGATCAGCGCGCGCCACTGCGAGCGCACCGTGCGCTCGTCATGATGGGTGGCACCCGCCTCGTGGGCGATGCGCGCCTCGCGCTCGATCAGATCGCCGAGCGGAAAGGTGCCGTCGTAGAGATTGACCACGTGGCGCACATGGCCCGCGCCGAGCAGCGTGCGCAGGCACGAGCGCGCCTCGGCGGAGTGAAAGGTCACGCCGGAGCGAAAGAGCAGCAGCGGGTGCCGCTTGCCCGCCTTGTCGGTGTACGTGCGGCCCTTGATGGGCATCACGCCGAAGTTGTGCGGTGCCAGCTCCTGATAGACCGTGCGCACGAGGTAGCCGAGCACGACCTTGGCGCCTTCACGCTGCTGGTTGGTGCTCGCGCTGTCGCCGTAGAGCTTGGCGATCCGCTTGGCCGCCAGCTTCGAGTAGGCCCACAGATTTGGAAACCAGAAGACGGCGTTGTTGCAGTGGATCGCGTCCGGGTCGATGCCTGCGCGCTTCAGCGCGGCACGCGTGTCGGCGTTCGACACGACGCTGCGTAGACGCAAGCGTCGCGCCTTCACAGCGGTCTTGGTGGTGGGAGCTTGCGGGCAGGTGCTGCCCGTTGAAGGAGGAGCGCAGCCGCCGAGACCTGCTGCGAGCCCTGTCAGTGCGATGCCTAACAGCCGGCGCAGAGAGCCTACTCGCTCTTCTTTTCTTCGCCGCCCTCGGCCGCCGCCTCGTCTTTCTTGTCGGCGTCCTTCGCTTCTTCGCTGCTGGCAGCTTCGGCGGCGTCTTCCTTCTTCTCTTCCTCGCCGCCCTCGCTCGCCGCCGCGTCTTCCTTCTTGTCGTCGCCGCCTTCG
Organism: Myxococcales bacterium; assembly: GCA_020431405.1. Taxonomy (GTDB): domain Bacteria; phylum Myxococcota_A; class Polyangia; genus JAGQIK01. The sequence goes on from JAGQIK010000272.1 coordinate 14,385, forward strand.
CCACTGTCGTCGGCGCGGCTGGCGCCCTTGATGTGGATCGTCTCCTTGGGGCAGTCCTTCTTGAACGGACCCTTCGGACCGGTCTCCACCTCTTTGATCTTGTCGACCACGTCCATGCCTTCGACGACCTTGCCGAACACGGCGTAGCCGTAGCCCTCGGGCGTCTCGTCGCGGTGATCGAGGAAGTCGTTATCGACGACGTTGATGAAGAACTGCGACGTCGCGCTGTCGATATCCGGCGTACGCGCCATGGCCACGGAGCCGCGTACATTCTTCAGCCCGTTGGTCGCCTCGTTCTTGATCGCCGGCTTGGTTGGCTTCTTCTGCAGCGTCTCGTCGTATCCGCCGCCCTGGATCATGAAGCCGTTGATGACGCGGTGAAACACCGTGCCGGCGTAGTGACCTGCGTCGACGTACTCCAGAACGTTCTTGCAGGAGACAGGGGCCTTTTCCTCGTCGAGCTCCATGACGATATCGCCCAGCGTGGTCTCGAGCTTCACCTTGGTGGCCATAGATCCCCTCGTGGCATCAGTAGGAACGTGAATGTGGGCATCAGATTTTCAGAATCTGGCGGGCATTGCAAGGCCCTGATCCACAAGGACTTCGGGCGTAGACCTGACCGGTCGGTGCGCTAGCGTTGCTTGAACATAACCCGCTTTTCGTGCCCTGCGCGCACGAATACGCGAAGCCAACGGCTGTAGCGCTTGGTTTCCACGTAGTAGACGCGCACGCGATGGCGACCCGTGCGAATGCGGTAGCGCTGCATCGGCGTGACGCGCTTGGTCTTGCGTCCATCGATCTCGACACGTCCCCAGGGGAACGCGTTGACGGTGAGCCAGCCGTGTCGCCCGTGACCGCGACGTGGGTTGCGCTCGGGGCGCACCGGGAGCTTGATGATGCGGATGACGGTGCCGCGATCCTTCTTCGTGTTGGGCGCCTTGACCGGCGCGCGCGCGTCGGGCGCTGCCGCGGTGGTGACGCTCGCGTCGCGCGAGGTGGACGCGGATCCGGCGTCGGCGCCTGGGGCGCGCGTGGCGGCGCCAGCCTCGACAGCGGCGGCGCCGCCGCTGCCGGTGGCCGTGCCGACGCCCGTCACGTGTGTCCCACTGCCGCTGCCGCCGTTGTCGCTGGTGCCCGAGGTGGCGAGCACGATCGCGAGCACGACGCCCACGAGGGCAACCGCGATCAACACGCCGAGCGTCACGTAGCGGCTGTTGATGCCCGGCGGGCGGCCCGCGGGCACCATCGGCGGTGGATCGAGCGAGACGTTGGGATCGGTGAGGTCGCTGATGTTGTTGGCGCGCGGTCGCACGCCAGCGCCGTTGTTGCTGCCAGCGCTCGTCGGCGCCGTCTTTGCCGTCACGGCGGCGCCGTCAGCGCTCGCGCCGAGGCTCGCGCCGACGCTCGCGCCGCCTACGCCGAGCATGGTCCGGCCCACGCCGTTGTCCGAGCGCCGGTCGCGGTCGCTGCGCTCTTCGCGGCCGCTGGACGCCGGCGCGGGCTCGAAGCTCAGGTGCTGCGATATCTCCTTGCGCGCCCGCGAGAGCGCGTCGCCTCGTGATGGGTCGTAGGCGTCATCGCGCGGCGGTCGATCGATGATCGCGTGCTCGGCGTCCGTGGTTGCAGGAAGCTGCACGCGCGTGGGCGCATCGCGCCGGCTCGAGCCCGCGTTGGGCGTCGAGACGTGCACCATCGGCTTGGAGTCGTCGTAGGTGTCGTGCGTTGGCGGCGAGAGCTCCAACGCCGTGTTCGCCGCCACCAGCGCTACGCCCTCGCTGACGCGTACGGCGTCGGGCACGCTCGACGCCATCATGTCTTCGTGGCGGATGATCTGCACCAGGGTGCGGTCATCGTGCTCGTGCTCGTGCTCGTCGAGCGTGGTGGGCGCCTTCTTGATCGGGGCGATGTCGAGATCCGTGCCGGCATCGGCGGGATCGAGCTCGCGCTCGCGACTACGCTTGCGCTCGCGACCACGGTCGCGCTCGCGGTCGCGGTCGTTACGCTCGCGGTCGCGCTCGCGCTCGCGGTCGCGCGGCGCCGGGATCGCCAGCTGCGTCGCCATGAACGCCGGGTCGTCGGTCAACACGGCCGGCGCTCGGGCAACGATGTCGTCGAGCTCGTTGAGCGTCGGCCCGTCGCGCGCCGCCGAGTTGATGATGTCGCCCACGGCCGGCGGCAGCTCGAGCGTGGGGCGCCCGTGCTGGTTCTGCTGCGGCACCTCGTCGGTGGACGCCACCGCCTCGGCGACGTGGGCCTGACCCCAGATCACGCTGTCCTCGCGCGCGCTGTAGTCGGCGAGCGTCATCTTGGGGCCCTCGGCGTCCCCGTCGATGTGGTGGTGCTCCTCGTCCTCGCGCAGGCGGCGCTCGACCAGTCGGGCCAGCGCCTGTTGCGGTCCGAGCGGGTCGCTGGGGTAGTAGCGCTCGAGCTGGTCACGCAGGGCGTTGGCGAAGGCCTTCGCGCTGTCGAAGCGGTTGGCCGGATCCTTCTCGAGCGCTTTGACGGTGATCGCGTCGAGCTCGGGCGGGATGTCGTCGACCAACGCCGAAGGCGGGACCAGCTTCTGGTTCAGCAGCGCCATCTGCTCGCCGCTCGAGGCGGAGCGGTAGGGCTGCTTGCCAGCGAGCAGCTCGTAGAGGATCGCGCCGGCGGCGAAGACGTCCACGCGCTGGTCGATCTCGCCGCCGCAGGCCTGCTCGGGCGGCATGTAGCTAAACTTGCCCCGGATGTCGCCGACGATGCTGACGTGGCTCGAGATGCGCGCGCGCGCCACGCCGAAGTCGGTCAGCTTGACCTGGCCGTGGCGCGAGATCAGCACGTTGTGCGGGCTGACGTCGCGATGGATGATGCCCAGTGTCTCGCCGTGCTCGTCGGCGCGATTGTGGGCGAAGTCGAGCGCGTCGAGGATCGAGATCGCCACCAACAGCGCGACGTCGATGGGCAGCGGCTCGCTGGTCAGCTCGTCGATCTGGACCAGGCTCTTGAGGTCGAGCCCGTCGACGAACTCCATCGCGATGTAGTAGCTCTGCTTGACGCGACCGAAGTCGAAGACCTGGACGATGTTGGGGTGGGTCAGCCTGACCGTGATCTTGGCCTCGTCGGCCAGCAGCTCGACGGTCTGCTCGTCCTCGGTACAAAACGGCAGCAGGCGCTTGATCGCCAGCAGCTTCTCGAAGCCGCCGATGCTCTGCGTGCGCGCGACGAAGACCTCGGCCATGCCGCCATAGCCGAGACGCTCGAGGAGCACGTACCTGCCGAATTGTTCCTCGCGCATCTAAGTTGTTATTGTAACAGTCAAAACTTCCAATGGTCCACGCGCCTCGAAACGCCCTCGCTGCCCCTCCGCTCGATGTCGACGAGCTGTGTTTTCGGGCCCGCGGCCTCGATGGCCTGACTATCGGTGAGCTTGCCAGACGACTCGGCGTCACGCTCCCCGACGAGCCGCGCCGCGCCAAGGGCGTGGTCGGCGAGCTGGTCGAGCTGGCCCTCGGTGCTACGGCCGGCAGCTTGGACCTTCCCGACTTTCCTCAGCTTGGCGTCGAGCTCAAGACGGTGCCGGTGGACGAGCAGGGCCGCGTGACGGAGTCGACCTACGTCTGCGCCATCGACCTCGACGCCATCCAGCACGCCGAATGGCGCGGCTCGCGCGTGCGCCGCAAGCTCGCCTGCGTGCTGTGGATGCCGGTGCAGGCGGCCAAGCAGGCGATCCTCTCCGAGCGGCATCTCGGCACGCCGCTCCTGTGGCGTATGCGCGGCGAGGCCGAAGCGGCGATCGAGGCCGACTGGCGGGCGCTCGTCGGGCGCATCGCCGTCGGCGGCATCGACGAGATCAGCGCGCACCTCGGCGAGGTGCTGCAGATCCGACCGAAGGCACGCAGCGCCAGCGAGCGCGTGGTCGTGCGCGGCGCCGACGGCGTGAAGGTGGAGACGGTGCGGCGCGGCTTCTACCTGCGCGCCGCCTTCACCGAGGCTGTGCTGTGGGGAGAGATGTAGCTAGACCGACAGCAGCTAGACTGATTTCGTCACGGTGACGATGTTGCCGGCCTCGTTGTAGGACAGATCGTCGACCGACATGCGCGCCAGCAGCACGCCGCGCCCGTGCTCGGCGAGCAGATACGCCGGATCGGTGGGATCGGGCAGCGAGCGCCAGTCGAAGCCTTTGCCTTGGTCCTGCACCTCGATGACGATGCGATCCTGGAAGCGCCGCGCGATGACCTTGATGCGACGCTGGCTGTACTGATCCATCTCGCGCCGCTCGGCGAGCAGCTGCGGCAGCGTGCCCTCCTCGAGCGCGACCGTCTTTTCGTGGTAGGTCAGGCCGAGGTTGCCGTGCTCGATGGCGTTGATGATCAGCTCGCGCAAGGCCAGGCTCAGCTCGGTGAGGTTCTCGGGCGCGGCGCCCGCCGAAGCGGACTCGAGCAGGATGTCGACGAAGGTCGGCACCGCGTCGATGTCGTTGTCGAGCTGGTAGATCCAGCTGCGCTCGACGAGGTTGACCGCGGCGGGCAGATCGACGGGCTGGAAGTGCGCGATCTGCAGCGCCGCTTCCATGCGCACGAGCGCCGCCGAGAGGTCCTCGAAGCGCACGGGCTTGCGGATGAAGTCCGTCACGCCGGCGCGCAGCGCCTCGATGGCGAGCTTGTAGCTGCCGTGACCGGTGATGACGGTCACCGGAACGGCTGGCGCCTCGCGCCGAATCGTCATCGCCACGGTCAGCCCGTCCGTCTGCGGCATGCGCACGTCCGAGATGACCATGTCGGGGGCCTCTTTGCGGAACAGCTCGAGGCCCACCGAGCCGTCTTCGGCGGTGATGACCTCGTAGCCTTCATCCTCGAGCAGGCCACCGAGCTCGTCGCGTACGAGCGGCTCGTCGTCGATCAGTAGAATGCGGTGCTGGGGCATGAGCGCAGCCAAGAATAAGGCGGCGGCGACCCCTAGCTCAAGCCTTCTCGGCAGGCGTGTCGGAGGACCCGCGAGACGCGGCGTCCTGGTCTTCGCGGATCACGACCACGTGCTCGGCGGTGGGCGAGTGGCTGGTGCGCAGCCACAGCGTGAAGGTCGTGCCGCGCCCGAGCTTGCTCCACACCTCGAGGCGGCCGCCAAAGCCCTGCAGCAAGCTGTAGCTGATCGCGAGGCCGAGCCCCGTGCCCTTGCCCACCTCCTTGGTGGTGAAGAAGGGCTGGAAGATACGGTCGAGCATCTCGTGCGGGATGCCGGGGCCGTTGTCGCTGACCTCGAGCTTGACCCAGGTGGTGCCGTCCTCTTGCACGGTGCTGCCCGTGATCTTGATCTCGGGCGTTCTTCCTGTGCTCGGCGTTTCGCCCCCAATCGCGGAGTCACTGTCCTCGGATTCGCTGAACGCGTCGCGGGCGTTGTTGAGCAGGTTGATCAGCACCTGCTCGAGCTGCGACTCGTCGACGCGCACGGGCGGCAGGTCGTCGGGCAGCGCGGTGCTTAGCTTGATGCCGCGCCCGGTGAGCTGCTGGCGGATCAGCTCGGTGACGTTGTCGATGGGGCGCGAGATGTCCTGCAAGGTCAGCACGCCGCTGCCCGGGTGACCGAACGTGCGCAGCTGGTCGATGATCTTGCTGGCGCGCGTGACCTGGCCCTGCACCTTGTCGAGCTTGTCGCGCACGAACTCCTGGTCGTCCTCGGGCGCGTCGACCTTGCGCAGCCGGCGCGCGATGCGCGACGCGAGCAAGCCGATGTGGTTGAGCGGCTGGTTGAGCTCGTGTGCCACACCTGTGGCCATCTCGCCGAGGCTCGCCATCTTGGAGGCCTGGATCAGCTGCAGCTCCTGCACCTGCAGCTCGGCCTGCAGCCGCTTGCGCTCGGTGACGTCGATGAAGACCAGCAGCCGCCCGGCGCGGTCGCCGTCGGCGTCGATGATCTCGCTCATGTTGAGCTGCACGAGGTGCTCGACGCCGTTCTTGTCGACGAGAAACTCCTCGCCTTCGCTCGGCGCGAGCAACCCCCGCAGGTCGATGCGCTCGCTTGGCTCGCGGTGGGTGCGCCGCCGCAGCTGGTGCAGCGTCATCACGCCGACGGTCTCGACCTCGCTGTAGCCGAGGATGTTGGTGGCGGCGCGGTTGAAAACCTGGATCTTGTCGTCGGGATCGGTGGCGACGATGCCGACCCAGTCGCTGGCCTGCATCAGGTTCTCGCGAAACGCCATCTGCCGTTCGGCCTCGTTGCGCGCCGCGATGGCGGTCTCCTCGGCTTCGCGGCGCCGCTCGTTGTCGCGCCGCAGCGCGCCGGTGAGCTGTTCGACGAGGCGCTTGAGCGGCTGGTGCAAGACCCAGTTGGCGGTGACGAGCATGAACAAGAAGCTGACCGCGAGGCCGAGGCCCATCACGGCCGCGCCGATGGTCATGTAGCGCAGCGACCCCTCGGACTCGGGCTCGCGCTGCTCGATGGTCAGCACGCGCAGCTGGCCGCGCAGCGCCATCACGGTCCATGCGCCGCTCTGCGGGCCGAGCTCCTTGCTGATGTTGACGCGGTGGCCGAGGGGCGGGCGCTGATTGCCGTAGACCTTGCGGATCAGGCCGGGCATGCGCGTGTTGGTCGACCACAGCACGCGCCCCTTTTCGTCGATCAGCGCCATGTCGGCGCGCGTCAGCGCTGCCGCCTCGGCGACGATCTTCTCCGGCGACACGTTGGGGTGCTTGCGCGCCAGCCGCTGCGCGATCTGACCGAGCCGGCGGCCGCTGGTCTGTAGGTTGTCCTCGACGGCGAGCAGCGTGTCGGCGACGTCGTAGACGACCATCGCGACGCCGACCAGCGAGCTCAGCGCGAAGGTCATCAACAGGAAGCGACGGAAGATGCGCTTGGCGCCCGCCTCGGTGGACGCCTGTAGCTCGGCCGGGGTGGCGCGCGGCAGGTCTGCGCTCGACAGATTCTCGCGGTCGGCCGTCATCTGCGACGGACTCTATCACCAGATATCGCAGCGGTGTGCTAGGGTCGCGAGCCATGGCACGACTGTTTACTCGCGAGCTGATCGAGCAGAGCATCGACGCCTGCAACAGCGACCCGGCGCACCTCGAGCGGGCCAAGCTGCTCACGGGCAAGGTGATCCTGCTGTGCACCAACACGCCCGACGGCAACGACGCGCGCGCGACGTACGAGTTCAAGGCGGGGCGCTGCGTCAACTGGGACTTCGAGGAGCAGCCGGCGCCGTCGGAGATGCGTGACGAGAAGTTCACGCCGATCAAAGACGGCATCGCCCGCATCACGGCGACCTACGACATGTTCGCCCAGCTCGATCGCGGCGACATCGATCCCGCCGGCGCGCTCAACTCGCCCGACTACAAGATCGACGGCAACATGATCATGCTCTTGCCGCTGATGCAGGCCGTCAACTCGTGGACCGAGAAGGTGCGCGAGATCGAAAAGACGTACTGAGCGTCTACTCGCTGCGTCGGCGCGTGATCGGGCCGCGGATGTTCAGCGAGCCGTCCATGTCGACGCTTCCGATCATCTTGAACGACGAGTAGATGCCGTCGCAGTCGAGGTCGCCGCGCGCCTCGATCACCACGCTGGTGCTGCGCCCGGTGCCGCTGCTGTAGAAGCGGTACTGGAAGTAGTGGGGGTCGCTCATCTCGAAGCGCAGCGCCTTCCAGTGCGGTGCGCTCCACTCGTTGGCGTTGGGCATACACTTGCCGCCCTGCGAGCAGCATGACTGTGACGGCGTCCAGTCGCGCGAGCCGGCGGGCAGGCGTTTGGGCGCGAGCTGACCGCTGCTCGAGTAGTGGTCGTTCATGAAGTAGGTGCGCGCGCCGGCGCGCAGCTTGTAGAGCGACTCGCGTGCCTCGGTGGTCTTGGACAGCCGCGTGTAGTGGACGAACGCCGGGATGGCGATCGCGGCGAGCATCAAGTGGATCAACGTCACCACGCAGCCCACGGGGATGGCGGCGATGGCGAGCCCTTTGCCCGGCGCACCGGACGGCAGCTTGGCCACGGCGACGACGCCGAGCACGGCGCCCACCAGCGGCAGGATCGGCAGAAAGACGATGCAGGCGAGCACCAGCGCGGCGATGGCGAGGCCCGATGTCTTTTGCCGCGGCGTCTGGGGCTGCGGCTGCTGATACGGCTGCTGTTGCTGCGGCTGCATCTCAGCGGGGTTGGGCACCATGCCGTACATCGAGACCGACGGCACGTCGGGCGCCATGCGCTGGACTTCGTGCGGCGGGATGCCGTAGGCCGGCATCGCAGGCGGCATGCCGCCCTGATCGCGATCGTCTGACATGCGCCACTCCCTTGTGGGTTCGCGAAGACCGATCTCTAACCCGAGCGCTGCGCCGAGTCTACGCGCGCGCGCGTGCCCCCGCGGCTTCCTCGCGCGCCGCCGCCTCGCCCTCGAGCAGCAGCGCGGCGCGATGGATGCGCAGATCGGCGGGGTCGAGCCCGAGCTCGTCGAGAACGGCTTCGGGCCGGCCCGTGGCGGCCTCGCGCGTGGCGAGGCGCATCTCGAGGCGCGCGCCCTCGTCATCGGCGACCAGACGCAGCGCCTCGAGCAGCTCCTTGAGGTCGTAGCCTTTGTCGCGCCGCGTGCGCTCGATGCGCTCGCGCGCGTGAAGCGCGGCGACGCGGCTGATGATATCGGCGGGCGGCGAGGGCAGGGGCACGACGTAGTCGGCCGATCGCGTCAGCGTTGGCAGCGACTCCTTGTAGACGCGCGCCACCGGCCACACGGCGAGAATGCTTAGCCCCGGCGGCTCGCTGGCGCGCAGCCGTTCGAGCAGCGCGGCCGGCGCCTCGCAGCGCTCGATCCACAGGTCGACCAGCTCACCGCTGGACGTGAAGCCGAGCGGCAGCGCCTGCGCGAACTGCAGCCGCGGGCGCACGTTGAAGCCTTCGGTGTAGGCGATGGGCACGCGCGCGCGACGCAGCATGCGCTCGAAGGTGCGCAGCAGATCGAGGTGGCCCGTGTAGCGCAGCGCGCCGGCCTTGGTGAAGCGCGCTCGGTAGCGAAAGATCAGCGCTGCATTGCTCATCGCGCCCTCTCAGCCGCGCTGGCTCAGGCCGGCGGCGCCGGCGCGTCGACGAGGCCCGCCTTGACGGCGGCGCGCCCGACCTCGGGGCACTCCCACACGTCGCCGGGCGTCTGGCGCCGGATCTCTTTGAACTTGGGCAGGATGCCGCAGGCGAAGCACTTGTCGCGGCAGTCGACGCGCGTGCGCCCCTCGAGGCTCCAGCGATAGTCTTCGGCGAGAAACGACTTGTTCACCGCGCAGTCGATGTGATCCCAGGGCAGCGGCTCGTCCACGTCGCGCTCGCGGTGCGTATAGAACGTGTAGTCGAGGCCGCACGCCTCGAAGGCTTCGAGCCACAGGTCGAAGCGGAAGTGCTCGTGCCAGGCGTCGAAGCGCACGCCGCGGCGCCAGGCTTCGAGGATCACCTTGCCTAGCCTGCGGTCGCCGCGGGTCAGCCACGCCTCGAGCATCGTCTCGTGCGGGTTGTTCCAGTTGAGCTTGATGCCGCCGCCGCCGCCGGGCTTGCCCTTGCCCTTGCCTTTGCCTTTGCCGGCGCCGCGCGGGCCGAGCAGGTTGTCGCGCAGCAGCTGCTGCTTCTTGCGGATCTGCTCGATGCTGTCGCAGGGCACCCACTGAAACGGCGTGTGCGGCTTGGGCACGAAGGTGCTGACGCCGACGTGGACCTTGGCGCGCCGTCCCAGCACCGCGCGCCCTTCGGCGAGCACCGCGCGCGCGAGGTTGCAGATCTCGAGCACGTCGTCGAGCGTCTCGGAGGGGTGGCCGATCATGAAGTAGAGCTTGATCGTGTGCCAGCCGCGCTTGAAGACCTCGCGCGCCGTCGTCAGCACGTTCTCGGTGGAGACGGGCTTGTTGATGATCTCGCGCATGCGCTCCGAGGCCGCCTCGGGAGCGAGCGTGAAGCCGCTGCGGCGCGAGTTGCCCATCAGCGCGTCCATCAGATCGACGGAGAACGACTCGATGCGCAGCGAGGGCAGCGAGATGTTGAGGCGCCGCTCGCCGAAGCGCTCGGCGACCTTCTTCACCAGCGGCAGCACCTCGTCGTAGTCTGACGACGACAACGAGAGCAGGCCCGCCTCGTCGAAGCCGGTCTTGTCGAGCGCGACCTCGAGCGCGTCGACGATCTCGTCGACGGTGCGCTCGCGCACTGGGCGCGTGATCATGCCGGCGTGGCAGAAGCGGCAGCCGCGCGTGCAGCCGCGCATGATCTCGATCGCCGCGCGGTTATGCACTACGCCGAGATAGGGGACGATGAAGTCGGTGACGGGCGGCGGCAGCTTGCGCACGATGCGTTTTTGCACCGGCAGCGGCGCCTCGTCGGCGAGGGCGCTGACCTCGGCGGGCAGGTCGCGCTCGTCGTAGCGCACCTCGTAGAGCGAAGGCACGTAGACGCCCCAGATCTGCGACAGCGCGCGGTGAAGCTGCGCGCGCGGCGCGTCGGGGTTGGCCTTCCAATGCGCCACCGCGCGCGTGATCTCGACGATCACCTCTTCGCCTTCGCCGATGACGAAGGCGTCGAAGAAGTCGGCCATGGGCTCGGGGTTGAACGTGGCGTGGCCGCCGCCGATGACCACCGCCTCGTCGCGCCCGCGCTCGGCGGTGAGCAGCGGGATGCCGGCCAGGTCGAGCAGCGAGAGCGTGTTGCTGTAGACGCTCTCGTAGGGCAGCGACAGGCCGAGCACGTCGAAGTCGCGCACGAGGTGCTTGCTCTCGAGCGAGTACAGCGGCAGCTCGGCCTCGCGCATCGCCTCCTGCATGTCCGTCCAAGGCAGGTAGACGCGCTCGGCGAGCATGTCGGGTTGCTTGTTGATGATGTCGTAGAGGATCGCCAGCCCGAGGTTGGGCATGCCGAGGTCGTAGATGTCGGGGAACCCGAGCGCCACGCGCAGCGGCACCTGCTGCCAGTCCTTGACCACTTCGTTGAGCTCGCCGCCGGTATAGCGGCCGGGCTTTTCCACGCGCGGCAGGATGCGGTCGAGCTTCTGACTGATCACTTCGGGCGTCACGGCATTGCTCCCGTCGGGGCGGAGATACCGACCCCAACGGGTCCCCTATATCGGATCCCCATGAAAATGCAAACCAAACGTGCCTATGCCCGTGCCAGCGCCCGTGCCCGCCGCTACCAGCTCGGCGCGTAGCGCTCCGGCACCCAGGGCCGCTCGCGCTGGCGCGTGCTCGGCTCGCGCTTCACCTCGCGCGGCTTGGGCAGCAGCGCGCTGGGCTGACTCGCGGGCGCCGTGTCGAGCGACGCGTCGGGAGCGACGCCTTGCGCGCGGCGCTGTCTCGGCGCCTGCTCGGGCGGCGGCGCGCAGGGCGTCGCGCCTTCCACCGACAGCGGCGCCAGCGGCACGCGCACCTTCGCCGTCACGTACGAGCGATCGAGGCGGACCTGTGGCGCCGATGCGCCGCCGCCGCCGCTCCGTTGTCGTTGTCGTTGTTGTTCGTCGTCGCTGCAGGACGCAACGAGCAGGCCGAGGCCCAGCAGGGCCGGCAATGTGATGACCATTTCGATTTCTCCTCGGCGCGCATACGCCGACCGCCCCGCACGCGAAGCGTACGAGGCGGCTGCTCACCACGCTCGCATCGGACGTGCCAGATCGAGGAGCCAACGCTCGTCTGATATCTCGCAGGTTTGTGCAGCGCTGCCGCGATCTGCACCCGACCGATACTCGGAGCCCATCGAACATCGGAGAGGTCGCTGGTGTATGCTTCAGCGCGTGGCTGAGGTGAGTAACGAGCCGCTGGGCAAGGCAGTCGATCGCGCATGCGTCGAGGCGCTCTACGACAAGCTGCTGCCGCCGATGGTCACAGTGGCCGTCAACAGCCTGTTGCTCGGCTTCGCGCTCTGGCCGCACGTCGACCACACGCTGCTGATCTCGTGGGTCGCCGTGGCGTGGCTCGTCGCGGCAGCGCGCCTCGTGCTCGGACGTGCCTATCGAGCCAGCGACGCCAAGTCGCGCGACCACGCGCGTTGGGGCCGGCTGTTCGCCTGGGGCAGCGGGCTCAACGGCGTCGTGTGGGGCGCGGGCGCGGCGCTGCTCATGCCAGATCAGCACGCGCTGCAGGTGCTGATCGTTTTTGTCGTCGGCGGCATGGTCGCCGGCGCGGCGGCGAGTACCTCGACTTATATGCCTGCGTTCGTCGCGTTCGCCTTGCCCGCCGTCGCCGGCGCGGTGGGCCGCATCGTGATCGAGATGCACGATCGCGTGCACGCCGTGATGGCGATCATGCTCGTGCTCTTCGCGGCCGCCATGACCGCCATCGCGCGCCGCGGCGGCAAGATGCTCGCGACGTCCGAGCGCCTGCGCCTGGTCAACGACGCGCTCGCCGGCAAGCTCGCCGAGGCGCACGACGAGGTGGTGGCCGCCAACGAGTCGCTCGAGGAGCGCGTGCGCGTGCGCACCCGCGAGGCGGAAGAGGCGCTCGCGCACATCGCGCAGACCAACTTGCTGGCCAGCATCGGACAGCTCGCGTCGGGTGTGGCGCACGAGATCAACAACCCGCTCAGCGTGGTGATCAGCAACGTCGACCAGGTCGCTGACGATCTGAAGCCCGGCGCAGGCAGCGAGATCTCCGAGATGCTCGAAGACGCGCGCGCGGGGGCCGATCGAATCAAGCGCATCGTCGCCGATCTGCGCTTGCTCGCGCGCGCGCGCGCGGCGGAGCCGAGCGCCGTGGCGGTCGAGCCGCTGCTGCGCGGTTGCGCCAACCTGCTGATGCACGAGATGCGGCAGCACGCCTCGGTGGTGTGGGAGCTCGACGAGGATGTGCCTGCCGTGTTCACCACCGAGGCGGCCTTCGCGCAGATCGTGCTCAATCTGCTGATCGAGGCCACCCAGGCGATCCCGCGCGGCAAGCCGGACAAACACACCGTGACCATCGCGGCGCGCCTAGCCGACGACGGCGACGGCGCCGATGCCGAGCGTCGCGTGCGCGTCGAGGTCTTCTATCGCGGCTCCAATGGCGCGGCGACGGCCGACAGTGTCGGCCTCGCCGTCTGCCGCAACGTGCTCGCAGAGCAGGGCGGCAGCCTCGACTACCAGCGCGACGATGGTGGCACCCGCGCCGTCGTCACGCTGCCCGCTGCCGCCGCCTCCCCGGCCTAGCCGCCGCCGCGGCTGTTGACAGCCGCTCCCGCCGACTTATCCGTAGTCCTTGTGAGAAACAGCGAGGTCACTATGGGACGCATGATCGGAATCGATCTGGGCACGACTAACTCCGTCGTTGCCATCATGGAAGGCAAAGAGCCTAAGGTCATCAGCAACGAAGAGGGCGCGCGCACGACGCCCTCGGTGGTGGCATCCGGTGAAAAGGGCGAGACGCTGGTCGGACAGATCGCGCGCCGCCAAGCCATCACAAACCCCGAAAACACCGTCTTCTCGATCAAACGATTCATGGGCATGAAGCACGACGCCGTCAGCGACGAGCGCAGGCGTGTGCCCTACAAGATCGTCAAGGCGGTAAACGGCGACGCGCACGTCGAGCTGCGCGGCAAGCGCTTCTCGCCGCCCGAAATCTCCGCCAAGATCCTGCAGAAGCTCAAGCGCGCGGCTGAAGACTACGTCGGCGGCAAGGTCACCGAGGCGGTCATCACGGTGCCTGCCTACTTCAACGACGCGCAGCGCCAGGCGACCAAGGACGCCGGCAAGATCGCCGGCCTCGACGTCAAGCGCATCATCAACGAGCCCACCGCAGCGGCGCTCGCCTACGGCCTCGACAAAAAGGACGACGAGCTGATCGCCGTCTACGACTTCGGCGGCGGCACCTTCGACATCTCGATCC
>JAGQIK010000273.1 GCA_020431405.1 Myxococcales bacterium
ATGCGCCGCGCCGAGGCCGAGCTGGAGGACATCGTGGCCGCGCGCGGGCCGGGCGGCGAGCTCTGATGCGTGTTTGCTAAACCGGCCGGCTTTGGTAATAGCTGCACATGCTCACACGCGACGAGATGCTCGCCACCTATGCTCCCTCGGCGGCCGATTACCGCCTGATGGTGGGCTTCGAGTACGAGGTGCACTGCTTCGACCGCGCGACGATGAAGCCGCTCGGCTACGAGCGCATGCGCGCGATGCTCGAGCGCGCCACGCGCTTCGCCGGTGGCCAGATCGTCGACGACGAGCTGATCCATCGCGCGGAGCTTCCCGGCGGCGCGCTGCTGTCGCTCGAGCCGGGCGGACAGTTCGAGTTCTCTTCGCCGCCAGTGGACCGCTTTGGCCTCTTTCTCGAGCAGTCGCAGCGTTTCCGCGAGCTGGTCGAAGCGGCCGTGAGCGGCGACGACGTGCACGTCTTCTATGGCGGCCTGACGCCCGTGCACACCGTCGACGAGATCGGCCTGGTGGTGCCCAAGGAGCGCTACCGCATGATGGACGCCTACTTCCCGCACGTGGGCACCATGGGGCGCCGCATGATGCGCCAGAGCGCGAGCGTCCAGGTCACCTTCGACTACCGCAACCCGGCGCTCGGCCAGGAGCTGCTGCAGACGGCGCTCTACCTGAGCCCGTTCGCGGCGGCGCTGTTCTGCAACTGTCCCTTCGTCGACGGCAACAACACGGGCTATCGCTCGTACCGCGTGCCGATCTGGGCCGACACCGACAGCGCGCGCAGCGGCCTGCTGCCCGGCTTCACGCGCGACGACTACAGCTTCGACGACTACCTCGACCACGTCATCGCCGCGCCGATGTTCTTCGTACAGACGCAGAGCGGCTATCGCGACGTGGGGCGCATCAGCTTCGACAAGTTCAACCGCGAAGGCATCGACGGCCGCCAGACGACCATCGACGACTTCAAGCTGCACAACTCGACGATCTTCACCGACGTGCGCCTCAAGAACACGGTCGAGGTGCGCAGCATCGACGGTCAGGACCCCGAGCTGGTGCCCAGCGTCGTCGCGTTCCTGTGCGGCCTGCTGCTCTGCTCGACGGCGCGGCAGCGCGCGCGCGAGGTGCTGCGCGCGATGCACATCGACTACTCGGCGCTGCCCGACAAGCTCGCCCGCGAGGGCCTCACCGGTATGGTGGAGGGCGAGCCGGTGGCCGAGATCGTCTACGAGCTTGTCGATCTGGCGGGCGAGGGGCTGACCAAGTGCTTCGCCGACGGCGCCGAGGGCCGCAAATTCCTCGAGCCGCTGCGCTGGTTTGCCGAGCAGCGCAAGACGCCGGCGGACGTGGTGCTGGAGCGTTTCGGTGACGCCAAGACCTGGCTCGCCGCCGGCCGCACCTTCGGCGACGGCACGCCGTGGTGAAATCGCCGTGGTGAAATCAGTGGTGTCGCGCGCGCGCTGCCGCGGTGTTGTAGCGGGCATGAGACAACTACCGCTCGCAACCGCGGCGCTGCTGCTGCTGCTGCTGCTATTGAACGGCTGTGACACCAATGGCCCGAGCGCGTCGGACGCGCGCGGAGGCGGCGGCGAGAGCGGGGCGCCAGGCGCCGACGCGGGGGCGCGACCCGATCCCCTCGGCGCCATCGACATCGCGTCGCGCCTCGCCGGCCTGTGGTCGGCGCCGGTGCACGACACGCCGCTCGGCTCGTTTCCGCTGATGAACGTCGAGCTGCGCCCCGCCGGCGAGCTGCTCTTCGGGCGCGTCGACCTCGACCACAAGAACAACCTGCGCTTCGCCTTTTCCGTCGAGCAGGACGCGACCAGCGGCGAGCGGCACCTGATCTATCGCAACGGCGGCTTCTTTCTCGGTCTGCTGCGCGACGATCGCGCCACGCTGGTCGAGCACGACGGCGCGCGCGGCTTCTATCGCTTCTGCCACCTGACGCGCGGCTGCGAGTACGTCGACGCGCGCTGGACGTTCAGCGCCGACGACAAGCTCAGCTTCGACGTCTGGGTCAGGGGAAAAAAGCACGTCAGCTGGAAGGCCGAGCGGCGCCGCGAAGACCCGCTGCCGAGCGGCTTCTCTCTCGCTGACAGCAGCGGCCGCACCCTCACGTCGCCGCTGCCCGAGATGCCGCGGCTCGAGGTCACGGCGCGCTGGACGGGCCCGCTGGCCAAGGACGGCCTCGTGCTGCTGTCGCTGACGCGCGCCGACTGCCTGCTCGGTATCGGCGACTGCGACATCAGCCGCAGCGTGGTGGGGCAGGCCAAGGCCGGCAGCGAGAGCGCGACGCTGATCCTCGACCAGCTGCACCCCGGCGCCTACAAGGTCAACGCCGTGCTCGACCGCAACAGCAACCTGCTGCCCGAGAAGGGCGACTCGATCGCGATCCCGAACCTGCCGCTGGATGTCAAAGCGTCGGCGACCACGCAGAGCGCGACGGTGGAGATCGCGATCCCGTTTCCGTGAGGCCACAGGCTACAGGCCACGGGCCACAGGTCGTTCGCGGGCGTTTCGCACGCTTCGCAGGAGCTTCTGCTTCGAGCGCGAAGCGCGAGCCCGAGCGCGGGCAAGCCACATCTGTGGCCTGTGGCCTTGAGCCCGTGGCCCAAGAGCTAGCGCTTCGCGCTAGCTCTTGATCGGCGTCGCCTTGAGGGCGGCCTTGCCGTCCTTGACGTAGACCTGGAACTTGACGCCCTTGCAGTCGTAGCGCGACATCAGGTTCTCGCGGTTCTTGCGCAGCTTGGTGGCAAAGCGGTCGTAGGTGATGTTCTCGACGTTTTCGCCGCACTGACGCTTGATCGCGATGAAGTCCTTGTAGACCTGCTCGAAGTAGGCGTCGATGTCGTCGAGCGGCGAGGCCGGCTCCTGCGGCTCGGGCGTCGGCATGTGGCGCGGCGGCTGGACGGCCGTCGGCTCGGAGAGATCGGGGTCGGATAGCTCACGCTCGCTGCGGTGTGCGAGCTGTTGCGACACCGACGACATCACCGTGTCGTGGGCCTCGTCGTCGGGTGGCGACATCGAGCGCACGCCCGAGTCTTCGAGCAGGGCGCTGAAGTCGGTCTCCGCGCCGTCGCTCGGATCGCTGCTGCGCCCGACGCGAACGTTGAGCGACGACGGCTCGTCGCCGCGGCTGCTGATCGGCATCAGGTCCGGCGCGTCGATGCCGCCGGCGCCGGGCAGCTCGATCGGCTTGACCGAGGGCAGGTCGTTGGGGTCGGTGAGCGGCTTGATCGAGGGCAGGTTGTCCGAGGTGCCGAACGTCGGCGACGAGTCGAGCATCGTCGGTGCGTCCTCGATGTCGCGGCCGCGATCGAAGGGCGAGGTGTCGATGGCGCCGGCCATCGGCGACTGCGGCGCGACCTCGACCTTGGGCTTGCTCGGGATGCGCGAGAGCGCTTTGACGCCGGCGGCGAGCGGCGGCATCTCGGTGCCGGTGGGCTCCATGCTGAGGCCGGGCCGCGTGACGTTGTCTTCGGGGGCGCCGAGGATCTGGTTGATGTCTTTGGCGGCGACCGAGCCGGGCGCGCGGCGGCTGCGTTCGATGGCATCGTTGACGGCCTGCGCGATCTGGCGCAGGCGCCCAGCGTGCGCGCGCGGCTCGACGCGGGTGGTGTCGCCCTTGGCCAGGCGCGAGAGCTCGGCGGCGAGCCGGCCCACGGGGCGCGAGCCTTCGATGTGCACGAGCAGGATGCCGAGCACCGCGAGCGCCAGCGCGGCGCCGATGACGAGCAGCCACGGGAAGCGCTTCATGTCTTGGCTGTCGACGCGGCCGATGGCCTCGCCGAGGCCGGCGTGGGCGTGCGGGGGTGGGCCGACCACCGCGTAGAAGGCATCGTGCGAGGAGGCCTCGCCCGGCAGCGCGGCCATCACGACCGTGTGACCGGCGGCCTTGGGGCCGATGTGGATCGCCGCCGAGCGGCCGAGCCGCTTGATCTGCTTGCGGTGCTTGTCGAAGCTGCGCGGCAGGATCTTGAGCGCCTCGGTGCTGACGGTGGAGGCGACCATGGCGCCGCGCAGGTAGAACGCGACGTTGGTCTTGTTGCCGGCGAGGCGCGCTTTGAGCCGCGAAGCGAAGACGGCGTCGATGCGCTGGCCGAGCAGCAGCGCGCCGACGTAGCGACCGCGCGCGCGAGAGATCACCGGCGCCGCGGCGACGAGATACAGCTTTCCGTCGAGGCTCCAGGTGTCGTCGAGCTGGTAGCCGCGCAGCGCTTGCGAGATCACCGGATAGCCGATCAGGCCGTCGACGCCGGGGCGGTAGCGCTCCTCGCCCGGGCCGAGCCGGTAGACCTGCTTTCCCTGGGCGTCGACCGCGATGACGAGCTTGGGACGATCTTCGGCCTTGAGCTGGCCGAGCAGCGTCAGCAGGCGGCTGCTAGCGCGATCGCGCAGCTTGCCCACTTCCTTCGCGCCGTCGCTGGCGCGCTCGAGCACGCTGACCACCGTCGCGTCGCTGGCGAGGGTCGAGACCGTATCGATCCAGTCGCGCGCCTGTATGCGCAGCAGCAGCTCGGCGTTGTGCTGCATGCGGTCGAGGCCGCGCATGGCGATGGCGGTGAGGTCACGCCCGGCGGGGCCGGAGACGACCGACGCGATGCCTAGCGCGAGGCCGGCGGCTGCTGCGAGCAGCACGATCCAAACGCGTGTAAACCACACGAGGCGCTACTCCTTCGATTCCGCGGCCGGCGTGATGGGCGGCAGCTGGATCTCCAGCGACGTCTTGCGCTTGCCCATCGTGATCGACTGCGTGTGCAGGTAGCGCCCGCGATACCACACGCGCAGCGTGTGGCTGCCCGCGTCGACATTGTCGAAGCGGAACTCGCCCTTGCCGTTGGGCACCGCCGCCACGTTGGGCGTGACGAAGACGGTGCCGATCATGTGCGGCAGCTCGGAGCACTTGACCGTGTAGGAGCCCTTCTTGGGGAACGTGTGCACGACCTTGTCACCAGGCCCGACCCGCTTGCCGTTGAAGGCCGACGTCACGTCGAGCAGGTGCAGCTGGCGGTCCATGTTGACGAACGAGACCGCGTCGCCGGGTTTGACCGGCAGCACGGGCGGATCGAAACGCGCGTCGACCATGCGCAGCACCGGCGCGATGCCCTTGGCGTGCGTGCCCACCAGCACGACCACCATCGAGCGTCGCGCGTCGGCTAGCGGCGGCAGCGTGTTGAGCACGTTGTTGGGGAACTTCCAGAAGCCCTTCGCCTTGTAGCGCGGCTTGTGGACGATCTTGGCGGGCAGCTTGAGCATGCCGAGCAGCGGCGCGGCTTCGGCGGGCGGCGCCAGCGCTGACAGCACCAGCACGATGCTGGTCGAAAAGACGGCGCACGCGATCGCTCTGCGGGCGGCCGCACTCCTGCATCTATTTTGAATGACTGAGATAATGGCTCGAATTCTATCGCCGTCACCGGGCAAGTCAACAAAACGACATCGATCTTTGTGCGCAACGTCGCGCCAGCCGCCTCGACAAGCGCTTCGTGCGTCCTCTCGTATTGCTTGCCGTCAGCTATGGCGCTGGCGCCGCGCTCGTGTGCGCGACGAGCGCGGACAGTGAGATCGTCGCCGCCCCGACGGCTCTTTTCGCCTCGGCAGCTGCGGGCGCGCTAGCCATGGCGCTCTCGCGGATTCGCAGATCTGGGCTTCAGTTTGTCGTGCTGCTCGCGCTGGCCGCGTCTTGCGCCGGCGCTTGGCGCACGTCGACCGCGCTGAGCGCGCCGCTGCCGCGCTGCCACGTTGGGCACGTCACGGGCCGCGCGGTGCGGCGCGTGCTCGGCGTGGTCAGCGCGCCGCCGCTGCCGAGCGCGGCAGGTGGTCGCTGGTTGCGCGTGTCTGCCCAGGCCGTGGTCGGCGAGGCGCACGCTGGAGGGCGCGCGTTGTGCGGCGAGATCGCGTTGTATGTCGCCGCTGAGACGCCGTTGCTCGAGGTTGGCGACGAGATCCTGATCGTCGGGCGGCTGCGCGCCGCGGTCAGCGATCGCAACCCAGGGCGGGAGCTTTCCTGGATCCTCGCGCGGGCGCGCGACGTCGGGGCGCGCATCTACGCCGGGCCGAACGCGATCACGCTGCGGCGCGCGGCGGCGGGCGGTGGGGCGTGGCTGGCGGCGCTGCGGCGGCGGCTGCGGACGGCGCTCGGCGCCTCGCTCGCGCCGGGGTCTGGGCGAGCGGTGGTGCGCG
>JAGQIK010000274.1 GCA_020431405.1 Myxococcales bacterium
GCGCCGCGCCCCCCACGCTCGCGCGCGCACAATGCCCCGAGGCGTCTCGCCACGGCCTGCCAAAGGCACGCCTGCAGCGCCCTCCACGCCCCGCCTACGCGCGCCAAACGCTTCGCGGGCCCACCAGCCTCCCTCTCCCGTTTCAGCCCAGCCGCGCCCGAACGCGCCCAAACCGCAAGCGCAGGAGGCGTCCTCCCACGCTCGCGCCCCGCGCCCCGCCCCGCTCCGCTTCCCGGGCGTTCAGTGCTGTAGAACACTGGTACCGCGCACCAGACCCGCGGCTCAGGGACAAGGTACGGGGCCGAGGCGCGAGGCGCGGTTGTCTTGCACGACGTAGTGCTCGAAGGACTGTTTGAAGGCGAGGTCGCGGCTGCTGTTGCTCATGTAGGGCTTGTCCCATTTCCAGGCGCCGGGGCCGCCGTTGGCGAGGCCGAGGGTGCTGGGGTAACCCGAGCGCGACAGCCAGATGTAGAACATGCGGTCGACGAAGAGCGCTGGCTTGGTGCCGTCTAGGAAGGCGT
Organism: Myxococcales bacterium; assembly: GCA_020431405.1. GTDB lineage: Bacteria > Myxococcota_A > Polyangia > JAGQIK01. The sequence goes on from JAGQIK010000274.1 coordinate 522, forward strand.
CGGTGACGCCGAAGAGCACGGTGAGCTGGCTCTGGCTCGCGCGGCTTTTGCGACGCTGCGCCAGCCAATGAAAGCGCCCTTGCGGGAAGGCGCCGCCGCTGCCGCGGAAGAAGGCGGCGAGCCACACGTCGCGTGCGGCCGTGGTGCTGCCCGCGCCGCAGTAGCTCGAGTAGTGCGGATACATCTCGGCTGCGATGATCGCGCGCGCGTCGAGCAGCGCGTCGATGCCGGCTGCGAGCACCGGGTACGACACGGCGCTGCCGTTGACCAAGTAGGCACCCCAGCGACCGGCGAGCTGCGGGTAGACGGCACGCAGGCGATCGGCGCACGCCTTGACGTAGCCCTGTGTCGAGGTCTTGAGCTCGTCGATCATGACCTTGGCCGCCTCGCGTTGCTGCAGGATGCGCGCGATGGCGTCGGCCATCGCCGCCCCTGTCGGGTAGTGCGAGGTGTGGACGTTCTTGCACCAGCTGTCGGCGGGGACGTGCGGCGATCGATTCTGCGAGCAGATCATCGCAGGCGCCCCGTGCTGCTGCGTCAGCTCGTAGATCGAGTTCCACGAGCCGTTGTCGTCGATGTGGACGGTGTGCAGGCCGTTGGAGCGGATCGCCGGCAGCGCGGGCGGCGGCGGCGGCGGCGGTGGCGGTGTTGACGACCCGCTGTCGACCATCCCGCTCGTCGGCCCATCGAGCGTCGCATCGGGCGACGTGGATGTGGCCGCGTCGAGCAGCGCTGCGTCGGCTATGCGGGCATCGGGCAGCCAGCTGGCGCTGTCGCCACCGACGCTGGCGCGGCCGTCTTCAGCGACGGCGGGCGGCGCATCGTCGACGCCTCGGCTGGTGTCCTGACCTGGGCTGCAGGCGCAGAGCGCGGCGAGCGCAGCGGCGGCGATGGTGCTAAGGCGGGACATGGGTTGGCTGTGGTGCAACGGGCGCGCCACGGCGGGATCACGAGTGGATGCGTGACGCAGCGGCGGGAGCGGGGGCACCACCTGCACACGATTGTGCGCAGCGGGGCTTAGGCCGTAACCTCGTCGGCGAGATGATGCGATCGCTGTGTTTGATGCTGCTGCTGGTGCCCGCCAGCGCATGCCGCGAAAAGCCCGACGAGCCGGCGCAGGGAACGACCACGACGGCTACGGGTGGGTACGTGGAATCGGCGGGCACGGGCACGGGCACGGGCACGGGCACGGGCACGGGCACGGGCACGGGCAGCGGCAAGGGGGCAGCGGCGGTGGTGCGGCGCTATCTCACGGTGGGTGCCAGCGATGACCTGCGTCCGCTGGTGGGCGACATCGATCCGGCCTGCGCCGACACGCGCGTGGGCCGCGTCTCGGCGGTGCGCTTGATGCGCAGCCGCATCGTCGTCTCCACCATCGAAGTCGGCACACCCAAGATCGACGGCGACACGGCGCGCGTCTCCTACACGGTCAAAGGCGCGGTGCTTCGGCGTAAGAAGCCTGTGGTGTTTTTTGATATCGCCGGAAAGAAGCGCGTCGACCGCGGCGGCGCACTCACCATGCGCGGGGTGAGCAAGAGTGGCGTGCTCGATCTGCGCAAGCACGAAGGCCGCTGGGTGGTGGCGTGTCCCAAACGCAAAGCCACGCGCAGCGGCTTGGTGGGGCCCGATGGCAAGCCGCTGACCACGCGCAAGCGCGTGAAGATGCCGCGCGAGAAGAAGAAATGACAGCGCCGCTGCTCGTTTCGCGAGGCCGACAGTCCCTCGCCGCCGCCGCCGTGCTCGCAGCGCTGATCGTCTGCGGCTGCACCGTCGACGACGGGCGTGTGCTGCGTCGCGCCAAGTCGGCGCACCTCGTAGGCAAGCCTGGCGCGCCGCTGTTCGTGCTGCGCCCCGAGCTCGACCCGCGCATCGAGAAGCTCGAGTCGAAGACCGGAAAACGCCTCGCGGTGGCCTACCTCACCGATGCCTACCCCGACGTGCTCGCCGTGCGCGACTTCGCCGCCGACGCCAAGCGGCTGTTCGTGCTCGTCGGCCGCCGCCAGCGACTGCTCGACCAGCGCATGCTGGTGCTCGCGCACGACGGCAAGCTGCTCGGCCGCGTCGAGCTCGCGGCGCGCCCCGTGGCGCTCGCCTGGGGCTACGGCGGCGAGCTGCTCGTCGGACACGCCACACCCGCGCGCGGGCCCACCGGACGGCTCTCGCTGGTCGACGTCTCCTCCGGCGATGGCGCCGCTCGCGTGCGCGCCAGCGTCGCGCTGCCCGGCGCCGTGCTTGGCATCGCGCCGCTCTCCAAGACGCGCGTGGCGCTGCTCACGCGCGAGCAGCTCGATCTGGGCGGGGGCGATCCGCTGCCGCGCGACCGCGTGGTCATCGTCGCGCTCGACACCCGCAAGGTCGTCGCACAGCGCGACGTGCCGGCGGGCGCGGCGCGCATCGCGCGCGGCCCCACGGGGCTGCTCTACGTCGGGCACGCGTCGGGGCTCGGCACGCACGAGACCGACGGCACCCTCGCCGCCATCGACCCCGACACCCTCGCCACTGTCGAACGCATCGCGCTTTCGATGATCGTGCGCTCGATGGCCGCCACCCCGCGGCACCTGCTGCTCAACATGCTCTCGCGCGACGGCGAGCATTGGTTTGGCGTGCTCGATCGCAGCCACCGCACCGTCTTCGACTTCGAGATGAGCAGCCTCGGCGGCGCCGAGCTCGTCGCCATCGGCGAGCAAGCCTACCTGCCGCGCAGCGCCAGCGACGAGATCGCACACATCGACGTGCGCAAGCAGCGCATCCTCTCGCCCGATCTGGTGCCCGGCAAGAAGCTGCCCTACAAGGATCGTGTCACGCGGCTGGTGACCCTGATGGAGGTGCGCGATGCGCCTTGAGGGTGCCGGCGCGCCCAAGCCCGAGCGCGCACGACGGCTAGGAAGCGCCGCGCTGGTGCTCGCCGTCGCCGCCGCGATCGTCGTGCCCGCGGTCCTCTACTACACGCGCGGCCGCAAGCTGCCGCTGCGCGTGCTGCTCGAAGCGCAGCGCTACGTCGTCGGCATCGGCGAGCGCGTCGCGCTGACGCTGCGCGTGGAGCCCAAGACAAGCGAGAAGGTCGAGCTGAGCCTCGAAGGCGCCAAGAAGATCAGCGACACCGCCGGCGAGCTCGTCGCGCCGACCAAGATCGGCCTGCACACGGTCACGCTGATCGCGCGCGTGTCGGGCACACGCGTCAAGAGCAGCATCACCATCCGCGTGGTGCCGCGCGCGCTCTCGAAATACAAACCACTGCGGCCACCGCCCGCGTCGTCCCAGGCGAATCAACCGACGAGTCAAGCGACGAGCCAGCCAGCGAGCCGCCCCTCCACAGCCCCGGCCCCCACCGCCAGCTGCGCTGCCGACAAGGTGATCGTGCACGGCACGCCCTGCGCGGGCTGCGTGGTTTCGGTGGAGCGCGTTGTGGGCAAGGACGAGCGCAGCGTCGTACGCACCGCGCATCGCCTCGCCGGCGTGACCGAAAGCGAGCGCTACGGCCGCGTGGCGACGCTGACGATCCCCCGCACCAGCAAACCGTCCAGCGCGCTGCGCATCGAGACAGAGATCGTGCGCCGCGGCGACGGCGGCACGCTGGCGCGCTGCACGCAGACGCGCAAGCTGCCCGTGCTGCCCGCCTCGGCGCTGTCCGCCGACTTTCGCTGGCAGCTGATCAGCCCCGGCTACTTCCGCCTCGCGGCGCGTCCACCGCGCAGCGGCGACGCCAGCAAGGTCAGCTACAGCTGGCGTTTCGACGACAACAGCGCCGAGCGGACCTTGAACAAGCCGCGCTTCGCGCACCGTTTCAGCGGCAAGCGGCAGCGCTATCACCTCGTCACGCTGACGGTGACGCGCGGCGCAGCGAGCGCCAGCGCCACGCGCGTGCTGGTGGATCGCACCGTCTCGCGTTAGCGCCCACCGGTCACGTTCTAATAGTCACAGGCGGTTCTGTGCAAAAATGGGGCGTTTATGACGCCCTATGGGCCGTATCAGCTCGTGCGCCGGCTCGCGGTCGGCGGCATGGCGGAGGTTTTCCTCGCCCGCTGGGTCGATCCGCCTGCCGGCGAAGCGGCCAAACGCCTGGTGGTCAAGCGCATCCTGCCGCACCTCGAGGACCGCCAACAGTTCGTACGCATGTTTCTCGACGAGGCGCGCCTCACCGCGCAGCTCTTTCATCCCAACGTGGTGCAGATCCATGACTTCGGCAAAGCCGACGGCGTGCACTACATCGCCATGGAGTACATCGATGGCCTCAGCCTGCGGCAGCTGCTGCGCGAGACGCCGAGCGACCCGCTGCCGCTGTCGCTGAGCTGCCTGGTGGTCAGCGACGCCTGCGCGGGGCTCGCCTACGCGCACGGCAAGACCGGCGTGGGCGGCGAGCCGCTCGGCATCGTGCATCGCGACGTCAGCCCCGACAACATCCTGCTCTCGCGCGCCGGCGAGGTGAAGCTGGCCGACTTCGGCATCGCCAAGGCGTCGATCCATCTCAGCCGCACGCGGCCCGGACAGATCAAAGGCAAGCTCGCCTATATGTCCCCCGAGCAGGCGCTGCGCGGACAGATCGATCACCGCTCGGACATCTTCGCGCTCGGCGCCGTGCTCTTCGAGTGCAGCACCGGACGCCGTCTCTTCGACGGCCCCAACGACGCCCACGTGCTCGAGGCGCTGCTGCGCGGCGACTACCCCGATCCGCGCGAGCTGCTGCCCGAGTACTCGCCGAAGCTCGCCGAAGTGGTCAACCGAGCGCTTCAGCATCGGCCCGCCGACCGCTACGACACGGCGTCGGACATGCGGCGTGCGCTGCTCGACCTGTTGCCTTCGCGCGAGCTCGCCACGTCCGAGCTGTCGCGCCGCATCGAGCACGCGGTGGCGCGCAGCGACGCCGAGCGCCCGCGCGGTCGCGACGGCCAGCGCACCGAGGTGGCGCGCATCGAGGGCGGCACGGTGCCGGGCGTCGGCCCCGCCGCCCTCGCCGCGCCTGACACGCAGGAAGACAGCGAGGAGAACCTGCTGCTCGTCGCGCCCGAGGAGGCCGAGACCGACAAGCTGCGGCGCCCCGATGTCATCTCGGAGGTCACCACCCGCTACAAGCCCGACGAGCTGCTCGCCGCGGCACCCGACGCCGACACCATCGAGGAGGCGCCCGCGGTCAGCCTCGGGGAAGCGCTGCAGGCCGCCAGCACGTCGGAGACCAAGCCAGATCTGATCCCGATCAAACGGCGCGCCTCGCAGCTATCAACGCTCGAGGTCGACCGTGATCGCGATTCGCCGCGGACGACCACTCCGCGGCCAGAGAAACGCAGCACGCCCGACCCGCTGCCCGAGGTCATCGTCAGCACCAACACCGAGCCGCGCAGCGACCTCACCGGCCCCGCCGCGCCCAAGCCGCGCCGTCGACCTACCGCCGACATCCAGGCCACGCGCCCACGCCAGATCATCGACGAGCCGTTGCTCGGCGAAAAGCGCGACGACAGCGACGACGACGAGACCGCCAAGCGGCCGACGGTCACCGACGAGCAGGCTGCGGCGGCCAAAGCGGCCGTGGCGCGAGTGGACGCGCCGGCGACCGCGCCGCCCGACGACGGCGACGACGAAGAAGAGGCGCACTACGATGTCGACCACCGCACCGACGTGGTCGACATCCCCGAGCTGGCGCCGGCGCGTATCGTCCCCGCGCGGCCCGTGCCTTACCTGTGGATCGCGATCGCGGTCGCGCTGGTGGCGTCGTTGATCGCCGTCGTCGCAGCGCTGATGTGACTGACGGCGAGCGCTGCTGCTAGCGCGCGGCGAGGTCGAAGCGGTCGAGCCGCATCACCTTGACCCAAGCGCGCACGAAGTCGCGCACGAGCTTCTTCTTGCCGTCCTCGGAAGCGTAGACCTCGGCGATGGCGCGAAGCTCGGAGCTCGAGCCGAAGACCAGATCCACCGGCGTCGCGGTCCAGCGCAGCTTGCCCGTCTGCCGGTCGACGCCCTCGTAGACGCCTGCCTCGCTCTTGGACTTGCGCCACTTGGTCGACATGTCGAGCAGGTTGACGAAGAAGTCGTTGCTCAGCGTGCCAGCCTTTTCGGTGAGCACGCCGTGCTTCGACGCGCCGCTGTTGGCGCCGAGCGCGCGCATGCCGCCCACGAGCACCGTCATCTCGGGAACGGTCAGCGTGAGCATGCTCGCGCGATCGACGAGCGCGGCCGTGGGCGACAGGTAGCTGCCGCCGCCATAGTAGTTGCGGAAGCCGTCGGCCTTGGGCTCGAGGAACGCGAACGACTTGACGTCCGTCTGCTCCTGCGACGCGTCGGCGCGGCCCGGCTTGAACGGCACCGTCACGTCGTGGCCGGCCGCCTTGGCTGCCTTTTCGATGGCGGCCGCACCGGCGAGCACGATCAGGTCGGCGAGCGAGACCTTCTTGCCGCCGCGGTTGAAGTCGGCACGGATGCGCTCGAGCTTGGCGAGCACCTTGGCCAGCTCGGCGGGGTTGTTGACCGGCCAGTCCTTCTGCGGCGCGAGCCGAACCCGCGCGCCGTTGGCGCCGCCGCGCATGTCCGTACCGCGAAAGCTGCCAGCCGATGCCCATGCGGTGCGCACGAGCTCGGCCACGCCGAGATCAGAAGCGAGGATCTTCTTCTTGAGCTGGGCGACATCAGCCGCGCCGATCAGCGCGTGCTCGACCTTCGGGATCGGGTCCTGCCAGACGAAGACCTGCTCGGGCACTTCCGAGCCGAGATAACGCGCGCGCGGCCCCATGTCGCGGTGTGTGAGCTTGAACCAGGCGCGCGCGAAGGCCGCCTCGAACGCCTTGGGGTCGTCGCGGAAGCGCATCGCGATCTTGCGGTAGGCGGGGTCCTTCTTGAGCGCCAGATCGGTGGTCAGCATCATCGGCGCGTGCAGCCTGCCTTTGACGTGCGCGTCGGGGACGAGCGTGCCGGCGGCGGCGTCGGTGGGCGTCCACTGGATCGCGCCGGCCGGGCTCTTGGTCTGCTTCCACGTGTACTTGAAGAGGAACTTGAGGTACTGGTGCGTCCACTTCGTCGGAGCCGCCGTCCACGCGCCCTCGAGGCCGCTGGTGACCGTGTCTTCGGCTTTGCCCTTGCCGCACTTGTTGTACCAGCCGAGTCCTTGCCGCTGGATCGCGGCACCGCCGGGCTCGGGTCCGACACACTTGGACGGCGCGTGCGCGCCGTGCACCTTGCCGAAGGTGTGGCCGCCCGCGATGAGGGCCACGGTCTCTTCGTCGTTCATCGCCATACGGGCGAACGACTCGCGGATCGCCTTGGCGGCGGCGAGCGGATCGCCGCTTCCGTTGGGCCCCTCCGGGTTGACGTAGATCAGACCCATCTGCACCGCGGCCAGCGGGCCCTTGAGCTTACCGGCCTTGTTGCGGCGCTTGCCGGCGAGCCACTTCGACTCGGGTCCCCAGTAGACCAGGTCGGGCTCCCAGTCATCGGCGCGACCGCCGGCGAAGCCGAGCGTCTTGAAGCCCATGTTCTCCATCGCGACGTTTCCCGCCAGGACCATCAAGTCGGCCCACGAGATGGCGCGGCCGTACTTCTTCTTGATGGGCCAGAGCAGCCGGCGCGCCTTGTCGAGGTTGGCGTTGTCGGGCCAGCTGTTGAGCGGGTCGAAGCGCTGCTGTCCGCCGGCGGCACCGCCGCGCCCATCGACGGTGCGATAGGTGCCCGCGCTGTGCCAGGCCATGCGGATGAAGAGCGGACCGTAGTTGCCGTAATCCGCTGGCCACCAGGGCTGAGACGTCGTGAGCACCGCGTTGATGTCGCGCTTGAGCGCCGCCAGATCGAGCGTCTTGAAGGCGGCCGCGTAGTCGAACGACTTGCCGAATGGGTTGGAGCTGGGGTTGTGCTGGCGCAGCGGCCGCAGGTCGAGCTGCTTGGGCCACCAAAACGCGTTCGACCTGCCCTGGCCGTCAGCCGCGGACGCACGGCTCGCCAGCTTGCTCGGCTCGCTGGTCGTCTTCTGGTTCGACGCACAGGCCACGGGCAGCGCGGCGAGCGCCAACAGCAGATATCGAGGTTTCACGACGTGCTCCTTGTCCAGAAATTGATCATGTCCGCTATTAGACTCTGTCTAATACACGGCCCAAAAAAAAGCCCTCGGCGGGCTCTTGGCTGCAAACAACCACGTTCGACTATCGCTTCTTTCTGCCCCTCATCACGACCTGGTATTCGCGCACCTCGAAGCCTCTGACCTTGGGCGGCTTGCCGATGTCGACCGCATCCCAAGGCACGTCGTGGATCGCGCCCGTCTCCTCGTCGATGATGTGGTGGTGCGGCGCCACGTTGGGGTCGAACACGACGCACCCTTCGGTGATCGCGTATTGCCTCAGCAGCCCCTTCTCCACGAACAGCCTCAGCGTGTTGTAGACGGTGGCGCGCGAGATGTGCGGAAACGTCTGCTGCACTCTCGTCCACACCTGGTCGGCGGAGGGGTGCTCGTCGGTCTGCAAGACGTAGTCGGCGACGGCCACCCGCTGAGCGGAGGGATTGACGCCGTGCTCCCTGAGGGTCTCGACCGCGCTTCTGCCCACAAATTTAGACTACGTCTAAATCTCGTCGCTGTCAAGAACGCGCTATTCGATGCAGTCGCGCGAGGCGCGCGCGACCTTGTGGTCGTAGTGGATCGTCACCGGCCCCGAAGTGGTGATGCGCCGCACGAACAGCGCACCGTAGACCTCGATGCCGCCGCTGAGCGCCGCATCGACCGACGGCGCGTAGATGTTGCCGACAAACGTCGCGTTGCCGGCCACGTTGAACGATCCGCCGCCGCCGATGTACAGGCGCGCGCGCGAGGGCTGCGCCTCGTCGCCGAGCCGCACGTCTCCGCCGGCGTTGATCGTGCCCGAGACGAACAGGTCGAGCTCTGCGTCGGGTGTGGCGAGCTCGACGTCGAGGTCGCGGTCGAGCGTGACGTTGCCGCCGACGAACAGCGCCACGCGCCCGCTGATGCGCAGCGTCAGGCGCGCGCCGCTGCCCTGGATGGCGCTCAGGTAGAAACGCCCACAGGGCAAGTCCACGGTGGTGTCGCTCTTGAAATCGGCGAGCCGCTTGGCGTCGAGCGCGATATCGGCGTTGTGGTTGCTCTGCGCGTGCGCCGCGACGATGCCGCCCACGTCCACCAGCTGGCTGGCGCCGCAGCCGCAGCGCGCCGCCACGTTGACCGCGGCGCGCGCGAGCCCCGACGGCTCGACGCCGCCGACCTTGACGCTCTGGCCGGGCGCCACCGTGAGCGTGCCGCCGACGGCGAGCGTGGCGAGCTCGACGTTGCCGCCCACGCGCGCGTCGCCTTGCACGACGACGTTGGAGCTCGCCGTGCCGAGCGGGCCGGCGTCGAGCAGCGCGCCGCCGACAAACAGCGACGCCCCGGCGACGACGCCCTGCGCGCCGGCGACGACGAGATCGCCGCCGATGCGCGTGGTGCCCGTCAGGTCGAGCTTGTCGTTGATCGCCACGGCGCCGCCGGGAAGCGGGGCGTTGGGATCGTAGGGGCCGAGCGCGGAGTCGAAGGCGTCGACGCGCACGTCGAAGTTGCTCGCCACGCTGGCGCAGGCGCACAGGCCGTGGCCAAAGACCTGCTGCGCGATCTTGCCGCTGCACACGTCGGTGGCGCCGCTGCCGTCGCCGACCAGCACGGGGGGACCTTTGCCGCGGCAGTAGGCGAGCCGGCTTTGCGGATCGACGCCGTCGGGAAGCGGCCCGAGGTCGCCGAGGTCGCCGCCGCCAACCCCTTCGCTCGCGCCGTCGGTGCTGCTGCCCACGAAGGTCGCCACGGTGTCTTGCTGCGCGCACGCGGCGCAGCCGAGCGTGCACAGCAACGCCACCAGCGCGCGGGCGATCACTTGGCGATCAGCTCGAGCCGCCGACGGGCGCGCGCGGCGAGCGGCGAGCGCGGGTGGTTGGAAAGCAGCGCGCGCAGCGCCCGCCGCTCCAGCGCGCGGTCGCCGAGCGCGCGAGCGCACTCGACCACGCC
>JAGQIK010000275.1 GCA_020431405.1 Myxococcales bacterium
CAGGCGGCACGCCGCGAGGGCGCCTGGGGTGCGTGGGCGCGCGGCGCACGCGTGGAGGCGGCCGCCAAGGTTCGACAGGCGCTCGAGGCGGCCGACAGCCCGGCGCTGCGCTTCTTGTGGTGGCGCCTGCGCCGCGACGCGCTGCGCTGGACGGCGCTGCGCAACATCCCGCGCGCCGTCGCGCGCTCGCCCGACGGCCGACACATCGCCGTCGGCAGCGGAAGCGGCGCGATCTATCTGCTCGACGCGCGCACCGGCGGCCTGGTCAAGGTGCTGCGCGGCCATCCCGAGCAGATCTTGTTTCTGCGCTACGCCTTCGACGGTCAGCTGGTCAGCGGCGACTGGCGCGGGCAGGTGCGCAGCTGGTTTCCGCCGCGCCTGCTGCTCGAACGCAAGCTGCGCTACGCGTCGGGGGCGCTGATCGGCGCTCAGCTGATCACCGCCACATTCGGTCGCGAGGTGCACGTGTGGCGTGTGCCGAAGACCGGCCGCGCGACGCTCGTCAAACGCCTGCCCGAGAGCAAGAACAGCTACGAGATCGCCGTCAGCCCCGACGGCAAGCTGCTCGCCGCGGCGGGCATCGACAAGAAGGCGCGCCTGTGGCGGCTGCCCGAGGCGACGCCCATCGCGGGCGCGCTGCTGCACGAGTCGGCAGTGCGCGACGTCAAGTGGGTCTCGCGCGAGCGCCTCTTGACCACCACGGTGCGCGGCCACGTGCGCGTCTTCGCGATCTCGCGCGCGCCCGGAGCCCCCGAGACACCGCTCGCGCCCAAGCTCGTGCTCGCCTTCGAGACCGGACAGGCGTGGCCTCACGCCGTCGTGATCGCGCGCAGGCAGCTCGTGGCGACCTCGGGGCGGCGAGGGCGCATCGCGCTTTGGTCGCTGCGCGACGGCAAGCGCGTGGCGTGGCTCGATCGCCGCTCCAACGCGCCATCGGCGGGACTGATGGCGAGCCCCGACGGCACGCGCCTGTACGGCAGCGATCGCGACCGCGGCGTGCGCGCTTTCGACATCCGCGCGCCGATCCGCGGCCAGCGCTGGCGCCCTCACGCGCGCATGCTCACCAACGCCGCCTTCAGCGCCGACGGCAAGCGCATCGCCACCACCAGCTACGACAAGACCGTTCGCATCTGGTCGGCGGCACGCGGAGAGGTGCAGCACGTGCTCGAGCTGCCGGCGGGCGCGCGCGTGGTGTCGTTCAGCCCCGACGGCCAGCGCATCATCGCCGGCGCGCGCGACGGGCGCATACGTGTCTGGCGCATCGGCGAGAGTCGCGTGCGCTCCTTCGGCGGCCACGAGCAGGACGTGATGGCGCTCGGCGTCGCGCGCGATCGCAGCGTCTTCGTCAGCGGGGGGCGCGATCGCAAGCTGCTGCTGTGGCGCTTCGACGGCGCGGGTGGCGTGCGGGCGACAAACCTCGGCAAGCACGACCGGCGCGTCTTCTCGCTCGCGATCTCGCGCGACAAGCGTTTGATCGCCAGCGGCGGCGTTGGCGGCACCGTGCGGCTGTGGCCGCTGCCTGCGGCGAGCGCGAAGGCGGCGCCGACGGCGTCGCGCGTCGTGCTGCGCGGCGGCACCGCGGCCTACGGCCTCGACTTCACGCCGGCCGGCGAGCTCGCGATCTCGCTCACCAGCCGCGAGGTGCTGCTGCTCGATCCCCGTCGCGCCGGCGCGACGCCGCGACGGCTGGGACGCTTCGCGGGTCGCACCTACAGCTTGCAGCTCGATCCCGACGGCAAGCGCCTGGCGCTGCCGGGCTCGGATCACGTGCTGCGCCTGATGCGCCTCGCCGACGGCAAGACGCGCGCGCTGTACGGCCATCGCGACGAGATCAACGTCGCCCGCTTCGATGACCGCGGGCGTGTGGTCGTCAGCGTCAGCGACGACAGCACCGTGCGCCTGTGGGACGCCCAAAGCGGTGCGCCCAAGTGGTTCGGCGCGGGGCTGCTCGGTTCGCCGCCGCGCCTGCTCAGCCACCATGGCTGGCGCACGCTGTCGCCGCACGGCGCCGGCGAGACGGCCGAGCCCGGGCGCGCGTTTGCCGCCGCCTTCGACGGCGCGCGCGGCGCGGTGCGAACGTTCGATCAAGGCAGCGGCGCTGCCGGCGCGCTGTGCGTAGTGCGCCGCGACGGC
>JAGQIK010000276.1 GCA_020431405.1 Myxococcales bacterium
CACGGCCACGCTGGTGCTCGAGCGCGCCGCGACGCGCGACGGCGACGGCGACACAGGCGGCAACGGCGGCAGCGGCAGCGGCAGCGGCGGCAGCGGCGGCTCGGGCTCGGGCTCGCCCGACGAGCCGAGCGATGGCCCGCTGCGCGTAGCGCTGAGCGTGAGCAAGGGCCGCGACGTGCGCGGCGCCTTCGTCGTGCGCAACGACGGCACCTACCACTTTCAGGTCGAGGCGCTCGACTCGCGGCGCCTGCGCGATCCGGTCAACCACCGCGTCCAGATCGAGCCCGACGCGCGGCCCAGCGCGACGATGCACTCGCCGCCGGCGGGCATCGAGGTCACCGCCCGCCAGCGCATGGAGCTCGGCTACGTCGCCAGCGACGACTTCGGCCTGACGCGCGTCGACCTGGTCTACGTCGTCGGCAATCACCCCGCCAAACGGCGCGAGCTGTGGCACCGCCCCAAGGGCACGCGGCCGCGCCGCGCCACGGCCAAGATCGAGTGGGACCTCGCCGAGGTGCGCCTCGGCCCGGGCGCGCGCGTCACGTACTGGATCGAGGCCGTCGACAACGACACGGTCAGCGGCCCCAAGGTCGGCGCCTCCTCATCGTCGACCTTCAAGGTCTTCTCGCCCGAGGAGCGCCACCAACAGGTGCTCGCACTGCAGCAGCGCGTGGTCGAGCTGTCGCTGCACTCGCTGTCGGGGCGGCTGCTGCTGTTTGCCGAACAGACCGACTCGCCGCCGCCCGGCGCGCAGTTCGACAAGGTGCGCGACGCGCACCGCGCCGACGCGCGTCTGCTCGACAGCGTGCGCGCGCTGGCGAGCCGCATGCGCGGCGACAAGCTCGTCTCGCGCACCGTGCTGCGCGAGATCGCCGGCATCGACAAGCGCCTCGGCGAGCTGTCGCGCGCCGAAGCGAAGTCGCTGCGCGAGCTGGCGCCGGCGCGTCAGAAGCGCTCGCTCAAGGCGCGCGCGATGCTGCGCCTGCGCAAGGCCAACGGCACGCACGTGCGCGAGCTCGAGCGCGACGCGCTGCTGCTGGCCAACCTGCTCGACGAGCAGCGCTTGCAGAACCTCGTCATCCTCAGCCGCCAGCTGGCCGCCGCCAAAAAGCGCCTCAAGGAGCTGCTGGCGCGCTATCGCAAGACCAAGAGCGAGGCGCTGCGCAAAGAGATCCTGCGCGAGATCGAGTACATGAAGCGCAAGCTGCAGACGCTGCTGCGCCGCATGGCCAAGCTGCGCCGCTCGATCCCCGACGAGTACCTCAACGCCGAGGCGCTCGCGCAGACCGGGCTCGACCAGGAGCTGAGCAAGCTGCAGAAGCTGCTCTCGCAGAAGGACGCACGCGGCGTCGACGCGGCGCTGCGCGCGCTGGAAAAGAAGCTCGACGCGCTCACCGGGCTGCTCGAGAACAACCTCAGCGGCTATCGCAGCAAGCGGCTGAGCAAGCGCGAGCGCGCCTTCGCCGAGATGATGGACCGGCTGCGCGGCATGGAGGCCGAGCAGCGCGAGCTGGCGCGTCGCACGCGGCGCGTTGTGCGCAACTACCAGCGCCGCGCCTCCAAGCTGATGCAGGACAAGATCGCGCCCTTCATCCGGCGCGAGCTCAAGAAGCTCGAGAAGCTGCGCAAGAAGCTGCAAGAGATCGAGCGCCGCAAGCTCGCCTCGTACCAGCAGGAGCAGCTCGACCGCATCCGCAAGCGCGCGCAGGGCCTGCGGCGCATGCTCGACCAGCGCGATCTCGAGCAGGCGCTCAACATGGCGCAGCGCACCGAGAACGCGCTCAAGGCGCTCAAGGACGACATCGCCGAGGACGTCGAAGGGCGCTACAGCTTCCGTCGCGCGCGGCTGCGGCGCTCGCTCAAGCGGACCAAGCGCGCGCAGGCGCTGGCCGCCGAGCTGACGCGCGACCTCGAAGCGATCTTCCCCGAACCGAGCTCGATGCTGCAGCCGCAGGATCGCCAGGAGCTGTCGCGACTGCGCCAGCGGCAGAAGTCCTTGCAGCGCGCGGTGGAGAAGCTGCTGCGCAAGCTCGGCAAGCAGGGCAAGGGCGGCAAGAGCGGCAAGAGCGGCAAGGCCAAAGGCGACGACGGCGCGCTGCCGGTGCCGCTCGGCGGCAAGCGCCTACCGCGCGGGCTGCGCGAGACGCAATCGATGATGGACCGCGCCCAGCGCAAGCTCGGCGCGGTGCGGCCGCAGGAGGCGCAGAGCCAGCAAGAGGCGGCGGCCGACCAGCTGCGCCGCATGCAGGGTGACCTCAAGCGCGCGCGCCAGCCGCGCATGGCGAGCGGCCGCACGCAGCGCGAGCGCGTCAAGATCCCGGGCGCCGACCAGTTCCGCCCGCCGAAGGAGTTTCGCCAGGACATCCTCGACGCGATGAAGGAGAAGCCCCCGTCGCGCTACCGCGGCCAGGTCAAACGCTACTACCGCGAGCTGGTGCGATGACGACCAAGCGCGCCGCGATGGTGGCGCTCTCGTTGACCGCGCTGCTGCTGGTCGCCACGGGCGGCGGCCAGACGCCGCGCGCGCGCGCCGGCTCGGGCTCGAGCGGCTTCGAGCTGCGCGACGTGCAGCGCCTGCTGTCGCAGTGGCGCACCGCCGAGGCGACCAAGGTCTACGGCGCGGTGGCGCGCGACAAGCCGCGCGATCCGGCGGTGGCGTTTGTCGGCGGGCGGGTGGACTTCTACAACGGCCACTACGAGCGAGCTGTGGCGAAGATGTCGCGGGCGATGCGCTACATCGCGAGCCCGCCCTCGACGCTGCGGCGCATGGTGTCGCTGGCGCGCTCGACGGCGGCGACGGTCAAGGGCTACAAGCGCGTGCTCGGCCGCGGCGGGCACTTCGCCTTCTACGTGCGCCCGGGCAAAGACGAGATCCTGCTGCGCTTCGCCTCCGAGACGCTCGAGGCGGTGCGCGCGCGGCTGCAGAGCGACCTCGGCTACGCGCCACCGGATGTGATCCGCGTCGAGATCTACGGCAAGACCACCGACCTGGCGAGCGTCTCGTCGCTCACCGAAAAGGACATCGAGCGCACCGGAACCATCGCGCTGTGCAAGTACAACCGGCTGATGATCGTCAGCCCGCGCGCGCTGCTGCGCGGCTACACCTGGCGCGACACGCTAGCGCACGAGTACGTGCACCTCGTGGTGTCGCGCTTGTCGCACAATCAGGTGCCGATCTGGCTGCAGGAGGGGCTGGCCAAGTTCTTCGAGGCGCGCTGGCGGCTCGGCCCCGAGGCGCCGCCGCCGCTCTCGCCGGTGCAGCGTCACCTGCTCGCCGAGGCGATCGCGCCGCGCGGAAAGCTCATCAAGTGGCGCGCGATGCACCCGTCGATGGCCAAGCTGCCCAGCCAGCGCCACACCGCGCTGGCCTTCGCTCAGGCGCAGACCGCGGTGCAGATGCTCGCCGCGCGCAAGCCGGGGGCGCTGCGCGAGATGATCGCCGCCATGCGCGCCGGCGCCGACGCCTGGCAAGCCGTCAAGCGCGCCACGGGGCTCGGACGCCGCGCGTTCGCCGGCGTGTACCGCAAGTACCTGCGCGGTCTCGGCCTCAAGCGCATGCCGGGCATGCACCCGCCCAAGCGGCGCTTCGGCAAGCGGCTGAGCAAGGAGAAGCGCCTGCTGCGCATTCGCGAGACCAAGGCGCGCAAGTACTTCCGCCTCGCCGATATGCTGCGGCAGCGTCAGCTGACGCGCGCGGCGATCATCGAATACCGCAAGGCGCGCACGCTGGTGGGCAAGCGCGACAGCCTCGTCGCCAACGCGCTGGCGCGCGCCTACCTCGAGATCGGCGAGCACGACAAGGCGAGCAACGTGCTGTTGCCGGTGCTCGAGTACTACCCCGAGATGGCGGGCCCGCAGGTCACGCTGGCGACGGCGTACCTGCGCGCGGGCAACAAGCCGGCCGCCGCGCGGCACTTCAAGATCGCGCTGCGGGTCAACCCCTTCAACCCGGCCGTGCATTGCGGCCTGTCGAGCGCGCTGCCCGACGGCGACGAGGCCAAGGCGCATCGCGCGATCTGCCAGCAGCTGCGCTAGCAACTGGGGCTGCCGATAGCCTACGAGCCTCGCGCACATCTGCGGCCCTAACCTACTGAAATTACTTTTGGCACGGTCCTGGCTTGATGGGGCGGCGATGAGCCGCCGCACACCATGGCCGCTGGCCGCCCTGTTGATCGTCGCGTTGGCGGCGCCGCCGGCGCTCGGCGGCAAGAAGCAGGCGCGCCGCCTGCGCCGCGACGTGACGTCGCTGGCGAAGAAGCGTCCGCTCGATCAGCTGAAGGCGCCCAAGAAGGGCTGGGTCACCGCCGGCGGCGTGATCATCAACCCCGAGTCGCGGCAGGTGCTGCTCGTGCGCAACCGCAAGGAGAAGCGCGAGGGGCGCAGCGGCTGGACGTGGCCCAAGGGCCGCATCGACCCCGGCGAGTCGCCGGCCAAGACGGCGCGGCGCGAGTCGCGCGAGGAGAGCGGCGCCAAGGCCACCGTGGGGCCGCACCTGGTCACGCTGAAGACCAAACGCGCGCTGCGCGCCTACTTCCTGATGCTGCTCGACGCCGACAAAGGCGACTATCACCGCAAGGAGACGCTCGAGGTGAAGTGGGTCTCGCTGCGGCGCGCGCGCAAGATGCTCGATCGCGGGCGCGACCACGAGGTGCTCGACGCAGTCGGCAAGACCCTCGCTGACCTCGAGTAGCCCTCGGGGGCCTCGGGCTTGAGCTAGAGCGCCCTCTCCCCCTACCATCGCGGCACGCGCGGAGAGGCGTCAACGCCGCGCTGAAGGGACCGAGGTGTGAGTCGAGCTGCCTGGGCGGCGCTGATCATCGGCGCCGTGTTCGTCATCGGAATCGTCGTGCTGCTGCTGATGCCCGGTCACCTGCGGCCGGAGCTGATCTCGCGGGCCGAGCGCCAGTCGGATCGTTTCGGCAAGCTGCTCGCGTCCTACAAGCAGGACGAAAAACGCCTCGGCAAGCTGATCAAGGCCTATCCCAAGTACATGAATGCGCAGCCCGAGGTGAAGCAGGTGCTGTTTCAGATGCGGATGCGCAAGAGCTCGCTCGACCGCGGCGAGAAGATCCTCAAAGAGGTCGACGCGATCATCAAGAAGGACCGCCAGGAGAACAACCACGACCTGCGCGTCGCCTTCAACAAGCTCGGCAACCTGCACCTCATCGAAAGCTCGCGCGCCAAGAAGGTCGCCGCGATGATCAAAGACGTGGTGCGCGTACGCGGCTACCGCAGCGAGGCGGCGGCGATCCACAAGCGGGCGCTCGCCGACGCTAAGCGCGTCGCCACAGACATGCCCCCCGACGCGCTGGTCGACAAGCTGCGTGCGCTGCGCCGCACCAATCCGACGGCCTCGGGCTACATCGCGCGCCGAATCGCGAGCGTGCCGCGCCAACGCCAACAGGCGTTGGCGATCTTCAAGCAGCACCAGGTGGCCTTCGGCGCCACGCCGAAGAAGTACGTGCGCGCGGGGCGCCAGGCCGAAGCGCTCCACAGTCTCGTCGTCAAGATGGACAGCCAGATCAAGAGCGCCGAGCAGAGCCTCGCCGACCTCGACCACGACGTCGACAAGATCCTGGTCGACATGCAGCGCGCCGCAACGAAGTGCGCGGCCGGCGTCTGCAGCAACACGCACCACCGCTACAAGATCGTGCGCGACGGCAAGGTCACGACCAGCGGCTGGCTGCCCGTCAAGCTGGCCTACTACCGTACGCACGAGAAGGACCTCGGGCTGGTGCTTTCGAGCAAACCGCGCGGCATAGTCGACGAGCAAGCCAATCACTACGCGCACCCGCCGGGCTACAACTACGTCGGCCGCCAGGGCTACGGCTACTGGAAACATCCGGGCGATCCCTCCACGCCGCCGCCGACCGCCGGCGGGGCCGCGCCGGGCGCTGCGGCGCCGCCGCCGGG
>JAGQIK010000277.1 GCA_020431405.1 Myxococcales bacterium
ATTGCGTGGAGCTGCCCCGCGTAGGCGTGCGCAGTCGCTTGCCGCAAAAGTCGCAGCGAGCTGCGTCGTCAGCCACCTCGTTGGCGCAAAATGGGCAGAATCGCATCGAATTCGTGGCCCATGCTATTCCCACCCCACGCGAGTGTAAAGAAGCCGCACGTGCTGCTCGGGGGCAGCGCGGGAAAACGCGAGCCGCAGCCCAGCCGCCGTGACAAATATCCGGCGACGCTGTGGCTCGCCACCCCCAAATCCAGCACCGGCACGCGCGCGATCTTGACGGGTTAGCGGTGGCCCTGCTCTTGCTCTGAAGGACGAGCGTGAAACCGCCATCGTCCATCTCGTCGCTCGTGTTGTCGCTGCTGGCGCTGCCTTTCGTCGCCAGCTGCACCGAGCCCAACCCGGACTTCGACCCGCGCACCACCAACGACGGTCCGCTCGCCTACTACGACGTCAGCGCGGACACGTCGTCCGACGCGGGCGCCGCCGATGGTGATAGCCCCGGCGACGACACGACGCCCACGCCGCCGCCGCTGCAGAAGCCCAACGGCGTCGACGTGCTGCTGGTGATCGACAACTCGTCCGACATGGCGACGGCGCAGGCGCGGCTCACGCGCGACATCGGCGCGCTGCTCGGGCCGCTCGCCGCGCTGCCTGGCGGCGTGCGCGTCGGCGTGGTCTCCACCGACATGGGCACCGGGCAGTTCACCGCCGCGCCGTGCGACAGCAGCGGCGACGCGGGCAAGCTGCGTCGCGGCGAGCTGTGCAACACCAGCGGCCTCGACTACGCCGTGATCCCCGCCGGCGCGACCGGCAAGGCCGTCACCAAGGACGCCAGCTGTCTGATGTCGGTCGGCAAGAGCGGCTGTGGCTTCGAGCAGCCGCTCGAAGCGCTGCGCGCCGCGCTCGAGGGCGGCGCCAGCCCGATGCTGCGCGCAGACGCGGCCCTCGCCATCGTCGTGCTCACCACCGAGGACGACTGCAGCGCCAAGAACACCGGCCTGTTCGACTGGGCCGATCAATCGCTCGGTCCCTACAGCGACTATCGCTGCTTCCGCCAGGGCGTGCTGTGCACCGGCCAGCAGCCGCCGCTCTCGCAAGGCAAGGTCTCGAGCTGCACGCCGGGCCAGTCGTGGCTTCACGACGTCAAGCAGCGCTACAGCGACTTCGCGCGCAGCCAGCGCCGCTGGGTCAGCGTCGCCGTCATCGGCGGTCCGCCCGCGTCGAGCTACGACATCGGGCGCCGCTACGACAAGTACGGCTATCCGATCTATTACGTCGAGCCCACCTGCACCGACGGCACCCAGATCATCGGCCGCCCAGGCGTTCGCCTCGACACGTTCAGCAAGGCCTTCGGCAACGACGGCTTCTTCGGCGCCATCTGCGACGCCTCCTACGAGCCCGTGCTCGCCAAGCTCGCCCAACACATCAAAGCCGCTTTCTAGCCTAGACTAGGCTCATGAACGCCGCGGTGCTCTTCGCCGGCGAGCCGGCGCTCGCCGAGCGCCTCGCCGAGCGTTTCGATCTCGTCGCCACGCGGCTGGCGGGCAGCGTCGGCGCGCGGCGCGCCCGCATCGCGCTGCTCGATCGCCGCGCCTTTCGCGATCTCGACGCGCTGCTCGCCGCGCGCGCCGAGCTCGGCGTGCCGACGCTGCTGCTCGTCGAGGCGCGCGACCTCGCACGCGCCGTCGCCGCCGTGGCGCCGGTCGATGACATCGGCCGCGTCGACGATCCGCCCGCGCTCGTCGTGCATCGCCTCGAGCGCCTGGCACACCTCGCCGGCGTCGGCGCGCTGGGACGCGATGGCCTCACTGGCCTCGCCGATCGCACCACCGCGCTGGCGCGCCTCGAGCTCGAGCTCAGCCGCGCCGCGCCCGACGAGCCGCTCTCGCTGCTGCTCTTCGACATCGACAACTTCAAGCAGGTCAACGACGCGCACGGTCACAGCGTCGGCGACGAGGTGCTGCAGGCCATCGCCGAGCGGCTCGGCGAGGCGCTGCCCGACGCGCTGCTGCTGGCGCGCTACGGCGGCGAGGAGATGCTCGCGCTGGTGCGCGCCGACGACACCGACGCCCTCGCCGCCGCCGAGCTGACCGCCGGCCTCGTGCGCGCGCGCCCCGTCACGCCGCACCAGCTCGAGGTCACGCTGAGCGCCGGCGTCGCCACGGTGCGCGAGCCGTGCGCCCTCGACGAGCTGGTGCGCCGCGCCGATCGCGCGCTCTACGCGGCCAAGGCCGAGGGCCGCGATCGGTGCATCTGCTTTGCCGAGCTCGAGCGCCGCGCCTTGCGCGAAGACGACGACGTCGAGCTGGTCAACTTCGAAAACCTCACGCGCGTCATCTCGGAGCGCTTGGCCGGCCTCGTCGCGCGCCGCGGGCGGCGCCTCTTTCGCGAGCTCAAACAGCAAGCCGACATCGACGCGCTCACTGGGCTCTACAGCCGCCGCTATCTCGACCGCCGGTTGGCGTTCGAGCTCGGCGAGGCCGAACGCAGCGGCGAAGCGCTGACGCTGGCGATGCTCGACGTGGACCACTTCGGCCAGGTCAACAAGCAGCACGGCTGGCCGAGCGGCGATCGCGTGCTCTCGCGCCTCGCCGAGGTGGTGCGCAGCCGCGTGCGCGACGGCGACTGGGTCGCGCGCTACGGCGGCGAGGAGCTGTGTCTGGTGATGCCGGGGCTCGACTTGGCGCACGCGCGCCCGGTGCTCGAGCGCGTGCGCGCCGCCGTGTCGTCGGCGAGCTTCATCAGCGAGGCCGGTGAGCCGCTGCGCCTGACGGTCAGCATCGGCGCCGCCACACGCGCCGACGACGAGCGCGAGATGCCGCCGCTGGTGGCTCGCGCCAGCGCCTGCCTGCTCGACGCCAAGCGCGGCGGTCGCGATCGCGTCTGCTGCTGACGTCGTCACGGCGTCGTGCTAAGCAGGCGGCTCATCCGCGAGGAGCCGCAAGATGCCGAGCACGAGCGAGCTGAAGAAGGGCACGCGAATCGAGGTCGATGGCGATCCCTACGTCGTGGTGGAGATCGCGACGCAGTCGCCCTCGGCGCGCGGCGCCGCCACGCTGGTCAAGACCAAGATCCGCAACCTGCGCACCAAGCAGCTCGTCAGCAAGACCTTCAAGGCTGGCGAGCGGCTCAAAGATCCCGACTTCGAGATCCGCCCCTGCCAGTACCTCTACGACGAGGGCGGCGAGATCTACTACTTCATGGACAACGAGACCTACGAGCAGTGGCCGGTGCCGCGCGAGCCGATCGAGACCGAGCTCGGCTACATCCGCCCCAACGACCAGGTGCGCGCCGTGCTCTTCGAAGGCGAGGTGATCGGCATCGAGGTGCCGCACACCGTCGAGCTCGAGGTCACCGAGTGCGATCCCGGCGTCAAGGGTGACACGGTCACCAACGTGACCAAAGCGGCCAAGCTCGAGACCGGGCTCGAGGTGCAGGTGCCGCTGTTCGTCGAGCGCGGTGACAAGCTCGTCATCGACACGCGCGACGGACGCTACGTCAGGCGCGCGTGAACGCACGCGTGCTCCGTCCTGCCGCCACGCTCGCCGTGGTCGCCTTGCTCGCCGCCGCCTGCAACGACGATCCCGTCGCCGACAAATACACCAGCCTCGCCAGCACACCGAGCGCCTCGCCGGGCAAGCCGATCAACGCCGTGCCGCTTTTGTGGCTGCATCACGGCTGCACGGCGGCGCTCTTGCGCGGCGGGCTGGCCAAGGCGCTCGAGAAGAACAACACCAAGGTCGTTTCGCTCTCGTACGGCGCGGGCAAGGTCGACGCCAAGCTGGCGCCGGCTGGCGCGCGGCTGAGCAACGGGCGCTTCGTCATCGGTGACCACACGCGCCCCGAGGACCTTCGCGCGATCTTCGCGCGCGACGCGCTGGTGCGCGCCATGCTCGCGCACGGCGTATCTAGCAAGGGCACGCCTCGCCGCGTCGTGCTCTTCAACAGCTGCCACGGTGTGCTGCGTCTGCGTGACGACGCGGCGCTGGCGCGCGTCAAGAAGCACTATCATGCCCTGCTAGCCGAGCTGCGCGCGCGCCAGCAGCTGCTCTTCGTCGCGCTGACCATGCCGCCGCTCACCGCCGCGCTCACCGACAAGGCCGAGCGCGGCCGCGCCCGCGCGCTCGCGCGCTGGATGGCCAACGACTGGGGCGCCCGCGCGCCCAACGTGCGTGTCTTCGATCTCTTCGACGCGCTGGCCGTACGCGCTGGCCACCCCCTCGCCGACACGCTGGCGCCGCAGTTCGCACACTCGGCGCGCGATCCGCGCCCCACGCCGCCCGCGGCCGCCCGCGCGGTGGCCCGGCTGCTCGTGCCGTGGCTCGATCTGACCCTCAAGACGCGCGGCCTGTAAGCCAGCGCGGCCCTTGCCGGTCGGCCAGACCTTAGCTAAGCACCTCGCAGCAAAAGGAGCCTCGAGATGAGCCGACGCCTACTCGTTCTGGCCGGCGCCACGCTGCTGCTGATCGTGAGCGCCGCGGGATGCAAGAAGAAGAAGGCGGGGACGGGGAGCGCGACGGGGAGCGGGACGCCGATCAAAACCAAGCCGGCAATGTTTGGCGGGATCGAAAAAGACCTGCTCGACAACTTCAAGCCGCTGCCCAAGAGCTTCGAGAGCAAGACCAACCCGTCCACACCGGACAAGGTCGCGCTCGGCCGCATGCTCTACTACGAGACGCGTCTCTCGCGCGGCCACGACATCTCCTGCAACACCTGCCACATGCTCGACAAGTTCGGCGTCGACCGCAAGGTCGTCTCCGACGGACACGGCGATCAGAAGGGCACGCGCAACTCGCCGACGGTCTACAACGCCGCGGGCCACTTCGTTCAGTTCTGGGACGGCCGCGCCAAGGATGTCGAGGAGCAGGCCAAGGGCCCGATCCTCAACCCGGTGGAGATGGCGATGAAGGCCGAGGCCGACGTGGTCGGCGTGCTGAAGTCGATCCCCGGCTACGTCGAGGCCTTCAAGAAGGCCTTCCCCAACGACAAAGACCCCATCACCTACAACAACCTCGTCGCCGCCATCGGCGCCTTCGAGCGCAAGCTCGTCACGCCGTCGCAGTGGGACCTGTTTCTCGCCGGCGACGTCAAGGCGCTCACCGCTGCGCAGAAGGCGGGCTTCAAGCAGTTCGTCGAGGCGGGCTGTCCGACCTGTCACTCGGGACCGCTGGTGGGCGGCCACATCTATCAGAAGCTCGGCCTGGTCAAGCCGTGGCCCAGCGACAAGGACAAGGGCCGCTACGAGGCGACCAAGAAGGACGAGGACAAGATGATGTTCAAGGTCCCGTCGCTGCGAAACGTCGTCGAGACGGCGCCCTACTTCCACGACGGCTCGGTCAAGAAGCTCGAGAAGGCGGTCACGATGATGGCCTGGCACCAGCTCGGCCGAAAGGTCACGCCCGAGCAAGCCAAGTCGATCGTGACGTTCCTCGGCGCGCTCACCGGCGACGTGCCGACGGAGTACATCAAGAAGCCCGAGCTGCCCAAGAGCGGCCCCAAGACGCCCAAGCCCGACAAGACCGTCGACAAGGCCAAGGGCGACGACAAGCCAAAGCCCGACAAGAAGGCGCCGAAGAAGGCCTAGGTCTCAGCGCAGCCTAGATCCCGCGCAGCAGCTCGAGCAGCTTCTCGTGGCGCCGGCACGTCGCCGTGTCGATGCGGTCGTGCGCCGCGCCGAAGTGAAAGCGCACCGTGCGCTGGGTCGGGTCGTCTTTGCCGGTCAGCGGCGCGCGCTCTTGCTTGATGCGGACGGTGCCTTGAAAGCCGGCGTCGCGCAGCATCTGCCGCACGGCGGCGATGCGTTTCTCCATCACGCGGTCATTGGCCGCGCGCGAGCCGCTGCCGCTGGTGCCGATGGTGGCGGTGATGACGGCGTCGGGGTTGGCCCGCACCGCGCGAAACTGGTCGGTGAACTTCGCGAGGAAGCCCATCGCGCTGATCTGAGCGGAGCCTTCGCGAAAGCCGAAGCCGTCGATGGGGTGAGTGACGTTGTGCTCTTCGGTGGCGGGCGCGGTGGGCGTGTGGCTGCGCAGCTTGGCTGACTTCGGCTCGCGCGTGGGGACGCGGACTTCGAGCCCGCCGTAGGGAATGATCGACGGGCTCGGGCGACGGTTGATCGCGGGCGGCATGAGGCATCTCCTTGGTTGGACATGCCCCTTGTCGCGGCCGCGGCGCGAAGGTTGCGCGGAAACCTACGGGAAGGCGACGCGGCGGATGCGGTTGTACTGCAGCGGGTCGCCGCGGTTGCCGTCGGCGACGTAGAGCAGCAGGCCGTTGCTGCTGCAGTCGAGCCCCTCGAGGCCGTAGAAGCGGCCCTGCAGCGGGTTGACCGCGTCGATGACGCCCGGCACGCCGTCGCCGGCGACGGTGCTGACCACGCCGGCGCTGGTGATCTTGCGGATCACGTAGCCGTCGGCGTCGGTGACGAAGATGTTGTCCGAGCTGTCACGGCACAGTGCGAGCGGGCTGTTGAACGTCGCCGTGGCCACGGGGCCGTCGGTGGACGACGCGACGCCGGTACCGGCGAAGTCGGTGACCACGCCGGCCATGGTCACGCGGCGCAGCCGGTGGTTGCCGCGGTCGGTGACGATCAGGTCGCCGTTGGTGACGATCACGCCGTCGTAGGGGTTGTTGAAGCGCGCTGCCGCGCCGGTGGCGTTGACATAACCGGCCATGCCGGCCGTGCCGGCCAGCGGTG
Organism: Myxococcales bacterium; assembly: GCA_020431405.1. Classification (GTDB taxonomy): domain Bacteria; phylum Myxococcota_A; class Polyangia; genus JAGQIK01. The sequence continues at coordinate 6,698 of JAGQIK010000277.1, forward strand.
TCGACATGGTGGTGCCCGGATCGAAGATCGCGATGCGGTGCTGGTCGGGGTAGATCAACACGATGTTGCCGTTGGAGAGCGGCACCAGGCCGCGCGCCTTGCCGATCTGATCGGCGACCAGCGTGCGCGCGCCGGTGGTCGTGTCGACGCGCCACAGCGCGCCTTGCGACGCGGCCCCGGTGCTCTCGACGTCGGTCTCGACGTAGAGCGTGGTGCCGACGAAGGCGATGCCGAAGGGCCACTTGAACGTCGCGCTCGGCGTGCCGACGGTCGTGACCACGCCCGCCGCTGTGATGCGCCGGATGATGTGATTGTCGAAGTCGGCGACCCAGATGTCGCCGCCGGGGCCGATGGTGACGTTGACGGGGTTGTTGAAGCTCGCCGCGTAGCGCGTGCCGTCGGCGTTGCCCGGGTTGTACCAACCGGCGAGCGTCTCGACGCCGAGGCCGAACGACGTCGAAGCGTCGGGGGGCGGACCGAAGTCGTTGTTGCTGTCGACCTCCGAGTCCACCGAGAAGTCGGCGTCGGTGGTCGAGTCAACGCTGCTGTCCAGCGAGGCGTCGGCGGTGCTGTCCAGCGAGGCGTCGGCCGTGCTGTCGGCCGAGCTGTCGACGGTGGTGTCGGGCGGCGGCAGATCGAAGGTGCTGTCCACCGAGCTGTCGGCGGTGCTGTCCGCCGAGCTGTCGGCGGTCGTGTCGACCGTGGTGTCGACGGTGCTATCCACCGAGCCATCCACCGAGCTGTCGACATCCACCGTCGCATCCGCCGTGGTGTCGGGCGGCACGTCGAACGTCGTGTCGGCGCTGCTGTCGGGCGGCGTGTCGAAGGTCGTGTCGCCGGGCGTGTCAGGCGGCGCATCGGGCGGCACATCGACGGGTATGTCGCCGGGGGTGTCGATCGCTTGATCGACCTGCTCGGCGCCGGCATCCGAGGGACCGTCTACTTTGGGGTCGTCAGACCCACAGCCAGGGGCGAGGAGGACCGCTAACGTAAGGGCAAATACTAGCTCTAACCGTCGCACGACGACTAGCCTACCATACCCTCCATCAACCCACGATGACGCCCGTCAGATGTATCCGGCGATGAGGTAGGCGAGCAGCCCGACGTACTCGTGGATCGCGCTGGCGCTGTCCTCGAGGTCGCCGATGCCGGGCAGCAGCGCGTGCCACGACAGCGCGCGGCGGCGATAGTCCACCGGCCACGGGATCACCTCGACGCCCGCTTCGCGAAAGCAGCCTGCCGCGCGAGGCATGTGGCGCGCGGACGTGACGAGGATCAGCGGCGCGCGCCGCGGCAGCCGCACCAGGGTTTGCTTGGTCAGCCGCGCGTTCTCCGCTGTGTTGCGCGACCGCCCTTCGACCACGATGCGCGCGCGCGCGATGCCGAGCCGTTCGGCCCAGCGCGCCAGCACCGGCGCTTCGCTGCGGCCGCCGCCTAGCAGGTTCGACTGGCCGCCGCTGATGATCAGCCGCGCGCCAGGGTAGCGGTGCGCCAAGCGCACGCCCCACAGCAGGCGGTCCGACGCGTCGCCAAACTCCTCCGTGCCGCTCGCCGCGCCGTGCATCACGCCGGTGAGCACGATGATCGCCGCCGGCTTGTCAGGCAGCTTCGTCGGACGCGCGTGCGCCGACTCGAGCGGGTAGAGCAGCACGTCGGCGACAAGGCCCGTGGACAAGAGCACGATCTGACCGACGCCGAAGTAGACCAGCCAGCGACGCAGCCGCGGCGTGCGCCGCCGCCAGCGCAACAGCAACGCGGCGAGCACGCACAGCACGCAAAGGCGCCACGGATCGACGAAGACCCCGACGCTCTTCGAGAGGACGAAGTACAGAGACTAGCGACCGAGGCTCTTGCGGCCGAGACCCCTGAGCATGACCAGCGGGGTCTGCACGATGACGAAGGCCTCGAGTGAGATCCAGCTCGAGAACTTCTCCAGCGACGCGACGTAGGGCAGATCGAAGAGCAGCTTGACGCGCATGTCGTCAGCTTCGACCGAGCCGCTGGCCTCGCCGAGCTCGAGATCGAAGGGATTGGTCAGCGACGCCTCGTGCGAGGCCGCTTCCGATCCTTCGCTGGGCTTGCCGCTGTAGGTCAGCATCACCTGCGCGAGCCCGGTGATGCCCGGCTTGACCTGGCGCATGCGCTCCTCGAAGAACGGGATCGCCATCGCCAGGTTGACCTGCCGCTCGGGGCGCTCCGGCCGCGGGCCGACCAGGCTCATGTCGCCCTTGAGCACGTTCCACAGCTGCGGCAGCTCGTCGAGACGCGTCTTGCGCAGGAACCTGCCGATGCGCGTGACGCGCGGGTCGTTGGCTTGCGCGATGACCTGGCCGGTGTGCTTCTCGGCGTCGACGATCATCGTGCGGAACTTGTACATCTCGAACTCGACGAACTCGGGCGTCTGTCCGTCGGCACCGTCGGTCTGCAGCTCGCCGGCGCGACGCTGCTTGTAGATCACCGGTCCGGGGTCGTCGAGATAGACCGCGAGTGCCACGCCGGCCATCACGGGCGCCGCGACGGTAAGGCCGAGAGTGGATCCGATGACGTCGAGGACGCGCTTGGCGATGCGGACGCTAGGTGCCATACCCACGGTTTTCCCGCGAGTGGCCCGTCAGGTCAACAGCGGCTTTTGTCTGCCGTGATTGTGGTACCATCGCCGAGCGGCGACAGCCGCAGCATCCCTGCTAATTGTCGCGGACGACCGCTTCGCGACCAGCGGAAATGTGGCTGAGGAACAGGGCAACGTGGCGCAGAACAAGAACCCATCCCGTCCCGCATCGACACGCGACGTAGCCGGCGGCGCTGGCGGGGGAGATGACGCGTCGTACGAGAGCTTCGTGCTGGGGCCGGATCTGGGGCCGAGCGCGAACGTACAGGCGGGCCAGCATCAGAGCGCGCAGCATGTCGGCGGCCAGCAGCAACAAGCCGCGCCGATGCAAGCGTCAGCCTCGGCGCAGCACGGGCTCAATCCGCAGAAGACGATGCTCGCCGCCGACGAGCTGGTGCCGCAGCTCGACGATCTACCGCCCGAGTTCGCCAGCCGCACGTTGATCGCCTCGGCCCGCATGGGTCCCACCGCGCAGCGCAAGGGCGGCAACGACGCGGCCGTGGCCGCCGGTGGCTCCGAGGTGCAGATCTCGGCGCGCGAGGCGTCGGCTCAGCTCGGCGATCCCCGTCTGGTGATGCTGCACGAGCCCGACTCGACGCGCGCCGCGACATTCCGCGTGCTGCGCCACCGCCTCGCAGAGCGCGGCAACCCGCGCACGATCCTCGTCAGCAGCGCCGAGCAAGGCGAAGGCAAGACCACCGTCGCGGTCAACCTCGCGCTGGCGCTCTCCGAGTGCGGCCGCGCGCGCGTGCTGCTGGTGGAGGCCAACCTGCGCCGCCCGAGCTTGGCCAAGGTGCTCGGCTTCCGGCCGCCGCTGTGCTTCGGCGAGCAGCTGCAGGTGCACAAGGACAAACCCACCGAGCCGTGGATGGTGGCGCAGGTCGCGTCGCCGTGGATGCACGTGGTCGCCGTCGACCACACCACGTTCAAGAAGCCCAACGTCATCGATGGGCCGGCCTTCGAGAACGCGCTCGATCAGCTCAAGCGCGTGCAGTACGACTATCTCGTGCTCGACGCGCCGCAGGTGCTCGGCAACGCCGACGTCAACCTGCTGCAGGACTGCTCGGATGCGGTGCTGCTGACCTGCCTGGCGCGCACGACGTCGCGCAAGGTGCTGCGCTCGGCCATGAGTCAGCTGACGACCGCCAAGCTCGTCGGCGTCGCGATCCTAGAGGTCTAGCGAGCACGGGGTAGGACGAGCGCGTGAGCGACAAGCCTCCAGCCATCGCGCCAGCCAAGACGCTCTTTGACTCGCCCGAGTACGCGGCGGCGTTCAGTGATCTGCCGCTCAGTGATCTGCCGGCCGACTTCGCCACGCGCACGCTGATCGCGTCGCGCACGAGCCATGGCCTGCAGATCGACGTCAAGGTCAAGGCGCAGCAGGTCGACGCGCGTTTCGGCGACGAGCGGCTGATCATGATGCACGAGCCCGACTCGCCGCGCGCCGGTGCGTTTCGCGTGCTCACCGGGCGCCTCGCCGAGCGCGGCTCGCCGCGCACCGTGCTGTGCACCAGCCCGCTGCGCCAGGAGGGCAAGACCACGCTGGCGGTCAACCTCGCGCTGGCGCTGTGCGAGTTCGGTCGCGCGCGCGTGCTGCTGATCGAGTGCAACCTGCGCCGTCCCGCGCTGGCCAAGCTCTTCGGCTTCAGGCCGCCGACCTGCGCCAGCAAGCTGCTCTTGCTTTCGGGCCACGCGCCCACCGGCGAGTGGCACGTGGCGCAGATCAAGCCGGAGCTTCACGTCATCGCCGTCGACACGGCGTCGCTCGACAAGCCGCACGTCATCGACGGCCCCTCGATCGACAGCAGCCTGCGCCGGCTCAAGCGCGTGCAGTACGACTACATCGTGCTCGACACGCCGCACGTGCTCGGCCACGCCGACGTTAATCTCGCGCAGGACTACGTCGACGCCATCGTGATGTCGGGCTACTCCAAGAAGACGTCGATGAAGGCGGTCAGCCGCGCGGTGGACCAGCTGTCGACGCCCAAGCTGCTCGGCATGGCGCTGGTCGGCTAGCGGGACAGGCCACGGGCTACAGGCCACGGGCCACAGGATCGGCTGCGAGCGCTGTGCTCGCTTCGCCGCAGCGTCGCGAATGCTGAGGGGCCTCCATTCGGCGTGGGTGCTCGTGCGAGCGCCTGTGGCCTGTGGCCCTGAGCCTGTGGCCTAGAGGTTGATCGGCCCGTCGCCGTCGCCGCGGTTGATGTGAAACCCGGCGCTGCTGGCGTCGAACGGCTCGAGCAGCTGTCGCAGCTTTGGCGAGGCGGCGAAGATGTAGTTGGACGGGCCGTCGAGAAAGCCGCAGTCGAGCAGCGCCGAGTGCCACGCCGCGCTGCCTTGGTTGGAGACGACCATGTCGGCGCCGCGCGCGAGCAGATGGCGCGTGGCGCTGTCGACGACGGTGCGCACGTGATCGGGCAGCGCGAGGCCGTCGACGATGGTGGCCACGCGCATGTCGCCGAACTGCTTGTGGCGGTGCATCTGCGTGTCTAGACAGACCGCCCAGCCGAGCACCTGGCCGCGGCGCTGGATGCGCAGGCGGATGAAGCGCAGATCCTCGGCGGGGTAGAGCAGGTTGAGCATCTCGGCGTCGCGCACGCCGCACAGCGTGTAGTGCGACATGGCGCGCTGCCACAGGTCGTCGGCCCAGTCGTCGAACGGCGTGGTGAGGTCGTCGACGGCGGGGCGTGGACCGCGGTCGAGCGCGGCGAGGCCGCGGCGGCGCAGGCGCTGGCCGAAGTGCACGGCGGCGATGCCGATGTCGGCGACGCCGAGCGCGGCGGCCACGTCGAAGAGCTGCTCGCGCGCCTCGGTGGTGCGCAGCGGCTTGATGTTGCGCACGAAGGCGCCGCCGTGGCCCACCGAGAACGAGAACGGCACATCGTACATGCCCCACTTCATCGCCTCGAGCATCTTGGGCAGCGCACGCTCGCGGCTGCCCATGCCGAGGGCGAAGATCTTGGGCTCGATGCGCAGCGCGTAGCGCACGATCTGCAGGCCGAGCCGCGCGTAGCTCGGATTGACGATGCCCTCCGAGAGCGGCAGCTTGTAGTGCGCGATGCGGTGCATCTCGCCGTTAACGGCGAAGTCCTGCCAGCGCAGGATGAAGCCGCCGCGCACGTCGTCGCCCTCGAGCAGCAGGTACATGTCCTGGTAGGACTTGCGGCCTGGCAGCTTGGGCAGAAAGTCGGCGTAGGGGTGGTCGGGAAAGACGAACTCGCTGCCGCCGGCGCGCATACGTTCGTTGAACGCTTGCACGGCCGGAATCGCCGCTTCGGTGAACGGCTCGAGCCGGATCTTGGCCATGTTGTGCTCGGGGCGCTCGGGAGGAGCGGACGGCGCCTAACCGGCGCGTTTTTCGTCGACCAGCTTGGCGATGGCGCCGATGGTCTTCATCTCGTCGACCTCTTCCGGCTCGAACATGATGTCGAAGCGCTCTTCGACCGCCGTGACGAGGTTGAGATGCGCCACCGAGTCCCACTTGTCGGTGGACTCGGCGGAGAAGCTGTCGGTGACTTTGTCTGCGGAGACGCCGAACAGATCAGCTGCGATCTGGGCGACGGCGCTGAGGGACTGGCTCATTGCTTGTCCTTATCCTGCTATCCCTTGGCGACCACGAGCTCGATCCACTCGGGACAGCTGACGTCGTTCTTGGTCAGGTCGAGCGACCATAGAACGCCGCCGTCCTGCTCGTCGATCTTCTCGAAGCCGTGGTCCTTGTAGAAGTTGGACGCCGGCGGGTTCTTCTTGGTCGGCAAGAACCAGCCCTGGATGCGCTCGGCGCCTTGCTCGCGCGCCTGCGCGACGAGGTGCGAGAGCAGCGCGGTCTCGACGGTGCGCGCGATGACGCGGCAGCTGAGCAGGAAGCTGTCGATCTCGCAGACCTTGTCATCGGTGTGGGTGATCGCCACGCCGACGATGCCGTTGTCGGTGAAGCGATCGACGACCTGGATCGACACCACGTACCAGCCGGGGCGCTCGCCGAACTCGGCGACGTCCTGCTCGCTGTGACGGCGCGTGGTGAGGTTGAACTGGTTGGTCTTGTTGATCAGCTGTGCGGTGCGCTTGAGGTTCATCGAGTTGAGCGGCGTGACGATCGCGCGCTGCTCGAGCGAGCGATAGAAGTCCTCGCGGCTGCCGACCTTGCTCTCGAGCGCGCGCGCCTGCTTGGCCGCCTCGTAGAACTCGTGGCGCTTCTTGTCCTCAGCTGAGAGCGCGAGGCGCTCGAAGGGCGGGAACGCGCGCAGCGCGTCGATGTAGCCCATCGGGCTCTTGGGCAGCTCGACGACCATCACCTCGGGCACGGCGCTTCGCACCTGCTGGCGCTCGACGGGGTTGTCGTCGATGAAGGCCAGCGAGTCGATGCCGATGTTGAGCTCCTTGGCGAGCTCCTTGAGGTTCTCGGACTTGGGCGACCAGTTGATGCGGTGCGCCGAGAAGTGCTCGCGCTTGAGGATCATGCCCGGGTGATTGTCGATGGCCTCGAACGCGTCGGCCTCGTTGTTCTTGCTGCAGATGGCGAGCACGATGCCGCGCTCGCGCAGGTCGAGGGCGAAGCGCTGCACCGCCTGGTGCGCGGCGCCGGGATACTCGGCCGACAGCTTGATGCCCTCCATGCCGTCCTCACCGATGATCCCGCCCCAGAGCGTGTTGTCGAGATCGAAGACGGCACACTTGCAGAGCTTGTTGGTCAGCGGGTGCAGGAAGCGATGCCACTCGCGCGCCATGTGCGGCAGGTTCTTCGACGAGATCGCCATGCGCATGGTTAGCCACTTGTGCTCGTCGCGCCACGTATCGCGACCGTGGCGCGCGACGAGGGCGTCGTAGTCGAGCACGTAGACGCCCTTGAACTCGCGGGCGGCGGCGCGCAGGTTGCGGTTGATGGCGCGGATCGCCTCGACCTGACCTTCGGACTGCGCGTCGAAGAGGCCGTTGGCCGGCCAGGCCGGCGTCTCGAGGTTGTGGATCACGAAGTGCGCTTTGCTGTGCTGGCGCAGCCCGGCGATCATCTGCGCGAGCTGACCGCTGACGCGCTCGACGGCGGCCTTGCTCTTTTCGCCGTCGAGCTTGGCGAAGTCACCCCACAGATCGGGCGCGTAGTCGGCGCTCTGCACGGCGAGGATCACGGCGTCGGGCGCGAACTTGTAGAGCGAGCTCTCGCCGTCGAGGATCTCCTGCATGTAGGCGTTGAACTCGCCCAGCTCGACGGTGAGGTTGATGCCGCTGCTGAAGGCCGCCGCGCGCAGCAGCGGTACGATCGGCTCGACGGTGTAGGAGCGCAGGATCGCGACCTTGAACGGCTTGAGCTCGACGTCGAGCGATTCGATGCGCGAGACGATGAAGTTGGCCGTCGCCGAGCTGCCGTCGACGCGCCAAAGCTGAGCCAACGTCGCGGCCGCTTCCTGATGCCGCTTCTCGACGATCAGAGAGTCTACTTGCTTGCGTAGCTCGGTAGCTTCCATCGCACACGCTCCGTCGATTGAGTTGTTCTTGGACGAGCAGGCATCCTACACGAAGCGCGCGCGCCCGTGCACCTGCCATCGGGCCTCCGCGCCATGACAGAAGGCCACAGGCTACTGGCCACGGGCCACGGGATCGCACGCGAACGCTTGCGCTCGCTTCGCCGCCGCGTGGACGAATCGCGTAGCGCTCTGCCGCAGACGCCGCTGCGAAGCGTGCCAGGCGATCGCAGGTGGGCCCGTGGCCCGTGGCCTGCGGCCCGTGGCCTTGGCGGCCTAGTGCGGTGGCCAGATGCGGGTCATCCCGAACATCGCCGCGATGGTGCCGACGGTGATCCCGAACAGCTTGAAGAAGTCCACCACGGTGAACTTGACGTTGAAGCTCGGGTCATGGCGCTTGATCGCCTGGTACAGCGCGCCGGCCAGGCCGAAGTACCACCACAGCAAGTAGTGGTAGTTGAACGATAGAAACAGAATGCCCGCTACGACGCCGGTAAACGCCGCCACGATGGCGAGGCCGAAGTAGTGCGGCATCCTTCCATCGGGATCGTCAGGCGAGTACTTCTTGATCGCCGTCAGGCCGATGCGGAAGGACTGGTAGATGATGCCGAGGAACATGTAGGTGCCGGGCGCCCCGAGCTCGGCGGGCGCCAGGATGTAGGAGTTGTGCGCGGTGAGGTGGTGATGGGCCGTGAACTGGCCGAAGCCCACGCCGATCAGCGGGCTCGACCGGAACATGGTCATGCCCTCCCAGTAGCACTCGAGTCGCTCCAACGTGGACGCTTTGGAGTCCGAGCGGCCGCCTTTGAGCAGCATCAGCGCCAGGATGCCGGCGCCGCCGAAGCCGCCCATCGCGACGCCCTTCCAGCCCATCTTGTAGATCACGTAGGCGCCAAACATCGCCATGGTGGCTAACTGGCCGCCGCGTGACTGCGTGAAGACGATGACGAGCATTACGGCGGCCGTCATCACGATCATTAATCGCTTTAACCACTCCTCGCGCTTGATCTGCCAGAAGGCGAAGAGGAACGGCAGCGACCAGGCGAGCGCCAGGCACAGCTCGTTGGGATCCTGCAGCACGCCGCGGTAGCGCACGCGACCGCCGATGGAGTGTGCCTGCATCAGCCCGGCGCGCTCGCATAAGTAGTCGGCGCCGAGCTTGGCATCTTTGCCAAGACAGTCGCGTGCTGTCTTGCACGGCCTCCCATCCGGAATGCCGGCGACGACCGTGAGCACCGCGTCTTCGGGAATCTTCGCGCACTGGTAGGGCGAGAAGCGCTGGTGGATCATCAAGATGGTCAGGAAGGCGGTCAGCCCGACCACCACCAGCGCCATCAGCTTGAAGACACGGAAGCTCTGGATGCCGTGCGCCGTCAGGCTGTACCAGACGAGCAGGATCGCGAGGTCGAGCGCGGTGAGGTTGTCGTGACCAACGCCGGAGAACAGCGACTGCGCCTTGATCGACGCCGTCATGATGCACCAGGCGGCGAAGGCGGCGACCCACGGCAGCTGCGGCGTGGCGCGCGGCTTGACCAGCCGCAGCCGGAAGTCGACGACCATGCCGAAGACCGCCAGCCCGAAAAACAGGTAGATCAGCGGCAGAACCTGCAGACCCGTCCACACCTCTTGTGGACGGACGAACAGGAACGTGACGAGGCCGAGGATTCCGGGCAGCGAGAACACGGCCCATAGCTTACAACGGGGGCCGCTTGTGATACATCATCAGAAGCGATGTCGCGTTGGGTTGCCAGCGAGCCAGGCTCGCGTGATATCCGCCGCCAGCTCAGTCGGCTCAGGCGGCGTGCCTTCTCGCGACCGATCCGCGTCACGATCATCGCGGCGCTCTTCGCCGGCGCCGTAGTGGCGCGCGCTTCGATCAAGCGGCACAAGTACGACGCGAGCGTGACCTTCCGCGTCTCCGAGCGCACCGGCGGCATCGACGAGGGGCGCACGCACACCAAGGCGCGCCTGCGCGATTACGTCAAAGACGGCATCCTGACGGCGGGCCGCTGCAAGGTGCTGCTCAAGAAGTTCAAGCTCTACCCCGGCATTCGCGCGCTCGACGAGAACATGGCCGTCGACACCTTCCGCGGAGACATCGCGGTCACGGTGTGGGCCAACAACTTCTTGCGCGAGGATTGGGACGACACGGGCGCTCCGCGCACGGCGCGCATCCGCATCAACTTCACCTACTACAGCCCCGATGTCGCGCTCGAGGTGGCGCGCGCGCTGGGCGATCTGGTCAAGCAGCACGAGTTGGCCGTGCGCGAGCAGGTCTCGGCCGAGGTCGCGCGGCGCACCGAGCTGGCTGTGACCAAGCTAAAAGAGCGGCTCGTCGAGCTCGAGGGCCGGCGCACGGCCGTCTTGATCGACCTCAAGAAGCACGTCGCCGATATGGAGAGCGCCCAGCTTCGCGTCGAGCTTTCGCAGCTCAAGAAGCGCATCGCGGACATCGAGCTGCGCCTCGAGACGGCGCGCAGCAAGGCCAACGTCAACAACATGCGCGCGCTGCTCGAGAAGAGCAAAGCGCTGATGCGCTTCGAGCAGACCGACTGGGGCAAGGCGCAGCTGCCGACGCTGTCGAAGACGGTGCGGCTGACGATCATGGGCGCGGCGATCTTCCTGATCCTGTGGCCCTTCATCGGCATGGGCGTCGGTGCGTTCGACTCGCGTGTTTACGACCTGGACGACGTGAGCCACCTCAGGCTGCGCCCGCTCGGCCACGTCTCGGCGTTCAAGGGACACAAAGCGCACAGCCAGAAAGAACGCGAGAAGACAGGCGGCGGCCAGGGCGGCGCCGATCGCGACCGCGGGCGCGAGAAGCAGATGACGCGCATCAACCGCGCCGCCACGCGCATGACGCGGATCTAGCCCACTCGCTCGCGCGTGTGCATTTGTCAGGGGCGCGAGCCTTTCCGCGCGGGCTGACCCTGCTACAATGTAGGCATGCGACAGCTTAGTGTGCTCGTGGCCCTACTCGCGGTGGTGGTCTATTCAGCGGCTTGCTCCGAAGATCCTTCACGTACGGGCTCTGATTCAGGAACCGGCGACGGCGTGGTCTTCGGCGATTTCAAGCAGGCGCGCGACACGACATTCGATGGACCGCGTCCTGACGGCGACTTCAGCGTCGATGGGCCCGTCGGAAGCGACGGCACGCCTGGCGGCTGCACGATATTCCCACCCAACAACCCGTGGAATCAGGACATCACGTCGCTGCCGGTGCACTCCAACTCGTCCAACTTCGTCAACGCGATCGGCGGCAGCAAGCCGCTGCATCCAGACTTCGGCACCGTCTGGAACGGTGCACCCAACGGCATCCCCTTCATTATCGTGCCGGGCAATCAGCCCAGAGTTCCGATCAACTTCACCGACTACGGCGACGAGAGCGACCCTGGTCCCTATCCGATCCCGCTCACGGCGCCGATCGAAGGCGGGCCGCAGGGCACGGGTGATCGCCACGTCATCGCGCTCGACCTGACCAACTGCATGCTCTACGAGCTGTTCTACGCGTTCCCCAAGGCCAACGGCTGGGACGCCTCCAGCGGCGCGATCTTCGATCTGCGCACCAACAAGCTGCGCACCATCGGCTGGACCTCGGCCGACGCGGCTGGGCTGCCGATCATGCCGGGGCTGGTCGACTACGACGAGGTGCAGTCGGGTGTCATCGACCACGCGCTGCGCTTCACCGTGGGGCAGTCGCAGCGCGCCTTCGTGCGGCCGGCGACGCATTGGGCGAGCACGAACACGAATCCGAACCTGCCGCCGATGGGGCTGCGCTTCCGGCTCAAGGCGAGCTTCGACATCTCGAGCTTCTCGCAGAGCAACCAGGTCATCCTGCGCGCGCTCAAGAAGTACGGCATGTTCATGGCCGACAACGGCGGCGATTGGTTCCTCTCGGGCAACCCCAGCCCCAAGTGGGATGACGACGACCTCTCCAATCTCAAGTCGATCCAGGGCACCGACTTCGAGGTCGTCGACACCGGGCCGATCGAGACGAGCTACCCCTAGTCACGCCAGCAACCCGTGTCGCGTCTCAAGCTGCTGACATCGTCGCTGTCGCTGCTCGCGCTCGCCCTGGCGAGCATGGGCATCTACTCGGCGTGCGCCACCACGTCCACACACGGGCTGAGCACCCTACGCACGACGGGGCCGTGCACGCTGTTTCCGCCCGACAACTGGTGGCGACAAGACATCTCGAAGCTGCCGGTGCACCCGATGTCGGCCAAGTACGTCGACAGCATCGGTCCCGCCAAGGGGCTGCACCCGGACTTCGGCACCGTGTGGAACGGCGCGCCCAACGGCATCCCGTTTCGCGTGGTGAGCGCCAGGACGCCGCGCGTGAAGATCGTCTTCACACGCTATGGCAACGAGAGCGACCCGGGCCCCTATCCGATGCCGCTCGACTCGCCGATCGAGGGCGGCCCCAAAGGCACCGCTGACCGTCACGTGATCGCGTTCGATCCGGGCGCGTGCAAGCTCTACGAGATCTTCAAGGCCTATCCCAAGAAGGACCACTGGGAGGCACGAAGCGGCGCCATCTGGGACCTGCGCAGCAACAAGCTGCGGCCGCTTGGCTTTACGTCGGCCGACGCGGCGGGGCTGCCGATCTATCCGGGGCTGGTGCGCTACGAAGAGGTCATGTCGGGCGAGATCAAGCACGCGCTGCGCTTCACGGTCGAGCGCAGCCAGCGCGCGTTCATCATCCCGGCGACCCATTGGGCCAGCGACAACACCGACGAGTCGCTGCCGCCGATGGGCCTGCGCTTTCGGCTCAAGGCGAGCTTCGACATCTCGGGCTTCTCCAAGACCAACCAGGTGATCCTGCGCGCGCTCAAGAAGTACGGCATGTTCATGGCCGACAACGGCGGCGATTGGTTCTTGTCGGGCGCACCGAACCCGAAGTGGAACGACGACGACCTGCACCAGCTCAAGCTCAAGGTGCACGGCAGCGACTTCGAAGCGGTCAAGACGGGGCCGACCGAGACGCGTGTGCCGTCGCTCGACGACTTCAACGCGCCGTAAGCGCCGCGGCTTCGCCACGGCGCGGCCACGGGCTACAGGCCACGGGCCACCGGATCGTCTCCGAGGGCTCTGCACGCTTCGCTGGTCCGCCCAGGTGCGCGCGGCGTTGAGCGCCCCTGCGAAGCGTGCAAAGACGGCTCGCGTTCGATCCTGTGGCCCGTGGCCCTGAGCCTGTGGCCATCGGCGCGCTAGCGCCGATAGAGCTGCATGTACTGCTCGAGCGTGGCGTCGAGCGAGTAGCGCGCTTCGACCACCTGGCGCGCGCCGGCGCCGAGGCGCTTGCTGAGCTCGGCGTCGTCGCGCAGGCGCTGCAGCTG
>JAGQIK010000278.1 GCA_020431405.1 Myxococcales bacterium
CGCTGCTCGTCTCCAAGGGCAACGTCGACGCGCAGCGCTTCTACGAGCGGCTTGGCTACCACAAGGTGGGCCAGCTGCCGAGCTACGTCGCCGAGGGCCTCGACGAGCTGATCTACTTCAAGAACAAGCGCTAAGCGCTAGAGGATCGGCTTGGTGACGGGCGGCGCGGAGCCGGCGGCGGGCGTCAGCTCCCAGCGGAAGTTGTCGATCAACACGGTGGAGTCGAGCGAGAGGTCGCCCTTGTCGAAGATGTAGAACGTGAGGGTGATCGTCTCGCCAGGCGTGACGGGCGCGCGCGTGGTGAGCCAGCCGGTGGAGCCGCCGTTGGACTGCACGGTGGTGTTGCCCGCGCCGCCGGGGTAGCCGGGGTAGCCGCCACCGGGAAAGCCGCCGCCGCCAGGGCCGAAGTCGCCCTTGCACGAGTTGAAGTAGCCGGTGCCCACCAGCGCGCTGGCTGGCGTCGTGCAGAAGGTCTGCGTCTTGGGGCGCGCGGGGTCGGGGTCGCAGACGGCGAAGAAGGAGCTGTTGAGGCGGATCGGCGAGCCGTTCTTGTCGAACGAGATGTTGCCGTTGTGCTTGCTCGATTTGAGGTGCACCCAGAACGTGTCGTTGAACTCCGAGTCGAGATACTCGGGGTACTCGGTGGTCAGGAAGTGGAAGTCGAAGGAGAAGCCGTGCGCGTTGCTCGGCACGGCGATGGTCAGCGTGAGCGCTTGAATGTCGTTGGCCTCACGGTCTTGCGCGGTGGGATCGGGATCGACGCCGCGATTACCGAGCTCGGTGCCGGGCTGCGGGCAGTCCGCGTTGTTCTGTGGGTTGTAGACGGCGCGGCCGGTGGAGAGCACGGCCATCGCGTTGCCCTGACGCGCGGTGCCGAGCGGGCCAGTGGCCTGCGCCAGCCGCTGCGCGATGGTGCGTCCCTGCGGCGAGCTTGACGGATCGAAGGCCGCCGAGATCAGGTGCGAGCACTTGCCGTTGACGCAGGCCATGTTGCCCGGGCACTGGCCCTGCGCGTTGCACGCCGTCGTGCTGTCGCACAGGCCGATGGCGGCGGCGTAGGCGCGCGGGTCGGCGGGGTTGAGCGACGTCGTGTCGCAGGCCACGGGCAGCTCGTCTTTGGTGCCGTTGCAGTTGTTGTCGACGTCGTCGCGGCAGACCTTGAGCTCGGGCGAGGCCAAGCCCTGGTTGGCGGCTAGGCAGCGGAACGTGCTCCTGCACTTGCCGCCCTGGCAGGTCTCGCCCGGCGTGGTGCACTGCGCGTCGGCTTGGCAGCCGGCGTTGGTCGAGCACATGTTGTCGTCGACGCAGCGGCAGAAGCCCGCGACGCAGCGGTTGCTGGCGCAGTCGGTGTGCGCGGTGCACGCGATGCCTGCTACCTCGATGGCGGCGGGATTGACGCGCGGATCGTTGTTGTTGCAGTCGCCCTCGGCGGCGGTGAAGCCGTCGCCGTCGGGGTCGCCGGGCGAGGGGTTGTACGGACCGGGTGTGCTGCTGCTCGGCTCGTCGATCTGTCCGTTGCAGTTGTCGTCGATGCCGTTGCCGGGAATCTCGGGCGCGCCGGGGCTGATGCTGGCGTTGTTGTCGTCGCAGTCTTGCGAGGCAACGTATCCGTCCTTGTCGAGGTCTGGACCTGTAGGCGTCCCCGGACCCTGGCCTGCCGGCGTGAAGTTGCCCGAGCAGCCAGCTGCGAGCAGGACGATCACGACATAGCGAAGCGGATGACGAATGGAACGCATCGGCAGAGCTCCTTGGCCCGTTGACATGTGTGTCTGCAGATGAGCAAGCGATGGGCCAAGCAGCGTGCGGTATCCGGAACGCGCGAGATCTGGCTTGTAGCCCGTTCTAGCGCTGGATCCGAGGCAGGTGGCGAGCGGTGTCGCCGTGGGGTGTCGCACCTCCCCCGAGGTGTAGGCACCCCAGATCCCGCCGGGACATTCCCACCAGCGCCGTGTCATACCTCAGCCATGAAGCACTCGTCGCGGCCGTTGCTGTCGATCGCGATCACGTGGCTGCTGCTGGCTGCGATGCTCGGCGCCAGCGGCTGCAACAGCGTCAAGCTGGCCTACCGATTCGTCGACACGGCGCTCGAAAAGGTCGTCGATCCGTACCTCGCCGACGACGCCAGCAAGCGCGTCGCGGCGCAGGAGATCGATCGCTTCAAGCTCTGGCTGAAGAAGGGCGTGATGCCCGACGCCGCCGCCGCGCTCGAGCAGGTGGGGCGCCCGCTGGCGCTGGGGCAGCTCGACCGTGCCGGCTTCGCGCGCTGGTTCGCGAGCCTCGCGCCGCTGTGGAATCGCGTCGCGCGTCAGGTCAGCGTGCACAGCGCGATCGTGCTCGAGCGCCACACGTCGTCCACGCAGCTGGCGCACCTGCGTCGCGCCATGCGCGCGTCCGATCAGAAGCGCCTCGCCAAGATGCGCCGCCCGCGCGTCGAGCGGCTGCGCGATCGCACCAAGCGCACGGTCAAGACGTTCGAGCGCTTCTCGGGCAACTTCGAGAAGCGCCAGTGGCCGGTGGTGTGGCTGCAGCACGAGCGCTTGCTCGAGTCGCCCGAGCACTGGCTGCGCAATCAGCGCCTGCGCCAGCGCGCGCTGCTCGCCTTTCTCGCCACGCACCCGGCGCGCGCGCAGATCCGCGCATTCGTCGAGCGGCTGCTCACGCGGCCCGCGGCGCTGTCCGAGCCCGGCTACGCCGCCTTCGCGCGCGCGCAGCTGCGCGGAACCGAGGCGATGCTGTTCAACATCGTCGCCTCGATGACGGCGCAGCAGCGCGCCATGCTGGCGCTGCGCTTGTTGGCGCTGGCGAAAGATCTGCGCGAGCTGTCGCGCTCGTGATCGAGCGCGCCGCTATCTGAGCTCGAAGCGCCGGCCGTGCACGTGCGCGGTGAGCGTCGGCGCGCGCGGCGCCAGCAGCTGCATCGTCGCGGCCAGCTGCGTCTCACCGAGCGCGAGCAGCCGCCGTTCGAAGCGCGCGTAGGCGGCCTTAGAGCGGCGCGCAGAGGTCTGGCTCTCGTGGTGTGCGTCCCACACCAGGTGCGCCAGCTGACGGCGCAGGAAGGTCGAGACCTGCGGGTGATAGACAAACACCGAGTGCGCGCCGAGCGCTGGCGTGATCGCTGGCACGGCGCTCGCCGCGTAGACGTCGTGGTCGAGCACCACGTTGACGACGGCCGACTCGTGGTGCTCGCCGTCGAGCACGACCCACTTCACGCCGGCAGGGCGGCGCCATAGCGAGGCGTAGGTGCGGCGAATGATCTCTTCGGAGAGCGCGCGGCGCACGCGATAGCGCTTGGGGTTCTGCAGCATCAGGCGCAGGTGCCCGCAGCCGACGTGTCGTGGCTGCACGAGCAGCGATAGCAGGCGCGCCTGCATCGATGGCGGCGCGTTTCGCAGCAGCGCCTCGAGCTCGCGCGGCGAACGCTTGGCGCCAAGGGCGCGCCCGAGCTCGCGCACGGCGTGGGCGTCGCTGTGAAAGTAGATGCGCCCCAGCGCGCCGTGGTAGCTGTCAAAGAGGCGATCGATCTCGTCGCGCGAAAGCTCGCGTCCCAGCGTCGCCTCCAGCGTCGCGATGGCGAGCCCGAGCTCGCCCACGTCGCCGCCGGGCGTGCCGATCACCGCGTGGTGGTCGCGACCGTCGATGCAGGCGGCGGTGTCGTTGAACATCAGCGCCGCGGCGCGCATCCAGCGAACGTGGCCGCTCGAGAAGTGCGGCAGCACGTCTTTGGCGAGCCGCGCGGCCTCGGCGAGCCGCGCGGCCTCGGCCGGCGGGCGATCCGCCACGGGCGACGAGGTCCCGGCGATGTCGCAGCCGGCGAGCAGTGCGCCGCCGACGAGCAGCGTAGCGAGCACGCGCGACATGGCTCAGCTCGCTTTCACGCGCCGCTGCGCCACGCCGTAGAGCGCGGTGCCGAGCACGATGCCCGCCAGCGTGAACAACGAGCCGAGCTTGCCTTCGCCGAGCATCGCCAGCGCGGTGCCCGGGCAGGCGCCCGCCACGCCCCAGCCGACGCCGAAGATCAGCGAGCCGACGACCAGCGTGCGCGTGTAGGGCTTGCCTTTGAGCTCGAGCTCGCCGCCGAACAGCGCGCGCTTGGCCTTGGCGCGCTTGAGCAGCGCCACGCCGAGGGCGCCGACGGAGCCGGCGACCGCGATGACCCACAGGAGCTGCAGGTCCTGAAAGAGAAACAGCTTGGCGTAGAAGTCGTATGTCGTGGCACCGGCTCGGCTGAGGATCACGCCGAACGCGATGCCCAATGGAAGAAAGGCGATGTTCATCTTTGGGTACCTCGCGGCGCTAGCCGAAGACGCGGAAGAGCACTTGCACGGCAGCGATGCCCCCCACGAAGAAGCCGGCCGCGGCCACGATGCTGGGCCAGTTGAGCAACGACATGCCGGCGATGGCGTGGCCGCTGGTGCAGCCGCCGGCCATGCGCGCACCGACCCCCATCAGCACGCCGCCGACGATCAGCACCAGCCCTTTGGCCCACACAGCCGACGGCAGCACGGCGTCGTACATCGGCCCCAGCGAGAAGCTCGCCGTGAGCGCGCCTGGCGATGTGAGCGCCGCGATCAAACCGCCCAGCGGCAGACCGACGAGAAACCACAGCCGCCACGAAGACGTGCCGCGTTCGAGGAACTTCTCGTGGCGAAAGAAGGGCAGGCGCAAGCAGGCGCCGCAGATGCTTCCGAAGCCGCTCGACACGCCGAGCTGTTGCCCGCTGACGAGCAGCTGCGCCAGGGCGTAGAGGCCGACGGCGATGCCGCCGACCCAGCCTGGCCAGACGATCACATCGGTCACTCGGCTAGCTCCTGGAGTGTCATGCGCTGCGTTACCTCGGTTTCGAGCGTCGCCTGGGTGTCGTACCAGGCGATCATGCCGCCGGTGAGGTTGTGCACGCGCGTATAGCCGCGGCGCAGCAGGTGCTCGGCGGCGCGGCGGCTGCGTGCGCCGCTGCGGCAGATCATCAGCAGCGGCTCGTCGCGCTTGATGTCGCCAGGGAGGCCGGCTTCGATCAGCTCGGGCAGCGCCACGTGGCGACTGCGCGAGAGCTTGGGCAGCTGCCCGCGCAGCTCGTCGTGATCGCGCACGTCGATCATCGTCAGCGTGTGCGTTCCCATGACGTGTTCGGGGCGGAGCTCTACGACCTTACTCATCTGGGGCCTCCTGGAGACGTGTTAGTCGTGCGTCTCCTGATCTGGTGGACGTGATGGTGCAGGTGGAAGAGCAGAAGGCGTGCCAGAGGCGAGAGGCGCGAGATCACGAGGATGGTCGGCGTACCTGACATGTATCATGTGTTTCATGTGTTTCTTTATGTTTCACATGTTTCACAGTCGGCGGCGGGGAAGTGCGCGTCATCGTGGAGGCCCTGCCGTGGCATGAGCCGTGCTTTGATGTCGCTTCCCAGGAGGGTGTTGGCTTGCGCTACGGCTTCGTCATCGACAACACGCGCTGCATCGGCTGTCACGCCTGTTCGACCGCCTGCAAGTCCGAAAACGAGGTTCCGCTCGGCGTCTATCGCACCTGGGTCAAGTACGTCGAAACCGGCGCGTACCCGGACTCGCGCCGCCATTTCCAGGTCACGCGCTGCAACCACTGCGAGAACCCGCCCTGCGTTCGCATCTGCCCGGTGGGGGCGATGTTTCAGCGCGGCGACGGCATCGTCGAGTTCGACAAGGACATCTGCATCGGCTGCAAGGCGTGCATGCAGGCTTGCCCCTACGACTCGATCCACATCGACCCCGACAACGGCACCGCCGCCAAGTGCCACTTCTGCGCGCACCGCGTCGACATCGGGCTCGAGCCCGCCTGCGTGGTGGTCTGCCCGACGCAGGCGATCACCGCCGGCGATCTAGACGATCCCACGAGCGCCATCGCGCACAAGCTCGGCCGCGAAAAGACGACCGTGCGCAGGCCCGAGCAGGGCACGGCGCCGAAGCTGTTCTACGTCGACGGTCTCGCCGCGTCGCTGCACCCGACCGCAGCACAGCCGCAAGACGGCGGCTATCTGTGGGCCGACAACATCCACTCGCAGGCCGCGGCGCTGCCGCCTCTGCGCTCCGAGCTGCGCAAAGCCGAGCTCGGCAAGCAAGGTGTGCCGGCGCAGCCGCTGCCGATGCGAACCGCTTCGATGGCCGAGCAGATGGTCAGCGGCAGCGCCACGACGAGCGACCACATGGTGCAGGTCGCCTACAACGCGCAGCACCGCGTGCCTTGGCACTGGCAGGTGCCGGCCTATCTCGTCACCAAGGCGATCGCCAGCGGTGCGCTGCTGGTGCTCGGCGCCGGCGCGCTGCTCGGCGCCAGCGTCAGCGGGCCGCTCGGCCTCGGCGCCGCGCTGGTGGCGCTGCTCTTTCTCGGCGCGACCACGGCGCTGCTGGTGGCCGACCTCGAAAAGCCGATGCGCTTCTTGAGCATCATCTTTCGGCCGCAGTGGAAGAGCTGGCTCACGCGCGGCGCGTTCTTGCTGATCGCCTTTTCCGGCGCTGCCACGGCCTTCGCCGCGGTGGAGGGCGCGCACCTTTTGGGGTGGTTGAGCGCGGCGACGACAGCGAGCCTAAGACCGTGGCTCTACGGTGGCTCGGCGTTGCTCGCCGTGGGCGCCGCGGTGTACACGGGCTTTCTCTTCGCGCAGGCCGAGGGACGCGACCTCTGGCAGAGCCCGCTGCTTCCGCTGCACCTGCTGGTGCAGGCGGCGATGATGGGCGCCGCTGCGCTGCTCGTGCTGGCGCTGGTGCTCTCCGACGCGGCGTGGCTCGGGCGCGCGCGCGCGGTGCTCGGCGCTGCGCTGGCCGTCGACCTGCTGATGCTGCTGTGGGGCGAGCTGGGTGTGGCGCACGCGAGCGACAGCGCGGCGCGCGCCGCGCACGACATCACCCACGGGCGCTACAAGTCGCACTTTTGGTTTGGCGCGGTGGTCGTTGGCCACCTGCTGCCGCTGCTGCTGCTGTTCGCCGTCACGATGCCGCTCGCCTGGGTCGCTGCCGCCGCCGCTACGGCCGTGGGCCTCTACGCCTACGAGCACGCCTTCGTGATGGCGCCGCAGCAGATCCCCAACTCCTAGAGACTCACGGACGACCGCGATGACCAAACGCGACTTTGGACTGCCGCAGCTCTCCGACACCGACCTGCTGCCCGTCGAGCATCCCGACGGCCGCCTTAGCAAGTACCCGCCGCCCGAGCGCTGGGACGAGTGGGTCGAGTGGGACGCGCGCGCCTGGCCCAAGAAGGTGCCGCGCCGCTTCACGCTGGTGCCGACGGTGTGCTTCAACTGCGAGAGCGGTTGCGGGCTGTTGGCCTACGTCGACAAGGAGACCTACGACGTTCGTAAGTTCGAGGGCAATCCGGCGCACCCGGGAAGCCGCGGGCGCAACTGCGCCAAGGGGCCGGCGACGCACAACCAGATGTACGATCCCGAGCGCATCCTCTATCCGCTCAAGCGCGTCGGCCCACGCGGCGAGGGGCGCTTCAAGCGCATCAGCTGGGAAGAGGCGCTCGCCGAGATCTCGGCGAAGATGCGCGAGAGCCGCCAGAAGCGGCGCGACGGCATCATCTATCACGTCGGGCGCCCCGGCGAGGATGGCTACACCAACCGCGCCATCCAGGCCTGGGGTGTGGATGGACACAACAGCCACACCAACATCTGCTCGGCGGGCGCGCGCGCCGGCTACTACCTGTGGTCTGGTTTCGATCGCCCGTCGCCCGATCACGCCAACGCGCGCGCGATCCTGCTCATCTCGAGCCACCTCGAGACGGGGCACTACTTCAACCCGCACGCGCAGCGCATCATGGAGGCCAAGCAGCAGGGCTCGCGCATCATCACGTTCGATCCGCGGCTCTCCAACACGGCCAGCATGAGCGACGTGTGGCTGCCGACGTGGCCCGGCTCCGAGCAGCACGTGCTGCTCGCTATCGCCAACCACCTCATCCAGAACGACCTCTACGACAAGCAGTACGTCAGGCAGTGGGTCAACTGGCAGGCGTTTCTGTCGACGGACATCTGCGCCGAGCTGGGCCTCGACATCGACGCCGAGAAAGCGACCTTCGAAGACTTCGACCGCGCGCTCAAGGCGCTCTACGCGCCGTTTACCTTCGAGCGCGCCGCCGCGGAAGCGCAGGTGCCGGTGGAGCGCATCGCCGAGGCGGCCGACATCGTCGCCGCCGCCGGCGACCGTCTCGCCACGCACACCTGGCGCTCGGCGAGCATCGGCAACCTCGGCGGCTGGCAGGTGGCGCGCTGTCTTCTGTTTCTCAACGTGCTCACCGGCTCGGTGGGCACGCGCGGCGGCACCTCGGGCAACAGCTGGAACAAGTTCGTACCCGAGCCGTTCGACAGGCCGCCGCCGTTCAACGCCTGGAATGAGCTGCACCTGCCGCTCGAGTGGCCCTTCGAGCACTTCGAGATGAGCTTTCTGCTGCCGCACTTTCTCGAGGAGGGGCGCGGCGACATCGACGTCTACTTCACGCGCGTCTACAACCCGATGTGGATCAACCCCGACGGGTTCATGTGGCTCGAGGCGCTGCGCGACGCCGACAAGATCAAGTGCCACGTGGCGCTCACGCCGACGTGGAACGAGACGGCCTATCTCGCCGACTACGTGCTGCCGATGGGGCACGCGGGCGAGCGCCACGACCTGATGAGCCAGGAGACACACGCCGGGCAGTGGATCGCCTTTCGCCAGCCGGTGCGGCGCGTGGCGATGGAGCGCGCCGGCAAGCCGGTGCGCTACACCTACGAGGCCAACGTCGGCGAGGTCTGGGAAGAAAACGAGCTGTGGATCGAGCTGTCGGTGCGCATGGACCCCGACGGCGAGCTCGGCATCCGCAAACACTTCCTCAGTCCCTACGCGGAGGACGGCGAGCGCGTCATCACCGTCGACGAGTACTACCGCTGGATCTTCGAAAACAGCGTGCCCGGTCTACCCGAGGCCGCGGCCGAGCAGGGGCTGACGCCACTCGAGTACATGCGTCGCTTCGGCGCGTTCGAGGTGACGCGCGAAAACTACAAGCCCTACGCCAAGCCGATCGATGACGCGGGCGCGTCGGTGGACGCGCAGGGGCGTGTGGTGCGCGACGGCAAGGTCGTCGGGCTGATGGTCGACGGCAAGGCCTACGTCGGCTTCGGCACGCCGAGCCGGCGCCTCGAGTTCTACTCGCCGACGATGGCCGAGTGGGGCTGGGCCGAGCGCGAGTACACCATCCCGTGGCCGCTCAAGAGCCACGTGCACCCCGACAACATCGATCGCGGACGCGGCGAGATGCTGCTGCTGCCCAACTTCCGCCTGCCGACGCTGATCCACACGCGCTCGGCCAACGCCAAGTGGCTCTACGAGATCAGCCACAAGAACCCGGTGTGGATGCATCCACAGGACGCGCAGCGCATCGGCGTGCGATCGGGCGAGCTGGTGCGCGTGGAGACCGAGATCGGCTACTTCGTCGACCGCGTCTGGATCACCGAGGGCATCAAGCCCGGCGTGATCGCCATGAGCCATCACCTCGGGCGCTGGCGCCTCAAAGACGTGCCGGGCATCGGACCGGGCATGGCGGCGCCGGCGGTGCTCGACGAGGACGGCAAAGGCGGCCATACGCTGCGGCTGACCGGCACCGCCGAGGCGTGGTCGACCTTCGACCCCGACACGTCGCGCATCTGGTGGCAGGACGTCGGCGTGCACCAGAACCTGACGCACGCGGTGCACCCCGATCCGGTCAGCGGCGCGCACTGCTGGCTGCAGAAGGCGACCAACGTCACGCGCGCCAAGCCTGACGACCGGCTCGGCGACGTGCATGTCGACACGCGCCGATCGATGCAGGTCTATCGCGATTGGCTGGCGCTGACGCGCTCGGCGCGCGACCATAGCCCCGACGGGACGCGCCGGCCGATGTGGCTCAAGCGCCCGCTCAAACCGGTGGACGAGGCCTATCGCATCCCCGACGAGATCAAGGTGCACAAGTGATGATCGCCCTCGCCGACGTGGCGCAGAGCGCGCCGCTGGACGATGTCGCCGCCGCCGAGCACTACGCTGTGTTCGGCCAGCTGCTGCTGCCGTTCGAAGGCATCTTCGTCGGCGAGCCGGCGCTGGTGGGGGCGACGGCGTCGGATCTGGTGGCTCGCTACGAGGCCGACGGCTTCGACTACAGGGGATACGACAGCGCCGACCATCTGTCTGCCGAGCTCGGCTACGTGCAGTTCCTGTCGGCCAAGGGGCGCAAAGAGCGCGCCGGCGAGTTCGTCGGTGCGCACCTCGGGCGCTGGCTCGTCGCGCTCTGCGTGCCGCTCGCCCGACACGGCGGACGCTTCGCACCTCGCGCCGACGAGCTGATGCGTTGGATCTACGATGACGTCGCCGCTGGGGCGCCGAGGGCGTACGAGACCGCTGCCGCGTGGAGCGCGCTCGACAGCGCCGGTCGCGCTGCGCCTGACCTCGACGCGCGCGAGACCGACCTGCGCGCCATCGTCGACTATCTGCTGACGCCGTCGCGCAGCGGGCTGTTCGTCAGCGCCGCCGATCTGCGGCACATCGCGCGCCGCGCCGGCGTGCCGGTCGGCATGGGTGCACGCGCACAGCTTCTGCGCCAGCTGCTCGAGCAGGCGGCCAGCTTCGAGCGCGCGCCGGCGGTCTTCGCCGATCTCGACGTGCTCTTCGGCGAGGTCGACGCGGCCTACGCCGACTACGCCGCGCGCTTCACGCGCTGCGACGCCAACGACTGGCGTGCGCGCCTCGCCCGCACCCGCGCGCTGTGTGCTCGCATCGGCGAGGAGGCTCGCTGACGATCGCCATGTCCTCGAGCGACACCCGCAGCAGCACGCGTGGCTTCTCGCGCGATCTGGTCGCCGGTCTGACCGTAGCCCTGGTGGGCACGCCGCAGTGCCTGGCCTACTCGATGATGTCGGGTATGCCGCCCGCCTATGGGCTGGTCACCGCGGCGGTGCCTGGGGCGCTGGCGGCGATCGCCGGCAAGAGCCGCCAGGTCGTCACCGGCCCGACCAACACCACCGGTCTGCTGGTGCTCGGCGCGATGGCGCCGTGGCTCGGCAGCAACGGCTTCGTTAGCACCGAGCACCTCGGCATGCTGGCCTTGCTGACGCTGATGGCGGGCACGCTGCGCCTGGTCTTCGCGCTGGTCGGCGGCTCGAGT
The DNA here is from genome assembly GCA_020431405.1 of Myxococcales bacterium. Taxonomy (GTDB): domain Bacteria; phylum Myxococcota_A; class Polyangia; genus JAGQIK01. The sequence continues at coordinate 11,134 of JAGQIK010000278.1, forward strand.
GTGGTGCGCTTTCTGCCCGAGTCGGTGCTGGTTGGTTTCACCGCGGGGGCAGGAATCCTGATCGTCGCCATGCAGCTCGACGAGGCGCTCGGCTTGTCGCCCACCGGCGCGTCGGGGCTCGTCGCTCAGCTCGGCGCGGTGGGCGGGGCGCTCTCCAACGTGGCGTGGCCGGCTCTGGCCGTCACTGTGATCACCGCGGTGGTGCTGCTGCTCGGCCGGCGCCTGGTGCCGTCGCTGCCCGCGCCGCTGATCGCGGTGGTGGCGATCACGTTGGTGACCTGGCTTCTCGGCCTCGACGGCCACAGCGGGCTTCCGCTGGTCAGAGATCGCGCCGCCATGCCGGCCGGCTGGCCGCCGATGGCACTGCCGAGCTTCGACCTGACGACCATGCGCGCCTTCCTCTTCCCGGCGCTGGGTATCACGCTGCTCGGTACGCTCGAGCTGGTGGTCAGCGCGCGCGCCGGCGGCGAGCGCCCCGACATGCGGCGCGAGATCTTCGCGCAGGGCGTGGCCAACTGCGGCGGCGCGCTGTGCGGCGCGATCCCCGCCTCGGCGAGCCTCACGCGCTCGATGCTGCTTCGTCTCGGGCAGCCGAGCTCGCGATTGGCGGCGCTGCTGGCGGCGCTGATCGCCGTGCCGCTGCTGCTCGTACCGCACGCGGTGGAGCTGATCCCGCAAGCCGTGCTCGCCGGCGTGCTGTTCACCACCGCGCTGGGCATGATCGACGTGGCGCGCATCAAGCGCATGTGGCTCGCGGCGCGCCAGACGCGCGTGCTGCTGATCGTGACCGTGCTCTCGGCGCTTTTCCTGCCGCTGGAGTGGGCGATCATCAGCGGCACCGGCCTGGCGCTGCTGTTTCACCTCGCCGAGGAGATGTCGCCGGTGGTCACCGCCGAGCCGATCACGGGCGAGGGCGAGCTGGTGATCAACGTCAGCGGCAACCTGCACTTCGCGGCGGTGGAGACCCTCGAACAGAAGTTCGACGAGCTCGTTCCAGAGCAGGCGCGCCGCGTGGTGCTCGACGTCAGCCACGCGCATCAACAGCGCATCGCCTGCGTCGAGACGCTCGAGCGGCTGGACGCCAAGCTGCAGCTGCGCGGCCAGATGCTGCGCATCCGCGGCGCCGACCGCAATTTCCACGCGCTGCTCGAGCGCACGAACAGCAAGCTGATCGAGATCTA
>JAGQIK010000033.1 GCA_020431405.1 Myxococcales bacterium
GCCGCTACATCGTCGCGCTCGGCATCTATCAGCAGGCCGTCAAGCTCGACCCGACAGCCACCGAGCCGTCCTACAAGGCCGGCGTCTGCGCCGTCGCGCTCGGCCGCATGCACCTCGCCGCCGACATGTTCGAGCGCGTGCTGCAGCAAGATCCAGGCAACGCCACGGCGAAGGTCAACCTGCAGATGGCGCGCGCGGCTGCCGCCAAGCGCAAGCCCAACGCCGCCTACGTCGGCGGCGCCATCGCCAGCGCGCGGCGCGATCTCTCGGCTGGACGCTACGCGCTGGTCGAGCGCAAGCTGGCGCGCGTCGTGCGCGTGGCCAAGCCATCGGCGCGCCTATACGAGCTGCGCGCAGAGGCACGCCTCGGCCTGCGCAAGGCGCGCGAGGCGCTTAGCGACGCCGGCCGCGCGCTCGCGCTCGATCCCAGCAGCGCGGTCGCCCTGCGGTCGCTCGGCGACGCGCAGCGCCAGCTCGGCAAGCGGCGCAAGGCGATCTACTACTACCAGCTGTACCTGGCGCGGGCTGCGCAAGCCAGCGACCGCGCCGCTATCGAGCGCGTGATCCGCGAGCTGGAGATGCCGGGCGGGAGCTAGAATCGACGACTGCTCGTCGCCCCGCTACTCGTCGCCGTCGTCCCCGTTGCCGCCGTTGTCCTTGTCCTTGTCCTTGTCCTTGCCGACGCGCTTCATCTTGACCTTCTGCGTCAGCTTGGGGCGCGGCGTCTGCTTGTCGTTGGGGATGAAGCGGATCTCGGTCTTGATCTCGAACGAGATGCTCGTCAGCAGGCGCTGCAGCTCGTCGTGCAGGTTGATGCTCTCGAGGAAGCGGCGCATCTCGTTGCCGACGATGCGCAGCATCTGCTCGCGGCTTCCCTGCGCCTGAGCCACCAGGTAGTTGGCTACGTCACGCGGCAGCGAGAAGTCGTTGGCGAGCTTCTTGATGCCCTCCTCGGACGCGAATACGGCACCGAGGCTCGAGTAGAAGGCGCGTCGCAGCACCTCCGGCACGAAGCCCTCGAGGCGCTGGCCGAAGCCCTCACCTTTGGCTTTGGGCTCCTCGTCGGGCGCTTCTTGCTGGTCGTCTCGCGGATCGTCGGCCATTGGGGGGCTCCTCGCAGGCGAATGATGCACTGCGGCATGACGCCTTTCAAGCGCCGCCCGCCTTTGGGATCCCCCTAAAAGAGCGCTATCATCGCGCCGATGCGCGTCGCGGAGACGATCGAGCGCGCCACGCCGATCGAAATGGGCAACCCCGTTCGGCCGCCTTGGCGCATCCTCAAGGCCTACCTTGTCACCCTGGTGGTGCTCAGCTCCTACCTGTGGCTGCGGTTGCGCGCGCGCTACCGCGAGAACGCCTTCGTCGCCGCCCGCCTCGAGCGCATCCATCGCAAGAACGCGCGCCGCATCTATCGCGCCATCAGCGAGCTGCAGGGCCTCTACATCAAGGTCGGGCAGCTGTTTTCGATCATGACCAACGTGCTGCCGGAGGCGTTCCGCACCGAGCTCGAGGCGCTGCAGGATCGCGTGCCGCCACGCGACTACGACAGCATCGAGAAACGCTTTCGCGACGAGTTCGACGGCCGCGGCCCCGAAGACCTCTTCGAGTATTTCGACCCGATCCCCATCGCCAGCGCCTCCATCGGCCAGGTGCACGAGGCGCGCCTGCCGGGCGGGCACCGCGTGGCGGTCAAGGTGCAGTACCCCGACATCGAGGAGATCGTGCGCGCCGACCTCATCGCGTTGCGCCGCATCTTCGCGCTGCTGCACCGCTTCGTGCCTTACCAAGGGCTCGACGCCGTCTACAACGAGATCCGCGAGATGGTGCTGCTCGAGCTCGACTTCACCATCGAGGCCAAGAACGGCGAGACGGTGGCGAAGAACTTCGAGGGCCGCGACGACGTGCGCTTCCCGCGCGTGATCCGCGAGCTGTCCACCGAGCGCATCCTCACCACCGAGTTCGTCGAGGGCGTCAAGGTCAACGACGTCTCGCGGCTAGCCAAGCTCGGCATCGATCGCGGCGCGCTGGCGCGGCTGGTGATCGAGTCCTACTGCGAGCAGATCTTTCACCACGGCGTCTATCACGCCGATCCGCACCCGGGGAACATCCTCGTCAGCGAAGGGCCGACGATCCACTTCCTCGACTTCGGCGCCGTAGCGGAGCTTTCGCCCAAGAACCGCGAAGGCCTGATCACGCTCGTGCAGGGCGCGATCAACCGCGACACCCAGAAGATCACCACCGCCTTGCGCGAGATGGGCTTTCTCGCGCACCGCGCCGACCCGCTGGTCTACGACCGCGTGGTCGAGTACTTCCACGAGCGGCTGCACAAGGAGCTCAAGCTCGAGAGCTTCAACCTCAAAGACATCAAGATCGATCCGCAGGAGATCTTCGAGAACCTCGCCGACCTCAAGCGCATGGACATCTCGCTGGCCGACATCACCGACACGTTTCGGGTGCCGCGCGAGTGGATCATGCTCGAGCGCACGATCTTGCTGCTGATGGGGCTGTGCACCGAGCTCGACCCCGAGCTCAACCCGATGGACGTCATCAAGCCGCACGTCGAGGCGTTCGTGCTGGGCGACGAGGGCGACTGGTCGCGCTTCATGCTCGACACCAGCCGCGACATCGCGCTCTCGCTGATCTCGCTGCCCGCCGACATCCGCAAGTTCACCAGCCGCGCTATGTCGGGCGACATGCGCATCCGCGTCGAAGGGCAGCAGGAGGCCGCGCGCCTGTACTACGCGCTGGGCCACCAGGTGATCTACACCGCGCTCGGCATCGCCGCCGGCGTCGCGGCGATGCACTTCGAGCAGCGCGGCCACGAGACGGCGATGACCGTCGCGGGCGGGGCTGCCGGGTTCTTCGGTCTGGCGTTGCTGCGTTCGATGTGGGCCAACCGCGCCAACAAGCGCCGCCGTCGCTGACGGGCCGCCGAGAGAGGGGTCAGCTCTCGCGCCACTGGCCGTCGACAAACGTGCGCAGCGAGAGCCCCTCGGCGAAGCGCTCGCGCAGCGCCGCGATGCCGCGCGCGCCGGCGTGGTTGAACGCGTCGCGCTGGAAGTTGCCGGCGTCGAGCGCTTCGAGAGACGCCGTGGCGCCGAAGCGAACGCGCTCGAGCGAGCCGAGCCGCGGCGAGGCGGCGAGCGCCACGGCGCCCTCGTCGTCGATGTGACAGCACGACACGTCGAGCTCGCGCAGCGCGCCGAGGTTCGGCGAGCGCGCCAGGTGCGCGATGCCGTCACCTCCGACGCGGCAGAACTCGAGGTCGAGCATCTCGAGCGCGCGCAGCCCCTCGTGCGCAGCGATGCGCGCGCAGGCTTGCTCGCCGAAGTAGTTGGCCGATAGGTCGAGCCGGCGCACGCGCTGCAGCGAGCCGACGAGCGCTGCGACGCCGCGGCCGCCGAGGTTGTTGGTCGCCACGTCGAGCTGCTCGAGCTGTGCGAGCAGGGGCGAGCGCGCGAGCGCTGCGGCGGCGTTGTCGCCGATGGCGTTCTGCGGGATGGCGAGCGACCGCAGCAGCGGTAGGTAGCGCGCGTCGAGCTTGCGAAGCTCGCGGCCGCCCGGCGCCCCGAGCTTGCAGGCGCGAAGCTCGAGATGTCGCAGGCGCTGCAGGTGCGGCGAGGCGAGCAGCGTGGCGACCTCCGCGCGCAGCGGGTGCTGGCGCAGCACGAGCTCGCCGATGCGCGCCAGGGCCGGGCAGCGCGCCAGCGGCGCGAGCATCTCGCGCGAGAGCTTCCACAGCGCCAGCGTCTCGATGGGCTCCTCGGCGACGATGGCCTCGCCGTGGGCGATGAACGCGGCGGTGTCGATGGAAAGCTCGCGGATCATGCCCAGCCGCGTGACCCAGCGCGTGCCCTTGGTCGCGTAGCGACGGTTGAACGCCTTGCGCAGCTGCGCGAGCAGCTTCTTTTCGCGCCGCTCGAGATCGGATCGTTCGTCGGCGTCGAGCGTCACGTCGCCGGCGCTCGCTGCAGCGAGCCTGATCTGGATCTGGCATAGCTCGCCGCGCGGATCGCCGTGGTCGGCGAGCCAGTCGCCGTAGACCTGGCACGCGCCGCTGTCGTCGGGGTTCTGCAGGACGTTGGCGAGCAGCTCGCCGCGTTCGTCGGCACTGGCCATCGCGACTAGCCTCTCACGGCCCGAACCATTACGATCAAGGTCTACCGTGAGTTGGCTTGGTCGTAGTTGGTTGCTGCTGAGCGCGGCAGCGGCGCTCGCCGCCTGCGCGGCCGGCAGCACGACGCCCGCCGGCGATGGTGGCGGGTCGGAGGGGATCTACCTCCCCGACAGCCGCAAGCAGCCCGACGGTTTTGTGCCGCAGCCCGACACGCTGCAGCCGGACAGCCCGCCGGGCCTCAGCATCTCGGTGACCGCGCCCGCGGCGGCGTCGAGCCACGCGGCCGGAGCGCAGCTCGCCGTGACGTGGACGTCGAGCGGGCCGATCACGCAGGTCGCCGTCGAGCTGTGGCGTGCGGGCGCCAAGGTCGCCGACATCGCGGCCGCGCAGCCGCCGAGCGGCGGCACCAACTGGACCATCGACGGCGCTACGCCGGGCGGCAGCGACTACGTGGTCAAGGTGCGCGACACCGCCAGCGCGGCTGAAGGCGTGTCGGGGCAGTTCACCATCGTCAACTGGGCCTGGCGCTCGGGTGTCGACATCAACGGCGCGGCGCTCACCGCGTCGAAGAGCGACTACCCAGTGCTGGTGACGCTGACGCCGACGACCATCGACTACGCGCGCACGGCTGCGGGCGGCGCGGACCTGCGCTTCTCGACGCAGTCGGCGCTGAGTGGCACCTTCGACGTGCCGCACTACATCGAGAGCTGGAACGCGGGCGGAACGAGCAAGGTCTGGGTGCGCGTCAAGAGCGTGCCGCAGGGGCAGGTCACGACGATCTACATGTTCTACGGCAACGCCGGCGCGCAGAGCACGTCGAGCGAGTCGGCGGTGTTCGTCAACGACTTCGTCAGCAGCGGCAATCTCACGCTCACGGGCAACAAGACCTACGACCGCTTCACGCTGCGCGGCGGCGACACGCTCACGATCCAGGCCGGCGCGCCGCTGTCGATCACCGCACGCTCGATCGTCATCGCCGGCACCATCGACGGCGACTTCGCCGGCTACGCCGGTGGCGCTGCGAACAGCGCCGGCAACGGCCCCGGCGGCGGCGGCACGTCGACCAACGGCGGCGCCGGTGGTGGCGGGTACGGCGGAAAGGGCGGCCTCGGTGGTCGCGACTCGAGCGACACGCCGGGCAGCGGCGGTCCGGCCAACGGCTCCACGACCAGCGTCGCCATCGACATGGGCTCGAGCGGCGGCGGCGCCAGCGCGGTGCTGGGCGGCGCCGGCGGCGGGGCGATCACGCTCGCCGCCCCCGACCTGA